>NZ_DBMCWA010000002.1:0-242502 GCF_056977735.1 Succiniclasticum sp.
TTAAGAAACGGTATGAAAGAATATGAAGCGGGTCGAGTTGGAAATGCTGTCTTTGAGTGGAAACTTAGTTTTAACTCTCATTGGGGTCAGCATGTCGTGGATGCTCTCAGGGCATTGCATGCTGTCAGATGTCGATAAATTAAAATTTAGCTCAGAGGGATTCATATACGATTCTTCTTGAAGGGAGAAAAGCGAGCATGATCGTCCGGCAGACAACTAAAGAATTACTGGCGGCTTCCATTATAGAGCTTGCCAGGAATAAAACTGTAGAAAAGATTACGGTGAAAGAGATTGTGCAGAACTGCGGTCTGACATCCACCACCTTTTATCATTATTTTCAGGATAAGTATCAGCTGCTGGCCTGGATATATAATCGTAAAGCGGAGGCGTTATTTGCGGAAAAGAACATTATCTATACATGGCCTCAGCTTTTGAGGGCTCTTTGTACACCGTTACTGGAACATCCTTCGTTTTATGCAAATGTGTTTAAAAATACCGCAGGACAGGATTCTTTCAGCAATAAAACGATGGAGTACGCGCTTGCATTGATGAAAAACCGGCTTCGGGAAGACAATGGGGGGATGGAACTTCCATCGGACATCCAGTTTTGTTTACGGTTTTATTTCCGGGCGATAGCACGAACCGTTAACGAATGGTTTGTGGAAGGAGAACCGATTCCTTTGGATGAGTTTGTCGGTTTAATGGATGCTGCCATGCCAGGTCCCCTTGAAGCGTATTTGAGAAGATAGAAGTTTATAAAAACCGAAATTCGTAAACATTGTTTATAAATTTCGGTTTTTGTTATTTTTCGTAATTAATATTATTTGATATAATAAAAACACAGTATTAGACAAAACATGCAAAATTAGATAAGCCAAAAGTTAATATTCATGAACGGTGAGAAGCAAGTACAGGCATACGAAACCTGGAGATTTTTAGCGACGAGCAGCTATATTGATACCCGCATCAAAAGTCTTGAGGAACAATCCAGCCATTTAAACGAATTGGAAGAAAGGATTTTCGGAGGTAAAAAAGTAAAAGCTGTTCAAGGAATTAGCAGGGAATTAATGCAAGATTTGCAAAACGATATTAAAGAGAATATTGATAAGTTATTGGGACAAAAACGTGACCTTTTATGCTTGATGAAAATGATGCCGAATTCTGAAATGAGAACTGTGTTAAGTTTAAGATATCTGAATTCAGAGAGATGGGAAGATGTAGCAAAAACAATGAACCGCCCATTGTGGGATGTGTTTGGAATCCATTCGAAAATAATAGAATTCCTGGAAAACAAATTTTCATATTAAAAATATAGGAAACGGGGAGCAAATATTAAATCCATAAAACGCGTTCTGGCAATCAGCTTTGTCAGAACGCTTTTTTTGTCTCGTTTTTGACAGGCCGTGATATAATGAAGTGTAGTCAAAAACGAGAGGGTGATAAGATGGACACGCCGAAGGTAAAAAGGATTGCTAAGATTCCGGAATGGTTGAAAGAGCTGAAACTCCAGAAAGCGGGGAGGATAAAGATCGTGGTGGTGAAAAGCATCCAGCGTTTCGGCAGGAACACTGTGACCGTAATGAGCGCCATAAATGACATCCGGCATGTCCCATGATTTTGCGCTGCTTCTTCCCGAAATGCAGGACAGCATTGATTCACTGGATGAAATTGCTGATTTCGCAAGCCGGTATATGAAATAAAATTGATTCAGATTTCGAATTAAATACATCGCAAAAATGAAAGGAGCGGAAAAATGAAAAAGATAATGTTAGCATTGGCAATGACGGCAGCTTTGGGCTTTGGCATGACGGTCTGTGCCGGCGCGTCGGAGGCAAAAACGGCAGCGCCCGCCGACACGGGGAAAGTGACCGACTATTCGCAGAAGGACTGCTGGTATCAGATCCCCGAAATTACCAGGGATGTGGATACGTTCTACGTCTACGCAACGGAATACATCATGGGGAGTCTGGCAGAGGGCGTTCCCGATTACGCGACGCTGGACAACGCCGAGATGCGGGAGGGCGTTGCGACCGAATATCTGCTGCACGCAACCGCGTATGCAGATTCTACCAACGTGTTCGTTCCCTACTATCGCCAGGCCGGTATGCAGTACGCGGGGGACGTCTGGAAGAAGAACGGGAACATTGACGCAGCGCTTTCCGGGATGCCCTACGAAGACATCACCTCTGCGCTCAACTACTACTTCGAGCACTTCAACAACGGCCGCCCTTTCATCATCGCGGGACACAGCCAGGGTTCGGCCATCATTCGCCTTGTGCTGAAGAAATACTTCAAGGAGCACCCCGACTATTATAAGCGCATGATTGCGGCTTACGTCATAGGCTACTCCATTACGAAGGACGACCTGAAAGCCAACCCGCACATGAAATTTGCGGCGGGCGAGACCGACACGGGGGTCATTGTCAGCTGGAACACCGAGGGCAGGAAGAATATGGAACAAAATGCAAAGACCGCCGTGCTGCTGCCGAACGCAATCAGTATCAATCCGCTGAACTGGAAGCTGGACAACACATACGCACCAACGAGCATGAATCTGGGTTCGTATATGCCGAACGAGAAAACCGGCCAGCTGGAGATTGGTGATTTCGGCGCGGACGCGCAAGTGTTTCCCGAACGTGGCGTGGTGGTGACGAACGCCAAACCCGAGGAAATGCCCGAGGACGTCGCCAAGGTGGCAGCCATATACTTTGGGCCGGACGGTCGGCACGCAGACGACTACTCGTTCTACTTCAACAACATCAAGGACAACGTGGCAAAGCGCATCGCTGCTTACAAGGCAAATCGATAGAGGCAGATACGAAAACGGGCCTCTCTTTGACGTTATTAGAGACTGATGAAACAAAATTCCATTTTTCCAACAGCCGTAGATTTTTCTGCGGCTGTTTTGTTATAATTAAATAAATCAAAGTTAATTATACAAATCGGAGTTTGTCAGGCTGATTTATTAAGCATTTGCAACGTACAAATTCTGGTTTATGAGAGATTGCTATGGATATTGTAAAAACAGAGAATTATTATAAAAAACTAAATAAAAACAGTCTTTGTTCCTGTGATTATTGCAGAAACTATTGTTTAGAGATTAAGAAAACATATCCTATACTGTCAGATTATTTAACAGGGATGGGAGTCGATATTGAAAAACCATTTGAAACAATGCCTCTTGACCCATATGAAGGAATTATTGAATATATTGCTGTCCAATATATAGTCATGGGAAATCACTCCGATTTTAAAGCCGCAGTTGTTTCTGGTGTTGATATCGACATGGCTGATTCGCATCCTGTGACTAGTATAGAGGAGGAACATTTCGAGCTCCCATAAACTGGATTCATTGAGGCCAATCAGCCACGGGCTCGGTCTCAATCCCTTTGAAAGTTTTGCAGCGCTTCTTATTGTGGTTTGCTCGGTCCTTCTGGCGGCGTATTGCATTTACCGGTTCGACCTATTCATTTTAAAACGCGCCGGGCTGTCAGAAGAACAGGGCCGCAAATCGGCTTTGTGGCTGGCAGTAGTGACAGCTCCCTATTTGTTCCTGCTTCCGTCGGAACTGCTGTTCCGGTGGATGTGAGGGGGAAAAGCATATAAAATAATATAAGAACAGCGCTGCCATGTTTCAGGCAGGTTGCGAATTGTCAGTTCTGTCATTTATGCTGTAAATAAAAAACTACAGCCGCGTTCCGGTACAAAGACTACTGGAAAGCGGCTGATTTTTTGTTGGAATCTTGTGGGTAAATGATTGTAGCGCGTTTTTTCCGGGCAGACAAAGAAAGGATGAGAACCCCTCTGTTTTAAAACACATTTTGCGACTATTTTTAGTTGCGTTTTTATCCTTTGTGTGATACAGTATAAGCAGGGAGGTAACTCAGTTTGGGACAAAAGGAAAAGCTTATTGCAAAATTGAAAGCAAACCCGAAGTCGTTTACATTTAATGAAGCAGAAACTTTGCTTGGTTATTTTTCATACTACAGAAGCAATAAAGGAAAACAAGTGGATCACGCATCATGTTTGTGAGCGATATTTATAAAACAAAAATTTTGCTTCATAAACCACACCCGCGCAAAGAACTTTTAGAGTATCAGATAAAACAACTTATCGAGCAGTTGGAACAGGAGGGCTTGTTATGAAAAACACGATGGAATACAAGGGTTATGTAGGCAGCATAGAATTTTCCGAGAACGACAGGGTGTTTTTTGGAAAGGTGCAGGGAATCCGCTCTCTGATTTCTTATGAAGGAACTAACGCAGCTGAATTAATTGCCGATTTTCATGGCGCTGTTGATGATTACCTTGACTTTTGCGAAAAAGAGGGTCAGGCCCCGGAAGCTGCATATAAGGGAAGCCTGAATGTCCGCCTTGGCAGCGAACTTCATAAACGTGCTGCCATTTATGCTATTTCCCAACAACAAAGTTTGAACAGTTTTATTGAAGAAGCTGTAAGAGAGAAATTGATTGCGGTTAATGCGTAAACGAATAAAAGAGAAGCCTAAATGAAATATCGTTGATGTAATGAATATTTCATTACATAGTCGATACAACTGGCGTTAACTTTTAATTCAGGAGGTATTGAAAAAGTATGTCAGTTCCTCGATGAAGCTCATGTGTACTATCTTGCAACGGTGGAGGGGGACCAGCCCCGTTGCCGCCCCTTCGGTACTTCGCTGCTGTATGGCGGCAAACTCTATATCCAGACCGGCAAGGTAAAGGATGTTTCCAAACAGATTGCTGCGAATCCGAAAGTGGAGATCTGCGCGTTCAACGGCGGGAAATGGCTCCGCGTCGCCGGCGAGCTGGTGAATGATGACAGCCGCGATGTGAAAGCTGCCATGCTGGAGAAGTTCCCCACTCTGAAAAATATGTACAGCGCTGACGACGACAACACCCAGGTGCTGTATTTCAAAAATGCGGTGGCAACGTTCTCTTCCTTTACGGAAAAACCGGAAGTCATTACGTTTTAAGCAGCAGTTCTTTAGTTAACTCTGCATTATAGCGGTAACTTTGAATAGTTGGCCGAAAGTTACCGCTTTTATTTTGTAAAAAATCAGCACAAAAAAACAGGGCCGCTTTCGTTTTACAACGGCAGCGTGCCCTGATTTTTTATGTTGTGACAGTAATTTTTGCGAACTCCAACGCGCTGTGGATTAGAAGTGGCCGCCGTTCGCCAGCCAGCGGTTGGCAGTTTCTTCGGAAAGGTAAGCGGCTTCGATATCAATGTAGTTGTCGGCAGAGTGGGTGTATTCGTCCAGAATCCTTACTTTGCCGGTATCGGTGAGGAATCCGTTAACCGCTTCGATGGCGTTGCTGGCTTCCATGGGTTTGTCGGCCACAAATTCCAGAACGCTTGCCACGGAGTAACCTTCCTGGGTGAAGATGACCATTTTCAGACCATCCCTGGTGTTGCGCATTTTAGTAATGCTGCCGACCTGCACGGCGCCGAACTGTCCTTTGTTTGACAGCCAGCGGTTGGCGGCTTCTTCCGTCAGATGGGTGTATTCGATATCAATGTAGTTATCGGCGGAGTGGGTGTGTTCGTCCAGAATCCGCACTCTGCCGGGCTGTGTGAGATAGCCGTTGATGGATTCGATTACGTTGCGTTCTTCCATGGGTTTATTGGCCACAAATTCCACAACGCTTGCCACAGAGTAACCTTCCTGGGTGAAGATAACGATTTTCTGACCGTCACTGGTGTTGCGCAGCCTGGTAATGCTGCCGCCGGAAACGTCGGCAAAAGCGGAGCCGCAAAAGAGCATCAGGAACAGGGTAACGAGTGCAATCAGACGTGTTTTCATAATAAAGAACCTCCTGGATAAAAAATGATTGAATCTGCACCGGGCAGAGTGATTGCCTGTATTAATTATATAGGAAATTCCGTGAAATGAAAAGAAAATTTGCCGTAAAAATATTTAACTATGCTGGGAAAGTATTACCGTAAAAAGTTCTGCCGTGATAATGAGCTGCTGACGGAAAAAAACAATTTAATTTTCCCGAAATTTCTTTTATAATTAGGATAAGCGGTAAATATTTGTTAACAGGAAAGGATGACTGATATTATGAAAAAAGATTTAGGCGTGATGGAAGCAGTATTCCCGATGCCGGTGCTGATAATCGCGACGTATGATGAGAACGGCACGGTGGATGTGATGAACGCGGCCTGGGGGCAGATCTGTGATTATAAAAAGATTGCGCTCTTTTTGGACGAAGGCCACAAGACTTCGGAGAACATTTTGAAAACGAAAGCGTTCACCGTAGCGCTGGCAGATCAGGCCCATATGGTCGGGGCGGATTACTTTGGCACGGTCTCCGGCCACAAGGTGCCGGACAAATTTGCCCGTTCGGGTTATACCGCGGTGAAGAGCAAACATGTCAACGCGCCTGTTATTGAAGAGTTCCCGCTGGTCATGGAGTGCGAGCTGGCCGATGTGCTGAAGAAGGATAGTTTTTTCTGCGTGGTCGGGCAGATCGTGAATACGGCGGCGGACGAGCGGATCCTGGATGAAAACGGTAAAGTGGATGTGACGAAACTGAACGCGCTGATCTATGACACGTTCCGGCACGGGTATTATGTGTGCGGTGAGAAAGTGGGCCAGGCCTTTAAGGAAGGCGCGGCGTTGGCGAAAAAATAAAATCTTCCAACGTTATGTCAGAGAGAGCTGTTAAAAGTCTGAAAGAAGCAAATGTAAAGGAAACGACATGAGCCATAACAAAGCATTGGACGATCTGACGCGGGAACAGCTGACCGAACTTTTGGAGATTTATTCCAAAAACTGGCTGGCTGCGGACGGCATCTGGTTCCAGTCCGTGGAGAAGAAGCACGGCATGGAAGAGGCCATGTACCACGATGTGGAAATCTGGAAGAAGTTTACGGTCGTGGAAGCCCTGAAACTGAAAAAGTTTTTGCGCCTGCCGGAACGGCCCGGTCTGGAGGGGCTGGCAAAGGCGTTGTCCCTCCGGTTCTATGCCAACATTAACGACGACGAGATCCGCATCGAAGGGAACACGTTGTTGTACCGCATGGTGGACTGCCGCGTGCAGACGGCGAGGAAACGCAAGGGCATGGAGTTCCATCCCTGTAAGGCCGTGGGGATCGTGGAATACGGGGAATTCGCCCGGGCTATTGACGACCGCATCACCTGCGAGTGTGTCAGCTGTTACCCGGAGATTACGGACGAAACCTGCTGCTGCAGCTGGAAATTTACGTTGAAAGAGTAAGGAATTTTCGCTGACGGAGTAGAGCGGAACGGAATCCCGCTGAGTTGTTTGTCAGGCAATCGATCAATCTGAATATTTTATTGTGAACCGAAGGAGGATACCATTATGGCAAACGCAAATCGCGATTTTATTGTGGAGAAAGTGAAAGAAGTGTTGGCGGCGCCCAGCTGCTGCCCGGAATTAAAAGACGCGGCGCAAAAATATCTGGCGGCGCTGGATACAGCGGACGAAAAAGATGCAGGGAAAAATTTAATTGCTGAACTGGAAGAAGACGTACAGAGCATAGATAATACGCTGGCGTTTTTCAGCTCTGATGCGGCAAAAGAAATTTTTGGCGCAGAGACTGCGGCGAACATGGCGGAAACCGCGAGAAAAGTTAAGGCAGAAGGGGGCAAGATCTGCTTTTGCCCGGCCTGCACTGCAGGCAAAGCCATTCTGGATAACAAGGAAGTGCTTTTGTAACGATGCGGTGGATCACAGCCGGGACGTTATGGGGAAGCAGGAGATAAAAATTAACAGCGCCTGTCGCATTGAAAGGCGCTGTGTTTTTATGAGGTGGGGTAAGACCGTTACGTGGCCTTTTTGCCGCGGCGGGTATAGTTTTCCCTCCTGTCTGAGAAGCGATGTCCGGGCCGGGTGGATTCCACCGGTGGTTCGCTTTCGCAGGAGAAGGGCCGGACCATGGCAGGCGCTTCCCCGTTTACTGTCTGCCGGGTAATAAGTACCCGCTGGTTTGTCTTGCCGGAAAGTTCGTAGTAAATCGGGTAGGCGATGTCCCCGATGATGTTGCGAAGGCCACGGACACCTGTCCGGAGTTTTTCCGCCTGTTTTGCGATTTCCATGAGGGCGTTGTTGGTATATTCAAGGTTGTTTTGGGTCCGGCGGAACATTTTCTGGAATTCTTTAGACGGGGAGATGTCGGAATCCCGGAGGATGTTGTAGAGGATTTCCGCGGTGATGGGGTTGTACCGGCAGCGGAGGGTGATGCGGCCTACCAGTTCGGGGATGTACCCGAATTCGATGAGGTCTTCCGTTGCCGGGATAAGGTCTGAGGGCGGTTGTGGTTTTTATACAGTGAGCCTTTGCCCCTGCCCGTCGATACGGCTGCCGGGCTTTTTGGGGGACAAAAAACTCCGGATCAGGCTGCGCCGGCAAACTCCAAACTTACATCTCTGACAGGAATGGTCGAATTAAAACTATCGGTTGCGTATCCACCCGGACCGTTGCCGGGTGCAGAAACATAATTTGAAGCGTTCGGTGTAACCTGATCCGAAGTCTTCCAGTTGGCTTTTTGGGTTCGAACACATTGGTATTGTACCACAATGCCACGAACCCGTCAAGCACTTATTTTATTTTTACGCAAAAATATTCAATTGCCGAATTATCATTCTCTTAATACCGCACTTTATTACGCGATTTTATATAAAGGCGATAAATTTAGATAGTTTCTCTTAACGGACGGCTGCCACTAAAGAGGGGGAATATTTTTTAAATATGAATTGGTTATGTGATATAATTTAAATAGCCGTTATAGAAAGACTGAATTTATTAAGAGAAGTTAAATTATGGAACGCTGGTTAAGAAAAGAATTGCTGGACCGGCAAAGAGACGATGACATAATTAGAAACACTGATTAAACAAATCTTTGAGATTCACAGGAGGTGTATGGAATGAAAAAACTTACCGGTATCCTCGTCGTGTTATTTCTGATGATCTGCAGCATGGCAGCGGCTGCCCAGCCGGAATTCCGGTCTGACGTAAGCGCTTCCAAATGGCTGCGGGTGAAAGACAGCGTCATTGATGTGACGGATAAGGACGGGCTTATACTGAAGGTCCAGTGGCCTGTCTTTTCTTCCAAAGACGATTCCCATGGGCACCTGATCGCATCGCTCAAAAAAGAGAGTGACCAGCTCCGCTCCTTCTTCGATAAGGACATGCGGGAATCGAAAGAGCTCGCCGCCAAAGGGCACCGGGACATCCGCAACAGCCGCTGGCTCGTTTTCGTGAAGCTGCAACGCGATGACGCAAGGGTGCTGAGTCTTCTGGAACAGTCGTTCCACCTGGATCTTGCCGGAGAACGATGGGGCTATGAAGGCCTGAACTATGATGCAAAAACAGGAAAAAAATTAAGCAGCCTGGACGTGTTCAAACTCTCGAAGGAAGAACTGGCCGATACGCTGTTGGCAAGGCTGACAAAGAAATACGGCAGAAGAGTCCTGGGTGACAGGCCGAAAAGAATGATTCTGAGCAAGATCAATGAAGATGCGGACATGGAATTCCTGCCCTGGGTCATGACCACGGAGGGCGTGACGGTTCATTTCCGGAGCGGGGACTTCCATGACGGTTCCAGACCGCTGCCGGTCGATATCTCCTTCCGTGATGAACCGGAACTTTTCAATAAAAAATACATGCTGACGTATTGAGACGGAGAGAAAATTCCACCCAATTTGTAGTATAATATACATGCAGTGAGAACTGCCAAAACTTTAATATGAAATCCGGAAACGGATACCAATTGACCATAGAGAGTGCGCGAGAGACAAGCTCGGTGACCGCACAGCAACCTGGCCGGAAGGGCTAAGGTGCTAAAGCTTGTATGATGGGAAGTTGAAATAACAGCCCATCATGCCGATGGGCTTTTTCTTTTGCCTCTTTATGATCGCAGACAGGAGGCGAAAGAAAATGAAATCTATCAAACTTGTTTCGGCAGCGTTACAAAAATGTAAAACCTGCTTGCCCGCGTTTGGAAAAACAGCGGAACAGCCGCGGGTCATCGTCCACATTCCCCACAGCAGTACGAACATCCCAAAAATCTTTCAACAGGAGTTTTTGCCGGAAAAAGAAAAACTGCACAGTGAACTGCTGTGCATGACCGACTGGTACACGGATGAACTGTTTGGCTGCCCGGGCTGCCTTGCTATCGTTCATCAATTCAGCCGGCTGGTGTGCGACCCGGAACGGTTCCTCGATCCGGAAGAGGAAATGATGTGGCAGCAAGGCATGGGCATGTATTACACGCGTATGTCAGACGGCAGCTTGCTAAAACGCAGTCCGCTTTCTTCATCGGCAGGGTTACGGGCTTACGGCAAAGCGCTGAAAATCTATCAGCAGCACCACAGCAAGTTGGCAGATGCTGTGCAGCGCCAGCTCACACTTTTTAACAAGGCGCTGCTTATTGACGGACATTCCTTTTCGGCATCGGCGCTGCCGTATGAGAAAAACGAAAGCCTGAGACGAAAACGTCCGGAGATATGCCTGGGATCAGATCCTGTTTTTACCCCGGACGATCTGCTGGATATAATTTTTTACTAAAGCCGGATTCGATGTGGCCGTGAACACGCCCTTTGCCGGAACCATGGTACCGGAACCTTTCTATTCCTTACAGGACAAGCGGGTGCAGAGCCTGATGGTTGAAGTGAACCGCAGCCTGTACATGGATGAAAATAATGGAAAGAAGAGAGAAACCTTTGAAGAAGTTAAATACTGTCTGCAGGAATTTTTGAAAGTTGCGGAAGGCAGATTGAAGTGAAAACCTAAATGATAAAGTTATTGCAGCAAAAATTCATGCAAGACAGTTGTTTCAGTTGTCGCCCGGCAAGCGACCATTTTTTGTGAAATTGATATATAATATATAATATAAGTAAAAGAAATGGAGGTATACTACTATGTTAGGCGCCATTATCGGTGATATTGCAGGCTCCCGGTTTGAATGGGACAATATAAAATCAAAACAATTCGAATTGTTCAACGAAGACTGTCATCCCACAGACGACAGTATCATGACACTGGCAATCGCCAGGGCAATTTTGGCCAGCAATGGTGATTTAGCAAAACTGGAGCAGGAAACCGTAACATGTATGCAGAAACTTGGCCGACGCTACCCGCTAGCCGGATACGGCGGAAATTTTTACGACTGGCTTTTTGAAAAGAATCCGAAACCGTATCACAGTTTTGGCAACGGCGCAGCCATGCGGGTCAGTCCCTGCGGGTATGCGGCCAAAACGATGGAAGAAGCAATTTCCATGTCACGGGCCGTTACCAAAGTCACCCATAACCATAGGGAAGGGATGAAAGCAGCTGAAGCTGTGACAGTGGCGATCTTTATGGCAAGGAGCGGCAAAAGTTTGGCAGCGATCAGGGAACACATTGAAAATAAATATTACAAAATCAATTTTACCTTAGACCAAATCCGGCCAACCTACCAGTTTGACGTAACATGCCAGGGCAGCGTGCCTCAGGCCTTTGAAGCGTTTTACGAGTCCACCGGTTTTGAAGATGCGATCCGCAATGCCATTTCCATTGGCGGGGACAGCGATACCATAGGATCCATTACCGGCAGTATGGCTGAAGCGTATTATGGCATACCGTCTACTATTTTGGAACGTGCGTTAGCATTTTTGGATGATGACCTTCTGAAGATTGTGCATGAATTTGAAAAGAAATACGGAACGGTTCAAAAATAGAAAGTATCATCGCGTAACGCAGGGCGTTATGATGATGAAATTGCATGCAGGTGACAAAGTAACATCAATAGCCGCCGTGAAAGCATGTAAAGTAGGTTCAATGAGGCGTAAGTATCGCGATGATGTACGTGGGGATTGTGATGGTATGCCATGGGGGCAGAAGGTAAAAGTGACACTGATGGCGAATATAAATGGGTCTGGTTACTGTAGATTTACATGGCAGCTTTCGAGTAACGAATGAAAGACTTATGATTTTTGTAATTTTGTCCGAAATATGAAACAGGAAAACTAAGGAGAGACATTTGTGATGAACAACATAGAAGCGCTTGTGCGGATTCTCAGTGAAAGCAGGAACCTCGTCTTTTTCGGTGGCGCAGGGATGTCCACGGAGTCCGGGGTGCCGGATTTTCGAAGCGCGAACGGAATATACAGCCAACGGTTGCATCAGGAATTCCGCCCGGAGGAGATGGCATCCCACAGTTTCTTCGTGAACCATACGGAAGCGTTTTTCGATTTTTACCGGGAACACCGTATCATCCGGAATGTTCAGCCCAACGCGGGACATAAAGCGCTTGCCGAGCTGGAACGGCGCGGCATCCTGAAAGCGGTTGTTACGCAGAACATTGATGGGCTGCATCAGATGGCAGGCTCAAAAACAGTGTACGAGCTTCATGGATCCATCCTCCGGTGGCCGTGCATACAGTGCGGCAAGATTTATTCCGTAGATTACGTTCTGCGGGATGAAAAAAAACCGATTCCATATTGCGAGGATTGCGGCGGGATCGTCCGTCCGGGCGTGGTCCTTTACGAGGAAGGCCTGGATTCCGAAGTTATGTATAATGCGATTCACGCTATCAAAGAGGCGGATACCCTGATTGTCGGCGGAACCTCGCTGGTGGTCTATCCGGCTGCGGGGCTGATCGATTATTTCCGGGGAGGGCACCTCGTCCTCATCAATAAAACGGAAACAAGGGCGGATGCAAGGGCTGAGCTTGTCATACGCGACGCGATCGGTAAAGTGTTATCGGCAGCGGTAGCCGAACAGACGGTAAGCTTTATGTAATAATGTGTTTCCATAGCTAATCGGCGTTTCATTTATTCGGAAAACGGGGTAATAATTTTGTTTGGACTTTTGGAATGGAATTGCATTATTCCAGGTAAAGAGATTGAAAATGTAAAACAAGACCATAAAAACAGCAAGCGGATTGAACGCTATGAGGTTTCAGGGAACGCGATTTACTTTGAAGGGAAGTATCTTCCAATTTCCCAAATCAAAAGTGTGCGCAGCCAGCCGTCGGCATATAGGCCGCACGGATGCTGTGGTATAGGCATCCCGGTTTTTAAAATCAGGGTGGATTATGGCGCAGAGAGACCTTTGGTTTTGGTTATAGAGCGGGAAGAGAAGGCGGAAGAACTGCTTAACATGGTTTGCGCATCCAACCCGGGTATCGCATTGGAATATTACTTAAGCCCTCATACTGGATTGAAGCCTGAAAAGATATCTCCGCCATTGTATTGAGCGTGAAAAACACTGGTATGATTATTTATGGATAGCAGAATATATGCTTTGGTGTAACACTGATGAAGGATGCAGGACCGGACTTGATGAAGAAATTGTCAAAAATATAATGAAGAGGATGTAAAGAAACCATGAATTACTTTGTCATTGACTTTGAATTTACATTTTACAAAAAACCGGTGGGAAGGCCCCGGGGCTTTTTCAATGAAATCATAGAGGCCGGCGCTGTTTTGCTTGATTCCACCGGAACCGAGACCGGCAGGATGCATGCGTTTGTAAAACCGCATTTTTATCCGAAACAGGCGAAAGACGCCTATGAATTTTGCATGATTACGGAAAAAGAAATGAAGAGCGCAATTGAATTCCCGGAAATGGTCGCGCAGATTTCCGCTTTATTCACACCGGGGAACTGCTATTTCGTTACCTGGGGCAACGAAGATTTCAGAGTCCTGGATATCGGCTGCCAGCGTCACGGCATTGAGAACCCCGTGCGCCGGGAGGACTGCCTTGATCTGGCGCTGGCCTACAGACTCTGGAAAGATGACAGTTATACCACAGGCCTTAAAGCAGCCGCGGAAGCATTGGAGACCGACTCGGAAGGACTTTGGCATACTGCGTATGACGATGCATGCAACACCGGCAAGGTCCTCTTCAAAATGTTGGATAAAGGCTGGAATCTTGAAGATTTCCTGGCAGCGCAGGCGTTGAAAAACCAATAGACCACACAATCCTTTCGCAGCGTCTGCCGAAACAAAGGCAGGCGCTTTTTATGTGTAAAAAATGCGCATCGGTTTCAGTATAATTTAGGCAGCACAAAAGTTTTGTTTTAATTTCCGATGAAAACGACATTGCGATGTTGATTTCATCGGAAGATTTCCGGGGCGGCATGCCGGATATTGTAACCGGCGTATCAAATCGGGAGGTCTAGCGGAATACTTTGGTACGACTACCGGTAATTTGAACAGGGCTATGAAGCGTAATATAAAACGTTTTCCTGAATCTTTCTGTTTTCAGCTTACTGCTGATGAAATATTGAGATACCAAATTGGAATCCCGATGCAAAAACGTGGTCTTAAAGGTGGCAGAACATATTTACCCTATGTTTACACAGAGCAAGGCGCTTTTTTTATTTCTCTTCATCAAAACTTCATAGAATGCACCTGTAAACTATGCTATAATACAGTTGCGGAAGGATCGTGCCGGTCGGAAAGACAGGTGCCAATTTGAAAGACTTTGAAATAATTGATTGGGATTCTTTGACCTTCGCCAACAATTACGTATTCCTGGAGGTAATGAACAACAAAAGACGTTGCCAGTATCTGATAGAAAAGGTTTTGCACATACCCATTAAGAAAATCTTGCAAATTGTCGCGGAACGCCATACAAGCAGTCCGCGGATCAGCAGCAAAAGTATACGGCTTGATGTGTATGTGGAAGTTCTTGACGGAACGGTTATCGATCTGGAAATGCAAGTGACAGGAAAGGGCAGCACGATTTACCGGGATAAAGATGAAGAAAAGGTAGAACGTTCACTACCGCTGCGTACCCGGTATTACCAGAGCCTGATCAGCATGGACATGCTGCGCAGGGGGATGGATTATACGGAACTACGCAAGTCCTACATAGTATTTATCTGTACATTTGACCCATATGGGAAAGGTTTACCGGTTTATCATTTTACGAATCGATGCAGGGAAGATGAATCACTGGAGATGGGAGATTTGACAGAGAACATTTTCCTGAACGCGAAGGCTGCGGAAAAGACGGACGATACGGAACTGGCGGCGTTTTTGCAGTATGTGAACAGCGGTCAGATCCAAAATGAATTTACGCAGGAAATCGATAACGAGATGAAACGTGTGAGACGGGATACAGATTGGAGGGAGCGCGTCGTGACTTGGGAAATGGATTTACGTATTTTGAAAAAGGAAGCCCGGGAGGAAGGAAAGCAAGAAGGTAAGAGGGAAGGCATGGCCCTTGCCAAGCAGGAAATTGCGGAAGCGTTGCGCAAAAAGGGAATGTCTGAAGCCGAAATTGCTGAGGTGACAGGTTTGCCCGAAAAGAAAAAAACGCGGAAATAGCAGATCGCTTTTTGATTAGCCATTTTTAAATTTGAATTTATAGTTTTACTCAGAAAGTTTATTGCATAAAAATAACAGACCACACAATCCTTTCGCAGCGTTTGCCGAAATAAAGGCAGGCGCTTTTTATGTGTAAAAAAATGTACATAGACTTGTATATAATTTACGCAGAACTGAAGGATAACAAAGAGAGGTGAGTCGAGATGACGGCAAATAATAAACCGGAACCGGAAAACTATGATTTTCCGGAATCATTCTTCGATGATGAATTTGATATGGGATGGGATGATCTAACCTATCTGCACAAAGCGGCGGAATGCGAAAGATGGGCAGAACGGGCAAGAAGCTGCGGCAGGGATGATCTGGCGATACTGTATGAAATCAAAGCTGAAGAATGGTTCTCTGCGTACAAAGAGTCAGAGGAATAGAAATTATTTAATTGCAAGCAGGAAGAAAAAACAAGCTTGACGAAAAACTAATAAAATAATTGTGAGAGGAAAAGATCATGTTTGCAACCGGAAACAAAAAAATGCTGAATATGCTGATCCTGGATATTCTGGAACAGTATTCCGATGAGGATCATCACCTGACCCAGCAGGAAATCATCCGGCATCTGCGGGCGCAGTACGGAATGGAATGCGACCGGCGCTCCGTGAAGAACAACATCGACGCGCTGAAAGAGCTGGGCTTCGATATTGTGACGAACAACAAGGGCGCGTTCCTGGCGGAGCGGAAGTTCGATAACGCGGAACTTCGCCTGCTGATCGACAGCGTGTTGTTTTCCAAAGGCATCTCCCAAAAACGGGCCAGGGACTTGATTAACAAACTGAAAGACTTTGGCGGGCGGCATTTTTCGGCGAAGGTGAAGCATGTGTGCAACCTGCCGGAACTGCAGCACACCGACAACAAGCAGACCATGTACGCCCTGGATGCCCTGAACGATGCTATCGACAAAAGGAAGAAGGTCAGCTTCGTTTATAATACCTACGGAACGGACTTTCAGCTGCATCCCAAGAGGAAAGAAGCGTACATCGTGAACCCGTATCAGATCGTGGCCAACAACGGACGCTATTACCTGATCGGCAACTACGACAAGTATGATAATGTTGCGCATTTCCGGATTGACCGCATGACTTCCGTGTGCATACTGGACGAAAGACGCAAACCAGTATCCCAGGTGACGGATTTCAAAAACGGCTTCTCGCTTCCGAAACATATGGCGGAACACATCTACATGTTTAGCGGAAAAAGCGTGAACGTGCGCATGATGGCGAAGAAGCACCTGATGGATGAGCTGGTGGACTGGTTTGGCAAAGACTTCAAGATCCGCAAAGAGTTTGAAGAGGAAATGCTGGTTGACGTGAAGTGCAACAAATCCGCTATGAAATTTTGGGCGCTGCAGTACGGACCCTATGTGGAAGTGCTGGAACCGGCGGAGTTGAGGGAAGAGATTAAGGAATGTGTTAAGGGGATGTGGGAAAAATATTGTGATTAGTTAAACATAAAGTAAATAGTTGAATTAATGCTTTAAACTAATTGTTTATGATTAAGGGGGTCATTGGTTATGAATCTATATCGTATTCATTTAAAAACAGATGCTAATATAAGAGAAAAATTAATTGATTTCTGTTTGCATACAGAATCGCCTAAAATTGCCATAGGGTGGTCTTACTTACATAGTAAGTTTTCTGATTTGAAGAATGGATATGATTTAAGTGAAGCGTATAAACAAGATAAAGAAAAGAATCCAAAAGGTAAGACAAAAAGGCCCTTGGCCTGTTTTGCAAGGTTGAAGAAGGATGATCTTGTTTGGACTAGAGATTTGAATGGGATTTATTATTTGTGCAGGGTAACTTCAGAACCCAAGGCAGAATGCAATGTTGCTTTAGATATTGGTGCAACGGCTACTGTAGAGTTAATTAAAGTTGATACAAGTATTCCTGGAGGTATCATTGCGAGATTTACAAGACCCCTTAGCCCTACAATTGAAACTATTTTGGACACTAACTGCATAGAATACTCAAAGTTCCTTTATAACAAGTTAACAGGAACCAAGAAATATGAAACCACCCCATCTTTTGAATTCAACTTAATAAAAATGCTTCCGCCTGCTGATATGGAAGAACTGGTGATGGATTACATTCAGATTAAATATGATTATTATTTATCCAAGAATTCTGTTGCACCATCAAGTACAACTGTTAAAATTGAATGTGAATTCTTCCCACGTAAAGAAGGTTTACCACCAGCGGTTTGTCAGGTATCTTATCAAGGTAGTGGTGAAAAATTCACATCGGAATATTATCAGGATTACGTTAATGCAGGAAAACGTGTATTCTTGTTTTTTGCTGAACACGAATATGATGAGCCGAGGGAAGGAATTACCTACATCACTAAATCAGAAATAGTTAAATTCGCGCATCAATACGAAAAAATATTACCACCTTCGATTAAGATTTGGATAGAAATGTGCAAGCAGTAAAGGGTGCTTTATGAAAAACGAAAAAGTATTAAAATTTGCACAAAGAAGTGGTTATGCTACGGTTAACTACTTAGGAAAATATAAAGAATTTGATTTATATAAACCGCTTTATGACGATCCTGATATAGCAACTGGCCTTCCTGTTTATATCATTGTTAAGGACGGAAAACCGGAATTCGTCAGGGGCAAAGCAGGTCTGGAAATTCAAAAATATAGAGTTCAACAGAAAAATACAGTACAATAATTATGTCAAACAATTGCTAAGGAGAGATTTATCATGACAGAGGAAGACAAAAAATTTATGGAAGAGCAATTTAATGCCATCCAAAAACGCTTGGATTCCATTGAAAAAGAGATGAAGGCGCTTAAAAAAGTTGCAAAATCAACTGAAAGCAAAGTAGATAATTAACAAAAAGTAGTAAAGGAACTGGAGGGGAATTTTGAATTAATTGAAGCAGATATTGCGAACGCAGAAGCCAGTATCATGGATACTATTGATGAATGCACACGCTCTTAAAACTTAAAACATATAACTGAAAAATATGTACGTCCCCGGCGCCTGCCAATTTAACCGGGCAGGCGCTATTTTTATGTGTAAAATAATGCACATCGCTTTCTGTATAATGCATTTAGAAACTGAGCTGCAAAAGCAGGAACAACAACAAAATGTACATTACAGAGAGGAGTATTACGTATGAGTAAGTTTGACAAGGTAGTAGGATATGAAGACATTAAAGCGGAACTGATCCGCATATGCGACGTGGTGAAAAACCCTGAAAAGTATGCCAGGCTGGGCGTCCATATGCCAAGAGGTATTCTGCTGTGGGGCGAACCGGGCCTGGGGAAGTCGCTCATGGCACAGTGTTTCATTGAGGAAAGCGGATGCAAATCATTCACGGTAAGAAAAGATAAACCGGATGGCGAGCTGGTCAGGGTAATCTGTGATGTTTTTGCCGAAGCAAAAGCAGAAGACCGGGCGATTGTTTTTCTGGATGATCTGGACAAATTTGCCAATGAAGACAGCCAGCATCCGGATGCGGAGGAATACGTAGCCGTACAGGCCGGTATTGATGCCTGCAGGGACTCGGACGTATTTGTCATTGCCACGGCAAATGACAGGGACTGCTTTCCGGAATCCCTGCTCCGTTCCGGCCGCTTCGACAAGGTTATCGAACTGAACTGCCCGAAAGGGGAAGAGGCTGTAAAAGTGGTCAGGCATTACCTATCCCGGAAAGAGAGCGTGGGTGATGTGGACGCAGTTGAAATTGCAAAGATCATGGATGGGAACTCCTGCGCAGCGCTGGAAGCGGTAGTGAATGAAGCAGGTATTTTTGCCGGCTATGACGGAAGAGACAAAATCAGTCACCGGGATATGCTGCGGGCCTGCCTGCGCATGCTGTTCGACGGGCCGGAGTGTGTTGCACAGGAAGAATATCAATTTGTTAAGGACTATGCTGTTCACGAAGCCGGCCATGCTGTTGTTGCCGAAGAACTGGAACCGGGAAGCGTTATTCTCGTGTCCGTTCTGGGTTACGCGGGTAAATGCCGCGGGATTACGAAAGTCTGCAGAAAGAACGAGCGTGAATATTCGAAAACACGGATGGAACATGATGTGTTATGCAAACTGGCAGGAAAAGCCGCGACGGAATTGGTTTTTGGAAAGACAGATGTTGGCTGCACGAATGATTTGGGCAGGGCGTTTCATATCATCGACAGGCTTGTGGATGACTTATGCGCTTTTGGCTTTGATACTTACACAGGGCCCGACTCTTCAGAATCTGTAAAGGGAAAAAAGGAACAGATTTTATCAATAGAAATGAACAAGTATTACCAACAAGCCAAGAAGATTCTGGCAGAGAACCGTGTATTTTTGGACAAACTGACAACAGCATTAGTGGAGAAAAAACTGCTGACCCGGAAAGAGATACAAGAGATTAGGGAAGTCAGTTTGCTGAATAACGTCCGACGAGCTTGAAATAATTTTTTGTGTTATATGATTATCTGGTCAATAAAAAACGTGCTCAATAAAAAGAGTCAGCAAACTTTCTGAGTCAGCTATTCGCAAACTTGCCAGGTCTATTGGCGTAGCAGTACGTTAAGTCATAATCTTCTCACCGGAAGTATAACAACGTCCGGCTTTTTTAAAGTTTTCCATGAAACTTTTGATTTACCGCAAAACGCTAATACAATACGGCGAAAATGCAGCCTCGTATCAAATTACAAAAAACAGCATTCGTTTTCATCCGAATGCTGTTTTACTTTTTTCCCATCTCATTCATCCCGCCATCGCTTCATCGAGCCCGATGAACTTAGTGCAGTCGCTTTTAAAGAACAGATCGATCTTGCCGGTGGGGCCGTTGCGGTGTTTGGCGATGATCAGCTCCGTGGGCTGGATGCTTCCGCCGCCCGCGTGTTTGTAATAGTCCTCCCGGTACAAAAACATCACGATGTCCGCGTCCTGTTCCAGCGAACCGGATTCGCGCAGGTCGCTGAGCATTGGGCGTTTTTCCTGCCTGTTCTCCACGCTGCGGCTTAACTGGGAAAGGGCCAGCAGCGGCACGTTCAGCTCACGGGCCAACGCTTTCAGCCCCCGGCTGATGGCCGATACTTCATGCTGGCGGTTTTCAAAGCCGTTGCGCCGGAAGGGGCCGCGCATTAGCTGCAGGTAGTCGATGACGATCAAATCCAGCCCGCCTTCGGCTTTCAGCTTGCGCGTTTTGGAACGCAGCTCCTGCAGCGTCAGGCCGGGCGTGTCGTCAATGAACACGCTGGCGCCGGCCAGTTTGTCCGAAGCCAGCCACAATCGGTTCAGCACATCCATTTTGTCCTCCGCATCCACGTCCGCTTCGGTGCGCAGCATGCGCTGCACCAGCTGGTTACAGTTCATCTCCAGGCTGAACAGGGCCACCCGTTTTGGCGCCTCTCCCTCTTTGGCCCCGCGAAGGGCCACGTTCTCCGTAATGTTCAGGCCCAGGGACGTTTTGCCCATGGAAGGGCGGGCCGCCAGGATAATAAAATCCGACGGCTGCAGGCCCCCGGTCAGGGCATCCAGCTGGGGGAACCCGGTGGCCAGCCCGGTAACCGTTTCGTTTTCTTCCAGCTGGCGGCTCAGGTTGTCCATGTTGATGCTGACCGCGTCATGCAGGGGCACAAAACTTCTGTCAGCATTGTGCGTGGCGATGCGAAGCACGCGCTGCTCCATAAGATCCAGCAGCTGCCGCGTATCCTCGCCGTTTTCTTCATAAGCCATCGCGGCGATTTCGGTGCAGCTTTCCGCCATCTGCCGCCGCATCGCCTTGTCCGCCACGATCTGGGCGTGCCATTTCACATTGGCTGCCGTGGGAGCGATGGAAGCCAGCAAAGTGACAAAGCCCACGCCGCCCACATCGTCCAGCTTGTTCCGTCGTTTCAGTTCTTCCAGCACGGTGACCAGATCCACCGGCTCCTCTCTGGCGCGCAGCGACAGCATGGCCCGGTACATCGTCTGGTGGGCGATGCGGTAAAAATCTTCCGGCCTCAGGATCTCCGAAACCGTGTCTACGGCCCTCCGGTCGATCAGCATGGCGCTGAGCACATTTTGCTCCGCTTCAATATTCTGGGGAATCAGTCGGTCCTGCATCAAGTCAGCTCCTTTACTTTCATTTGGCATATCTTTTTGCACATATTTTGACATATAATCTGGCATATCATTTAACATACGTTTTAAATTCAGTTAATAAATATGGCACAACACAAAACGCCGTAACGGTTTTTAATCGTTGCGGCGTTTTTTTTGCGAAAGCGTAACGGAAACCGTTTGCCCTCATGCTGTCGGAAACGGAAAAAAATTTTGCAAAAATAATAAAAAAAAGTGGTTTCAGATTTTTAATTTTTGCGGATATAGAAATGTAAGGGGAACACAGAAAAACGAAAAGGAGTGATTGTTTATGTTAGTGGAAAACCCCGTTGTGATTACCGAAGCAAAAATCAAAAAGCTGGCGAAGCAGGCGAGAGGCCGCATCACCACCATCTACCTGCACTGGACGGCAGGCCGTTACGGCCAGGTGTTTGACGACTACCACCTGTGCATCGATCAGGACGGCACGGTGTACGTCACCTGCGACGACTTCTGCGAGCGAAAGTCGCACACGTGGCGCCGCAACACCGGCACCATCGGCATCGCGCTGTGCTGCGGTTACGATGCGGACTGCGAACTGCCCACCGCCATTCATGCGAAGGCGGCATGGAGCGCGGTGAGCCCCGGCGACTACCGGGACCCGTACGAAGCGTTGATGGACTACGGCAGCGCGCCGCCCACGGAAAAACAGATCGAAGCACTGGCGAAGGTGGTGGCCATCCTCTGCAACGAGCTGAACCTCACCAACAGCTCCGACCGGGTGATGACCCACTGCGAGATCGCCTTCCGGGACGGCTACGGCCCCGGCAGCGGAGACCCGGAAACGAAATGGGACCTGTGGTTTCTGCCGGACAGCGCCCGGAACGGACGGCTGGAACCCGGCGGCTGTGTGATCCGCGGCAAGGCGGCCTACTACCTGTGGGATATGAAGCACCGGAAGAAGGCAGCGTAATGTACGAAGGACGGCAACGCAGCGGGCGCATCCGTGACCAACCGGATGCGCCGGGAAAACGGTTTGACCTGCGGTGAAAGGCAATTTGCTGAATAACCGCAGCGCAAATACAGCGGGCGCGCGATCCGGCATGCGGCAGAATCGTATGGCCTGCAGATGTAAGCCGGCTGAACGGTAAGCCCCGCAACCAATTATCCGAAGAAGGGAGGTGAAAGTATGGCAGCCATCATGAACGTGATCAAGCGATCCTTATCCATTGCCATTTCCCGCGGCGAAGACGCGGACGGCAACGCGGTATCCAAAAGCTACGTCTATTCCAACGTGAAGCCGGACGCGGAACCGTCTAAGCTTCTGGCCGTAGGCAAAGCGCTGGGCGGTCTGTTCGACAACGACGTTACCGGGCTGGTAGTGGTAGAACGGGCCGCGCTGACGGAAGAGTGAGGACACGAAAAAAGGGCGGACGGCGGTGACAGCCTCCGCCCACTGAACCGGTAAGAAAAAATTTGTAAAGAGTAAGGAGGGAGATAGTTATGAGTTCTGATACGGATCTGGACCTGGTCTTCAAAAACGCCGCAGGCAAAAAGGTGACCCTCAACATCGAGGAACCCAAAACAGGCATTACCAAGGCGGAAATCGACGCCGCCATGCAGGTAGTGGTGGACAACAATGTGTTCAACACCAGCGGCGGCGACATCGTGGAAGCCGTGGAAGGCCGGCTGCGCACCGTAACGCTTGACACCGTCGTTGCGTAAGGGAACGGGGTGGCAGTATGGAGACTACGGAAGTGTTCAGCTTTATTAAAGACTTCGGCTTCCCTGTAGTGCTGAGCTGGTTTCTGCTGGTGCGTATGGAAAACAAACTGGCAGGCCTGACGGACGTAATCAGGGAACTGAGCTGCAACATCGCCGCCATGCGGGGCGACGTTGTGAAAAAATGAAAACGGCGCGCTGAAACAGAACAGCACACCGCATTTTGAGAGACACCGGGCGTGTAACAGCGTCCGGTGTTTTTTATATTTGTCGCCTGGGAAACGACCGCAATTTTGCAAAATGTATTATAATAGTATTATAAAAGATTCCTGAACCAGGGAGGGCAGAGCGTGCGCAACTTTTTTCCGTTTATGACGACAAACCCGGAAATCACCGGCATACGCGCGGATCTCATTTACGCAAACTATATCATTGCGTGCCTGCTGCCGCTGTTTGTCATTTTCCTGTGCATCCGCATGGTAAGCAGCACAAAAAAAGCCGGCGCAGTAACCGTTCTGCTGACGGTTGTATTTGTGCTGTTTAACCGGGAAGAAATGATTACCGTATTTACCAATTTCATACACAGCATTACATCCGGCCCTCTGGCGATCCCGGGTACGATTCTGGGATGCGCGGGGGCTTTTGGCTTATTCAAAGGATTGTACGATGAAGAACAGAGCGAGGAATATGTTCACAAGCGGGCGTATTGGTATGGGATCATCGCGATGATATACGTGGGGATTGTAATGGCGTGTCATGGGAGCGGGTGAGTAGGTTAGCGGTGAAGAGTATGATGATTAAAAAAAGAAATCTCCCGGCTGTCGGATGCTGAAAGATTGAAATGAAAAACCGTCATTTTTGTCAATGACAGTTTTCCAAAACGAATTGCCAAGCGTGCAATAACGCGTCTGGCGATTTTTTGCGTAAAAAAAATGCAAGACTTCCAAAACCAGCACAGGGACTGGCGCGCGGTTCTTCTCCAAGTACGTACAAATGGACTGGCAAAATATTACAATATAAGTAGGCCGGGCTTTAAATGAAAAACTTATTGCAACAAAAATCTTTCTTTTTTGATAAAACTGTTGCAATAAGTTTTGCAAAGAATGAAGAATACAAGGAGACCAGCTATGAAAAGAACCTACGCCTGGCTTCATCCATCGCATTATTTGTTGTGTTCTATTTATGGAAATATCAGTAAAGCGGGGAGCCGATTATGAAACTTTTTTCTGTGACATGTCGGGCATGGGTGATGGTAATAATCTAATTCAAATTATTTAAAATGACAAAAGGGTTTTGCAGCTTGCTTAAAGAATTATTATGCGAAAAGAAAAAGCTGAACGGAATGTGGCTAAGTGTTAAGGAAAGGACTTTCAATGGTTTGTGATTGCGTTTGAAAGGCTTGCAGACTTGGCAACCGAAAGGTATGAAGAGTAGGGGGCAATTATGGCTGAACAGAACGTTACAGAAAACCTGGAAAAAATAGTAGCGATACTGGATGTGCTGTTGTATCGTGTCCGGAAACTGAAGAGGGCCTGTGAGAATGACGCAACGCTGGAAGCGGATGCCAAAGAGCTAATCATCAAATCGGTTGACGGTATTATCAGCATGATAGAATTGGAACGTAACCACTTTGAGGACGGAACCCAAACTGTACCGGCAGACTACCCGGAAGACAGGGCGGTAGGTTATGCGGAATATATCTTGCAAATGGGAAGGCAGACATTATCTGAAACGCCCGGAATGCCAGAGTGCAACCGGACGAAGGTATTAGACGTATTTGCTGCGGTAGAAAAGCTGATAGCAGACCTAAAGAAAGAACGTGGACTGGAAGATGTATTGATAACGCAAAAAGAAAATACTGTGGCAGGAACGGTCCGATTCAGTATCAACGACTTTGAAATTCCGAACATACCCATGTCTTATGATGACTGCGTGGGCAAAATTGCGCAGATCGAATGGATTGTTTCCCATTACGAGGGGATAGGATACGAAAAACAGTACCTTACAGAACGGTTACCGGAATGGTATAAGTTGAAGGAACGACTAAAACAGTAGGCTGACGGTAAGCAAGAAGTTTTACTTTTAACCTGTAAATATGACGAGGTGTTCCAATGACAGTTTTGCAGCTGTTTCTTGTGCTCGCTATAATTTGCGTCTTTTTCTGTATTTCGCCATTAATATGTACTGTTTTTATTTTTGGTGGGATGTTTCTTTACGCAGTCTTTCGGCCTGAAGAAAAAGAAGAACATAATTTAGTAGAAGTACAACTGCCGCCAGAAGAAGATGAAATAATACCACCATCGCTGGATGATGAAGATGATTTCCCGGAGCCGGATTTAAGTTTTCCCGGTATGGTTCCCGATCCTCATACCTGCCTGGCCTATGTCGCAGAATATGAAGATTTGGCAGAGCGCGCCCGCAATCGTGGCCTTGATGATTTGGCGGATCGGTATGACGAAGCCGCGGCGCATTGGCATAATCTATATGAAGAAGCCGAGGATGAGGAAATGGAATGGTAAAATACTATTTGAAGACGTATGGAAAAATTAAACGAGAATAGAACATGACAGGATATAATCATGAAATTAGTTAGTATTACATGCCCGCATTGCGGCGCAAAATTACAGGCTACCCCAAATGCAAAAATGCTTACCTGCGATTACTGTAATGGTGATTTTATGATCGATGATGAAGTGAAGCGTATTCGCTTGCAAGACGCGGAGCAGGCAGGGTATGAATTTGAAATGGGCAGACAGCGGGCGCTGAAAGAACTGCGCGAAGATGAAGAGATGATAAAAAATATAGGGCCGTTATCTTAGCCCAATGGTAATTTTATTATGAAAGGAGAGCTTGATTTATGAAGAGGATTTTATTAATGGCGGTTATGTTACTGGTTATGGTATTGCCAGCCCAGGCAAGGATCATAGTAGAAACCGATAACTTTGCTGATACCATAAGTTACAGGACATACAAAAACATGGGCGTGTATGGAATCCGCGAGTATTCATTTATTAAGCAGATTGACCGGGATGAAAATGAAAAATATTTTTTGCGCCTGATTATTAATTTTACCAATCATTCCAGCGCTTCTTCCCGTTACCTGTTGGAGAAGGAAGCGGACTTTACAGTGGACGGAATAACCTATAAAGCACCGAAAGCAGTGAATACGCAACTGCCGCGCTCGTTTCAGCGGATCAACATGTTTGACATGTGCTACTATAGCATTCCTGCAGAATGCATTCAGGCTATTGCGAACGCAAAAAAATCGGTCAGCTTTACAATTTATGTGCCGAATCGGAAGCCAGATACAATTACATTCAGCGAAGAAAAACTGCCGGAGATTAAAAATATAATTGTAAACGGACACTTTGCAAATTATTTGGAAGATCTTAATAAAGAAAAGGAAAGATGAAAACAGCAAAATAAACATAGCGCAGCTTAACATATTTTGTGTTTTGGCTGCGCCTTTTTTATGAGCAGATATATAAAAAATGTGATATAATTTAAGGATATAATAGGTAAAGTATTGCTAAATGTGAAAGCTGCAGTTTAGTATAAAAAGTTATGTGAAAAGCAAAAGCCATGTAACTGGTTGTATTACAAATAAACACAGGAAGTGTCAAAATGGGACAAGACTTGAAAAGAACTGAGCAAGACTTCCTTTTATGGTTGCCTAATAATGTTTCAGCCAATTCGTTAGAAGCGATAAAAAAGTCTTATCAAATTGTAAGTGCGATGCTGCTACAAAAAAAATTGTTGCCAACATTTTTATGTGGTGTAACGCAAATTGAAAAGATTGAAAATGCTTTGCGTGAAGTTAACAATACTTTTGCAAACAAACAATTGCGTTACAATGCCAATATTTTACTCAATGCTTACACAAAATTTCTGAGAGAAAAAGAGGATGTAGAGAAGAAAATTAAAGGTGAACCAAATTCAATTGTTGTTAAACAAGAAAATTGGATACGTTTTGACTTTACTAATGCGAAATCGTTTGAGAGAACTGTGCCGGCTTATTGCAATCTGAATGGAGAAACAATAATTGGAAAAAATTGGGCGCGAATTCTTATTGCTATTGCTGAAAATGAAATTGCAAAACAAAATCCATTGTTAGACGATTTATATAATAACTCTTTGCTGCGAAATCGTAAGGGGAATCCATTCTTTTTGAAAAATAAATTAGAAGGGCTTAATTGTACCGAATTGAAAAATGGCTATTGGATTAACGTAAACCATAGCATACCGCGCTTAATGGATTTAATTGGCGAATTGTGTATTCATTGTGGTTACCAAAAGGGCCAAGTCACTATTTATGGTGTCGCAAAAAGGAAATATGCAGTTGAAGAAAATGGAAGAACTGAAGGAAAGGCATACTCCAATATTGACGATAACGAAGAGATTAAAGTTCCCTATAAGACAGTTGTTAATACCGATTTACAAAAGGATGTTGAAAAATTAATTCTTGAAGCAGACCTTGAGGGGATTACGTTGGAAAGTTTAGCAGAAAAACTTCCCTTGGCATCAATAAAAAGTTTAAAGATTATCAGGGATAGTTCTGAAAATATTATTGCTTTTTACGGTTATATGCTTCATAAGGATGCGATAGTAGATTTGGAAGAAGCTGCTGAAAAATTCCATGTAATAATTGAGAGCTTGTTAACAAAAAATGATGGTTACGTGTCATCGGCGCAGTTGTTTGACTTTGCTCGTGTTAAGATGCAAATGTTTCTTAACGATAATAATATTTTTGATGAGCAGAAAGTTTTTTGTGTTCTTAAATTTCTATTTGATAAAATTAACTGGCATGGATATCATTATAACTTTTCATCTGGCAGGCATATTACACGATGCGGTAGTGAAACAATCAAGTCAAACATGGATGTCTTTGAAAAGTTTGCACGAGATCAAGGTGGGGTTTTTCAATGGAACGACCTGCTAAAGTATCTTGAAAAAGTTGGTATAAAGCCTAACAATCTACGAGTGCAGATGGAGATTGGTAACAAACCTATTTTCTTCTACTGCACTTCTGAGGTGTTAATTACTGCTGAAAGTATGCAGATTGACAATGAATGGATAGAAAAGGCCAAAAGAGCTTTGAATAATCTTTTTAGTGATGTTGGCGATCATATAGTGATACGCGATATTGACTCATATTGGTATGAACAACTGCCGGAATTACCCAAACGGATAGGATGGACACCATTATTATTGCAATATGTCATTCGTTTTTATGGCGCTAAATTAGGGGCGCGAACAATTCGTTCTGATTTGGCAAAGCAATATGATTCAATAGACACTTTTTTAGTTAGAGAAAATTGCGAGCTACAGACATTTGGTGATGCAATAATTGCCTATATGATAGATAACAATATTGGGGCACGTTGTTTACAGGCAGAACAACTAAGGCAGATTTTGGTCGATGGGAAATTACTCGGAGAATACGAATTGATAGGAAATTTACCTCGCGCTATCGGTAACGATCCTCGCTTTGCATGGGATGCAATAGGCGAGAATGTTAATATACGAATCTAAGGACGGGTGTGTGCCATGTATGGATATGAGTGGACAGAAGAATATGGCATTTTCCGTTTGAAAATTGATGCCAACATACAAAAGGAAATTAGACCTGTTTTTCACGAGGAATTAGACTTTTTCGGCATGGATCAGTATTGGGATTATCCTAAAGATACAGAGGCACCACTTCTTTGGGCAGAAGGAATTAGGCGTTATGTATTTAACGGGACGTGTATTGCAGAGGCAAAGGGCGGCGGCTTTTATTCAAAACCGGTAATTCAACGTACAACAGAGAACCATATTTGCTTGAAACCTATTGATATTGAAAGGCTTTATGAGATAAATAGACCATTGCTATTATCTTTAGAGCAAAAGGCGATACACTTTATACAGGAACAATATGAGAAATATTCAGTGTCAGGATTTTCATTTGTTTGTGCATTTTCTGGGGGGAAAGATTCTCTAGTTTTACTAGATTTATGTGCTAAGGCTTTGTCCCCGGATGATTTCTATGTTGTGTTTAGTAATACAGGTATGGAACTTTCTGACACTATTAAGGCAGTTGAGCATGCTAAGTTGCTTTGGCCACAACTTCGGTTTGTAGAAGCTAAATGCCATATGGCACCATTGGAAACTTGGGATATATTTGGTCCGCCTGGAAGACGTATGAGATGGTGTTGTACAGTACATAAATCTGTACCAACTCTTTTAAAGCTTAGAGAAATTCTTGGCAAAAGTAATGCAAAGGCTGTGGTTTACGATGGCGTTAGAGCGGAAGAAAGTTCACGACGTGCTAAATATGGAGATGTAAGCGAAGGCGCGAAAAATATTAGCCAAGTAAACGTTAGCCCAATCCATAAATGGAACACAGCCGAAATTTACTGTTATCTCTTACATAATGGTTTATTGTTGAATGCTGCGTATAGAATAGGTTTATTCCGGGTTGGCTGTATGGTTTGTCCTATGTCATCTGAGTGGTGGAATGGCATTACAAATAATTATTATTCAGAAGAAATGAAACCACTTCTTAAAAAAGTTGAGCAATATGCAGAGAGAACGAAGCCGCCTAAAGAAGTTAAAAAATATATAGAGGAGAGCGGATGGACTGCGCGCATGGGTGGTAGAGGACTATGTAACGGTGGTAACCGTGTTGAAGAGCAAGTCCAGGGTGATACGATTACTTTTTCTATAACACCGCATACACAAAAATGGGAAGATGTTGCACAGATTCTTGGTATAATTACTGAAGATAGTGGTAAAAGTGGCGTACAAAAAATAGCGGGAACTAATTATGAATATAAAATTATTGAAGAGGCAGGACTGCTAAAAGTAACATATAAACCTTTTCATTTAATGGACAGATTTGTAATTAGCCATCTTCGGGGAATTGCATTTAAAACTGCTTTTTGTAAAGGTTGTAAAGCTTGTGAAGTACAATGTCCCACAGGTGCTTTTGTGATTCTTCCTGACGGGAAAATACATATACGGCAGACAAAATGTATACATTGTTCTAACTGCTTAACATTTTGTGATAAAAGTTGTTTGGTGGCTAAATCGCTTAGCATTACTGGTGGGGGAGGAAATCGCATGGATATGAAAGGAATAAATCCGTATCAGCACTTTGGTCTACGTCAAGCTTGGCTCGAACATTTTATGAATGAGGGAATTGATTGTTTCAGTCAAAATATTTTAGGGAATCGGCAATATGATGCCTTAAAAGTGTGGCTTAAGGAAAGTCAGGTGATAACTGTAGATAAAGATAAGACACTGAAAATAACTGCTTTAGGAAATAAACTTATCAAATTAGGACCTTATAATCCATTGACGTGGGCAATTATATGGGCGAACCTTTCATATAATTCGGTTATTTCAAGATGGTACTGTATTAATGCTGAAATTGGTGCGACATATGAAAAAGGTGATCTGGTAATGATGCTTGGCGAAAATTATACAAAATCTACACGTGATAATGCGATTACAGCTTTGACTGAACTATTGAGGCATTCACCAGTTGGCGCGGCTATACAACAAGGAATACCTTTAGAACTTACCAAAAGTTCATATGCATATTTAAGAGCAGGATGGGAAATACCACATGCAAGTGTCTTGCTCTATTCATTGTACTTATACGCAGAGCATACCGGAAAACGTTCGTTTACATTCAGTGAATTAGTTAATGTCCGTAATAATCCGGATGCAAAAGGAATGTCCCCATCCGATATCTTTGGTATTGACGTGAAGGCATTCCGTGAACAAGTACAAGGGCTTGCGATTAGTTTTCCGAAGTTTATAAGAGTGTCTTTCATTTCAAATTTGGACAATATAATCCTGGAAGACTATACTTCTTTGGATGTTCTTGATCTTATAGAAGAGTAACTAAGGGGGGAAAGAATCATGCAACAGAAGTATTCAAGTTATATTGATGTTAATCCGCTGTTTGAGTCCGTGGTTGATATCGATGCTGACCAAAGAAATCCGAAACTGTGGCAGGAATATATTGTTGGCAAGGACATGGAAAATTTGATAGATTTTCTATGTCAGTCTTTAGGAAACGAAACAGTTGACGGTAGGCGGTCATTTTGGGTACATGGCTCTTATGGAACCGGCAAGAGTTATGCAGCTATTTTTGTGAAGCACTTACTGGAAGAAAAAGCGGAAGTCATTGATACCTTTATGGCAAATCACCAGATGCTGTCAAAGTATCGCAAACGTTTTAACAAGTGCCGTTGCAACGGTGATTACCTTGTGATTTGGAAAACCGGTTGTACTGGCATACGGACTGGCGACATGATGCTTCTGGAAATGGAGAAGGCTGTCAGAGATGCATTAATAAAAAAGTTTGGCGACAAAGCGGATTTGGGCTCTGGTTCACTACAGGATGCAATCAGCGCCAAGCTTAACGATAATATGATCAACTGGAATAACGTGCTGGATAGTACAATTCTGGGTGATGATTATAATTCTATTGATGAACTAAGGGACAAGGTAAATAATGGGGACATAAAGGCTCTCCAACGCACCGCAACAGTTATTCGGCAACAAGGGTGGGGCCTTTTAGATAATCTTGATACTTTTAAAGCCTGGATTTCTGAAATCATAGAGGCTAATGGCCTTGGCAAAAGCGGAATATTTTTTATATGGGATGAGTTTACCGAGTATGTGAATCATTCGGATGATCATACTGTTATGCAACAGATATCTGAATTCTGCAAAGTCAAACCATTTTTCATGCTTTATGTGGTACATCGGTCAGATGAGATGGTTTCCAGTATGGGAGAAGACCGGTACCAGTTAATTACGCATCGTTTTCATACTGCGGAATTCCATATTAGCGTAGACGCAGCATATGATTTGATTGCCGGATCATTTGGACCGCGAACCGGCATGGATGAACATTGGAAAGAGGAACGTAGACAAGTAGTTAAAACAATAAAAAAATTTATTCCCGATATGGAAGGATTGGATGATAAAATCAGCGAAAAAATTGAGCTGCTATGTCCTATGCACCCCATGACAATAAAACTGCTGACCAGAGTGGCAGAAAGTTATGCGGCTGCGCAGCGTACATTGTTCCGTTTTATGAAGGATACGGTGCAAGAGTTGGGGTTTGTGGGCTTTATACATAAATATGGTCCTGATGAAGAGATTTGCTGGCTTACACCGGAATGGTTGTGGGATTACTTCTTTACCCGTGAAAGTGATTTTAGTGACAAAGACACTAAGGCTGCTGAGTTTATCCGCCACTTTGAAGAGAACCGCCATTTAGTAGAAGGCGACGAAAATACTTTCCGAGTATTCAAAGTCGCAATGCTGTTACTAACAGTTATGTCTTCGACAAAAGGTATTTATGGCGGTGTTCGTTCACAGGGAGGTATTTCGGCAACTGTTGAATGTCTTGAGAGTTGTCTGGCTGGAACAATGTCGCAGCAGCTGATACAGGATAAGTTAGATATTCTTGAAGATGACAAAATCCTTAATAGAGATGCGCATGGGGGCGTTACCCGTCTGCAGTTACCGTTCAAAGCTGTGACAGGCGATGAATTTGCGAATCGCTTTAAAGATAATGATAAAAAATATAGCCGTTATCAAATGTTTGCTAAGGATGGCATTTTTTCAACAGCATTTGAAAAGCGTGCCTTGGACGAAAATAATGCGTCAAGTAAACGTATAAAAGTTGCGGTATGTTGTGCAGAGACACTTTCAATTAAAAACAGGCATGCAGAAATACAGAAGGAACTGGAACGCTATCCGTTCAAATTGGGACTTTTGCTAGTTACGGTGAAAGATGATACACAAGCATTATCGATTCATGGCGATCTCGAGAAGTTGGCAAGAGAAGGTGACGAACGTTTAATAGTAGCATTAGTAAAAACGGCATTTACAGACGAAAAGCGAAAAGAATGGCTGACCCGCCTCACAAAAAATGAATTGGCGTCAGACAATCAGCAAACTGCATCTGCAAATAGTTTCAAGATTGAAATGGAACAGATTGTTGCTACATGGGTAAACCAGGCAGTTGCTGGAAGCAGAATAACTGCATGGAATGGCACGCAGGTATTTAATAATCAATATGGAATGGCGCAGTTAAGGAAAACTATTGAAACAAACGTGTTACAAAAGCTTTTCCCGTATGCACCAGAAACGATTGTAGTTACCGGTACAGCATTTAAGGGTTGTAACGATCCGGCGCCGTTGGCTGGTATCACAAAAACAAGCAATAATTCACAGCTAAGATCAGTTCTCGATGGGATTAAAGCTGCTGAAATAATGGACGCACAAACACTTTCTGAGCTGTCTCAAAAAGATGGAACAAAAGGCGCAAAATCCATTGCTGCTGTTGCGCGTCTTGTCAAGGAACAAATGGAGACCGGCCAAAGAGTCATAATAAGCGAACTTTGGGAAAAGCTACAAAACAAACCTTATGGTTATTATGACACGATTGCTTGCGGAGTTCTTCTTGGCTTTGTATTTTCATTTTACAAGAACAGCGCCTTTAGCTGGACAGATAATGCCCAGAGTACACATGTCCTTGGCGAGTCAACTTTAAAAAAGATGGTATATAACATGTGCAAAGGCAAAATGTCTACAGATTATCTTTCGGCCGGCACTGTTACGTTCCAGAATTTCCGTGATTATGCCAAACTTATCTTTGGTTTGGCTGATGTTCAAGTTGCAAATGAGACGGAATGTTGGAGAAATATCCGTGAAGCCATTACAAAGAGCGGTTCCCCATTGTGGGCTATGAAGTATTTAGAAGACAGAGCTTACATTAACCTTAGCTTTAAAGAAACTACAATGCAGTTAATTGATAAGCTTCAAGAATTTGTTATGCGTGAGGGTGACCGTGAAACAATCATGAGTGACTTCTTATCGCTTATGACTGGTCACGGAAAGTGTCGTCTTATACTCCAGAAGGCTTTCCAGGATAAAACAGTTCTCACATCAGCATTCCGCAGATTTCTGTTCGGTTCTTCACCGGACTTAGAGGCAATAGCAACAAAACTCAGTTTGCAGCCGGAGCCTTTAAGCGATAAGCTGCATCAGGTTATGCAAGGCGCTATCTATACTTGGACTGAGGAACAGGTAAAAGAAAAACTTGTAAATGTAGTGCAAGAGTATTTATATTTGGATACGCTTAATGAAGTAATTGGGAAAAAATGTCACAGTGTTGAAGAAGCGCAGAAAGAGATTGAGAATCTTTTCAAATTCTTCCGTATATCTTCGGTGGCTGTGGAAAAACTGAATCCGTCATGGTATCCGGCTATGAAAATTATGCATAAAGTCTCTGCTGCTGGAGTAATGCATATGGCTGCTGATGAACAAACGGCTGACATAGTTATTCTTAAACAGACTGGTAAGGATGCTATGGGCGCACTGGCAGATGCAAAGCCTGTGCTTGGACAGCTACTTGAAGCAAGAGGCTTAGAATATACGCCTGGAGAACTTGACAATATTTATTTGGGCCTAAAAGATTTAACTTATGAGACTAGCATAAATCAATTTGAGTCAATATTAAAAAATCAAATAACAAAAATCAGCCAAGCTAGAAATAGAAGAATGCTCCTGGCAAGATGGAATAACTTAACAGGAGAAGATACAGTTAAAGCATGGTGCGTAACGCACAAAGTACCTATACGGTGGGTTATACCCAAGAAATATGAGAAAGCAATTGTTACATTGATAGAGGTACAGCAAGATAAACGAGTCTTGGATCAGCATGTAGTCGAAGCCATTAATGTACTCAATACGATAGATGTTGCTTTGATATGTGATGATCGTGTGATTGAAGAAGAATTGCTCTCCTCAATTGGTAAAGAGAATAGGGAAGTGTGGCGGGAAGAAAAGGAAGTATTTCTTTCAAAAGCGCGGCAGAAATTAGGCGCGGATATGTCTGAGTGGGGGATTCATGAATTGAATACCGTGCGGGAAATGCTTAGTGAAAAAGTAAAAGAAAAAGCTAAAAAAGAAAAATTGGATGCGGCGAAAATAAGTGTCCGGAATATGGCTGAAACAGCATTGAAGAATCGTATTAACGACTTCCTAGAGCGGCATCCTGAGTATTGTGATGTTTTCATGGAATAAGGTGTGTTACTATGACGGTACAGGAAGTTATTGAAAAAATTAAGAATGAAAAGCAGCAACAAGTGCCAGCTCGTTTTCATTGCCGTGCGATTATGGTACGGGATGTTCAACAATATAAAGAATTACTTGCGAAGTTAAAAAGCTTGCCCGACACTAAGGTTGTACCTATTGATATTCTCTTTTCAGGCGCTGACGTATTGCCGAATTATGAAACTCTTGTAAATAAAGATTATCAAGACGAATGGTTAATTCTTCCTGGTGTTAGCGAGTATTTACGCTTATTTCATGCAAGCGAGGAAAATAATCAGCGGTTTGGTTCATTGTGGCATCACCAATTCGATTCACTTTCCAAAGGGCGGATAATTATTCCATTATGGGGTTGTAAAACGCTTTGGTTTGATAATGCATTACACTTGAATGATGATATGCGGCAGGCTGACGATTTTTTTGATTGCAGCGATGGCGCTGAGACGGCACAGAAGATGAAGATACAGGTTTTTTCTGACGTCTTTCTGCAATATGCAGATCAATTTATACCAAGGCGCAAAAGTGTTTTCCGTGGGATAAGAGAATGGTACTGGGCTTGGTATAATCCACCGGCTGATATTGAGGAACAAATACTATTAACACGAAGGTACGCAAGTGTGAAAGCTACCGAAGGTGATATTTGTATCCATGTCATACCAGACATATTATCTTTCGTACAGGATAAGTTTTATACTGACGCACAACTTACACATGATAATTGTCCAACGGATGCACAAAAATATTTATTTAAGGAAGCTCTAAAGGATATAACTCTTGATAAGGCGATATTGAACGCACTTAACGTCTTAGAAATCAAACCAATAGATGTTATGAGCAAATGGACAAGTCTGTCAGTTGGCCAAAAACAGATTGTGTTCTTATGGTATCGTCAGCATTCTGACGATACCTATTTAAGCCATTGTGTTGCATTATCAAAAACTATTGAAGATTTACCGAACCGTCTTTTGATGGCTATTTTTCAAGTGCACAATAGGAAACCAAACTGGGTAGCGGAATCACAAGCCCTTGTTGATGCAATACCGTTGCAGAGAACGGACGAATATTATCAGGCATTAGAGGAAATTCCATCTTATGAAGAAAGGTTAAATTATCTTTCTGGAAAAGACAGCAAAGAAAGAATTTACATTTTACATCTTGTAGGGTTGTGGTTGCGTGAGGAACCAGACGCTGTTCGTCAATGTGAGAGACTTCATGATATATACCCTTCTCTTTTAGCATATTTAAAAAACGACTATCCTGATGAAGCTCTTAATGCTTATTTTAGTAAGTATCGTCTTTATAAGCTCTCAAATACTTTGCCGGTTGATTTGGAATTGTACTTTAACGATTTTGATGTTGAGGAGTATAAATACCGCTATCCGGTTATAGCAGAAATGGCAAACGATCAGACTTATGTGGTGTGGGTTGATGCGCTGGGAGCAGAATGGGTACCGCTTTTAAAATGGGCATTAACTAAATGCTGTGACGGAGATATTATTGGAACAGAGATAGTTCAGGCGCAGTTGCCTTCTGAAACTTGCTTTAATGAACAGTGGAAACAAATGAATTTGCCCTATGTCAAATATGATAGATTAGATAAATTGGCGCATAAAGGTGTAATAGATAACAAAGACTATTACGCATGTATTGAAGAACAACTTAGATTTGTATTTACCATAGCTGAAAAAGTAAACAGCCTTTTAAAAGAATATCCAAGGGTAATTGTTGCGGGAGACCATGGGACAAGTCGCCTGGCAGCGCGTTTCTTCCATAAAAATGAAGGCCTGGATGTTCCAAAGCAAGCAACGGTTGGAAGTCACGGGCGTTATTGTAAAGTTAGTAAAGATTGCAATTATGTTTTGTCTACACAAAAGGCGTTAAAAGAAAATGATGAAACATATGTCGTTTTTGAAAATTATGATCACTATAAACAGCCGGGATTTGCAGCAGGAGCGGATGATGACGTTCCTACTTATGGAGAAATACATGGCGGTGCATCACCGGAAGAAACGTTGATACCTGTAATTACCATAAACAGTCGGCATGAAATACCGCTTACAGGAAAATGGGACATGGCAAACAACACAACTAAGATTACTAATAGGCGCGTTAAATGCAAGATTCAGTTTTCGAAGCCCGTAACTTCTGTACAGGCTAAGATAGAATCGTATATAGCTGATTGTGATGCCGATGTAAAACCTTCAAAAAATTGGATTCTGGTGTTTAGCGGCATTAGACTGGAGAAATCAAAAACATTTGATGTAACGGTAATTGCTGAAGGTAGGTTGATTAATATGGACCGCATAACTATAATACCAGCATTAGGAGGCTGTGATCCATTTTGAGGAAAAGCAAAGTATGTTGTGATTGCGGAAAAACGCTCAGCAAGGATGAAGTGGCTCTTTCTAAAAAATTAATAGACACTGAAACAGAAGAATTTTATTGTCTATCTTGTATGGCAGTGAGCTTCGGCTGCACAGAAGAAGATTTGCTAATTAAAATACAAGAGTTTAAGGAGCAGGGATGTACACTGTTTCTTTAAAGGAGATTTGCTATGGAAGAACAAAAACTCAGAGAAGTATTTGCAGATATGATAGTCTTAAAAAATCCGCAATGTACAGGCTTTTTTAAAGACTTAAAGATGCCTTCGTTCATGCGCGACTGGGTTGTTATGAAATTTTCTGATGATGAAGGCAATATTGAACAGGAACGTGTACAGAATTATGTAAAAAGATATGTTCCAAGCAAAGAAGATTTTGAGCAACTTAAATTTCAACTTACCAATGGCGAAACAGTAAATATTCTTACTCGTATACGCGTATCTGTTGATATAAAAAGTGGTGAAACATTGTTTGAGATGCCAGATTTTGGAGATGCAAAATCTGGGGCGGGGGGTATTGTAGAAAAACAGGTCGTTGAGCAGTGGCAGGATACCTTACTTAAAGAAAGTGAAAACTGGGGAATTGTAGAATTGGTATGGATGCAAGACTTTACAAAGCGAAAGTCAAATGGGTTTATAAAAATGACTGATTATAAACCATTTTGCCCCTATACGGTTGATTTAGAAGATTATAAAGAGGGAAGGAAAAGCTTTACGACTGAAGAATGGATTAATGTTCTTATTTCTGCGGCGGATTATAATTACCGTGGCTTTGATGATTATGCGCAGAGATTAACATTCTTGCAGAGGCTTTTACCCTTTGTAGAAAAAAATCTGAACATTATTGAGCTTGCGCCTCCGGGAACGGGGAAATCATATTTGTTTGGCCAGATTAGCCGTTTTGGATGGCTTGTTTCTGGTAAATCAACACGTGCGCAACTTATCTACAATAAAATGAACAAAAGAGAGGGCGTTGTAGCTTATAAAGATTATGTTGCGTTAGACGAAATACGTGAAGCTGACTATATGAAAGATACTGAAATGCACTCATCACTACAGCAAATTATGGAAAATGGAAGTTTCAAAGCTGATGATGGGCACCAAGTTAATGTTGATGCAGCTATGGTATTTCTCGGAAATATTACCGGCTCAAACATGAATGAGAATAAATTTATGTTTGCCGAATTACCAGAACCCTTTCATAGAGCGCCGTTTCTGGATCGTCTCCATGGCTTTATAAAAGGTTGGGAGCTTCCCAGAATGAATGATGATATGAAAGCAAATGGGTGGGCACTTAATTCTGAATACTTTTCCTCTATTTTGCATGAACTTAGAGATGACACTTCTTATCGCAGTATTGTTGAAGAAATGCTTTATATTCCGCCAAAACCAGATGCACGTGATGCAGAAGCAATTAGGAAAATTTGTACTGCATTTACTAAATTGATATTCCCGCATGCGACAAAGCCTGAGGATATCACACCGGAAGATTTTGATACTTATTGCCTACAGCCGGCAAAAAATATGAGAAGTATTATTCGTGAGCAAATGGGATTTGCTGATACCAAAGAAGCTGGTAAAACTGTACCGGATATTAGAACTATTGGTTTAGGGGAGTAAATAGCTAATAGATGAAACATTTTATCTATGCTGATCACGCAGCAACAACCAAATTAGATATTGAAGCATTTGAAGCAATGAAACCGTACTTACTTGGCGAGTACGGTAATGCTTCACAATTGTATTCGTTTGCCAGAAATCCTAAAAAGGCGTTGCTGGAAGCCAGAGAAAAAATAGCTGCTTGTATTAACGCCGAGCCGGAAGAGATTTATTTTACCTCTTGCGGAACGGAAAGCGACAACTGGGCACTAAAGGGAACCATGTTTGTGCGGGATTTTGCAGGGTACTTAATTACTACTGAGGTGGAGCATCATGCAATCTTGCACAGTGCTGCAGCGCTTGAAAGGATGCGGTATCCGGTTCGTTATCTTCGGGTTGATGAAACTTGTACAGTGCAACCAACAGACCTTGAGTTGATTATGAAAGGCATCGAAACAAAATTAGTTTCTGTAATGTTTGCCAATAATGAAGTTGGTTCAGTGCAACCAATAAAAGAACTGGCCAGGATTGCGCACAAGCATCAAGCGTTATTCCACACGGATGCGGTGCAGGCTGTCGGCCATTTGGAAATTGATGTCAAAGAGTTGGGCGTTGATATGCTTTCGTCGTCAGCCCATAAATATAACGGTCCAAAAGGAATTGGCTTTTTATATGTAAAAAAAGGTGTGCAACTTAATTCGTTTATGGACGGCGGCGCACAGGAATTTGGCAAACGCGCTGGCACAGAAAACGTAGCGTTAATTGTTGGTATGGCTGTTGCGTTGGAAAATAACTGCAAAAAAATCAATGAACACAGAAATCATTTGTTGCATTTGGAAAATGTTTTGCGTGGTGAATTGCGTCAGTCTGATATTGATTTCATTCGTAATGGTTCTGAAAATCACGTGCCGGGCAATATCAGTTTATCGTTTAAGAATTGTGAAGGCGAAATGTTATTGCATCGCCTGGACTTAAAAGGAATTTGCGTGTCTACCGGTTCTGCCTGCAACAGTAAGGAAACTAAAATTTCGCATGTGTTGGAGGCCATGCATGTGCCGTACGAATATGTAAGGGGAACAATTCGTATTTCGCTGGGAAAAGATAATACAGAAGAAGAAGTACGGGCGATTGCAGCAGCGCTAAAGGGGATATTGGATAGCAAGTAGAGAGGTAACATAATGGGTTTGCCGACAAATATAAAAACCCTGCTCGCCGGTAACGTGGTAGAGTGGGCGAGAAACGAATTACCTCCATTTTTGTGCATGAGGCGTTCCGGGTGATGGGGAATGACACTGTAAATGATATTGTAAATGGCACTGTAAATGATACTGTATATAAAACACTTCCAGTAACATTGGATTTTGCTAAAGTGTTAGCACGTATGTCAAAACAAAATGAAGCAATTTTCGATAAGGCATATGATTTTAGATTTTTTATGTAAAGTGTTTATGCGTTTTATTATAACAGCATAAAGGACCACCACCATGCAGCTTCCAAAATCAGAACAACTGAATATTGCAAGCTTGTCCCGCCTCTTCGATAACAAGGCGGAATGCTACAAGCTGTTCTGGTTTCAGGCGATTTTGAATCATGTCTGCAAGGGGCAGCAGGAGATTCGTTTTGAGGAACTCATCGACGATATGATCGCCAACGCCTGGTACATGGTGACGGAGTATCATCTCAACCTGGGCCCCGGGAGCGGAAGCTGGAGAAGGTGAAAAAATATTGGAAGCTGCTTTCGGAGCTGGCGCCGATTCATGAAATCTACGGGGAGAATCGGCTGGCGCCGGAGAACATTTCCATCGATCACTTTGTGCCCTGGTCCTATGTGGCCCATGATGAGTTTTGGAATCTGCATCCCACGACCCGGGCCATCAACAGCAGCAAGAGCAATCATCTGCCGGAGTGGGAGTTGTATTTCCCGCGCTTTGCCGGTCTGGAATATTTGTCGTATCAGATGATCTGGAAGTATGAGGCGGTGCGGAACGAGTTCAAAAAGTGCGCCAGGGAGCATCTGAACAATCCGGAGATTGAGCACCGGCTGTATCGTGAGGGGCTGGGCGCGGAGGATTCGCTGCCCTCGGGCCGGGAGCAGAAGTGGCTGAATGTGGTGTTGGGGAAGAGGTAGTAGCAAAAGAGGTTTATCCATGAAGGATTTTAAAATTTCCATTCGTTTTTTTGATGACGCGCCGGTCCGCTCGGTCTGGGATGATGCAAGCGCAAAATGGTGGCTTTGCGCAGTGGATGTGGTGGCGGCTATAGCGGATACTACAAATCCGCGGATATACTGGTATACGGTGAAAAGAAGAAATAATCAGTTGCTTGCAAATTGCAAGCAACTGAAATTGCCGGCCAGTGATGGGAAAAAATATAAAACAGATGTGATTGATGAAACAACGCTGAATTCATTAATGGCGGTAATTCGCAGCAACAAAAAAGGCGTTTTTATCAAATGGCTCACATCTGTTAATAATTCAGTTGATGAAAAAAGTAAACAGAAAGCCTATATGTTATTTGAGAGTGGCCTGATCCAATCTGTTGAAGTGGGTACGGTTCGCGGCTTGCAGCAAATTCATGCAGCGTTGTTTGACGGACTGTATGATTTTGCCGGGCAGATTCGGTCAAAGAACATCAGTAAAGGCGGGTTTGAATTTGCCAATGCTCAATTCTTATGGGAGACTCTTCATAAGATTGAACAAATGCCTGAAGAAACGCTGCAGGAAATCGTTGCCAAATATGTTGAAATGAATATTGCTCATCCCTTTATGGAAGGCAATGGACGCAGCATGCGCATCTGGCTCGACTTGATTTTGAAAAAGAATCTGTCTTGTTGTGTGGACTGGAGTAAAATCAACAAAAAGGATTATCTGGCAGCGATGGAAAAGAGCGTGCTGGATGAAATGCCTGTTTTGGATTTGATACAGGACGCGTTAACTGACCGGATTGATGATAGGGAAATGTTTATGAAGGGAATTGACTATTCCTATTATTACGAGACGGAAGAATAGATAATCTTGCATAGAGGTAAAGGTTCTTATTTTGTTTTTGTCCAGCATTTTTCTTTCAGGAATTTAGTAATGGAAGTTGCGTCATTGGTTTCGTAAAAAGTTACCAGCAGTTTTTTAAATTCCGGTGACGGCGAAAAATTTGTAGGGAACTTTCTTGAACAAATTATACAAAAAAGTTCCCTACAAAACAGGAGAAAAATTTGTTGAGCTGTTGATTCGTTTAAAACATAACTGTTTGAAATAGATATGCAAACAGAGCTATGATAGCTTGCGAAACCAGTGGACACCGGGTGTTGGACGATTTTCCTGAGGTCAGGAAAATCGTGGAAGCTGGGGCAAGGGAGTGAGGGATTGTTGGATCTCGGAGTGTATCTTTCCGGTCTGCCGGCCCATGCAGGACCGATGGCATGCGTCTTTCTGGCAGCGTTTCTCCAGTCAATCACCGGCTTCGGTCTGGTCATGGTTGCGGCGCCGCTCCTGATGTTTTTTTATGAACCGAAGCTGACGATTGTGATTATGTTCTTTTTGGCAACCTGCGGAAACAGTACGCAGCTTCTGCTGGTTTGGAAGCAGGTCCACTGGCAGCGGATTTTGGAGCTTGGCTGCGGGGCGCTTGTTGGCATACCGTTGGGGTTAGTGGTATTTCGCCATCTGCCGGGCGATGGATTGAAGATTGTTGTCAGTGTGGTCATTCTTTTTACGCTTACCGTCATGGAATGGAAACGCAAGCGGTTTGAGGAAACCCGGAGAAATACGGTTCTGACGGGTGTGCTTGCAGGTATCATGGCGATGACGACAGGTATGGCGGGTCCGCCGCTGGTTCTGTATTTTGCTTACTCGTCTATGCCGCAGCCTGTATTCCGGGCTACTTGCATTAGTTATTTCTTTTTCAGTAATCTGTGTTCTCTGGCCGCTTTGTGGATGACAGGCGTTTATCTGGGTGATGCGGCAGGGGAATTTGTTTATCTGTTGCCGGGGCTTGCCTGTGGAATTGCATTGGGACACAGGGTGTATTCTTTTATGCCTCAACTGTTGATACGGAAAGTGATTATTATTCTGTTATATGCGGTTTGTTTTTATAATATCTGGAAAGCGGTGTGACTGCGATGGCGGAGTGACGGGTGGCGGAGGATTCGCTGCCCTCGGCCCGGGAGCAGAAGTGGCTGAATGTGGTGTTGGGGAAGAGGTAAGTTGCAAACAGAGCTGGGAGAGTGAAGATGGATAAAGATAAAAATGTTGTAAAAGATAATAATAACGTACCCGCAAAGAATGGAGTGCTGCTTGCGGATATGGATGTTTTGTATATTGCGGAAGAAGAAGGCTTGTAAATTTGAAAACAGGTAAGATGGAGTGTTGAAGTCTTACGTTCGGAGGAAACCATGAAACAGGAAACCATAGACAGAATCCGGAAATTTACGGAAGACCGGGACTGGGATCAGTTCCACACGCCCGCCAATCTGGCTAAGTCTATCTCCATTGAGGCCAATGAGCTGCTGGAATGTTTCCAGTGGAGCGATACGGAGTATGATTTGGCCCATGTAAAAGAGGAACTGGCGGACGTGCTGGTGTATTGCAGAAATATGCTGGATAAACTGGATTTGGATGAAGATGAAATCGTCAACGAAAAGATGAGTAAGAACGAGTCTAAGTACCCGGTGGATAAGGCCAGAGGAAAAGCGGATAAGTATGACAGGCTGTGAGTAGATATAATACCCGCCTTATGCTTCTTTGTAATGCTATGGTGAATCTGTACATGAGTAATACCAATTCAATGAGTATGAAGATGTAACAGAACCGGTAAGTGGAAATGAATGCCGAAGTAAAGAGGCTGTAAAAAATGTTGGGGGAAATCTGATGGAATTAAAAGCAAAGGAATACAAAAAGTTTGAGGATATAAAGAAGGTTCGGGAAGATGGGTCTGAATATTGGAGCGCCCGCGAGTTGGCTAATGCGCTTGATTATACGCAGTGGAGAAATTTCCAAAAAGTAATTAACAGAGCTATGATAGCTTGCGAAACCAGTGGACACCGGGTGTTGGACGATTTTGCTGAGGTCGGCAAAATCGTGGAAGCTGGGGCAACGAATAAAACAATCAAAGATTATGAACTGTCGCGCTATGCCTGTTATCTTATCGTACAGAACGGTGATCCGAGAAAAGAAGTGATCGCGCTCGGGCAGACGTATTTTGCCATTCAGACATATCGTCAGGAAGTTGCAGACCGGTTTAATCAGCTTGATGAAGACAGGCGTAGGCTTGTAGTCCGGGGAGACATTAAGCAATGGAATCAGCTTTTGGCGGAGACGGCACATGAAGCCGGCGTGATAACGAATGAAGAATTTGCAATTTTCCAAAATGCGGGGTATATGGGTTTGTATGGTGGACTTGATGTAGAAGATATTCATGCAAAGAAACAACTTGAGGTGGGACAAAAAATTCTTGACTATATGGGTAGTACGGAGTTGATTGCCAATCTGTTCAGAATATCCCAGACTGAAGAGAAAATCCGCAAAGATAAGGTGCATGGTGCAGAAGCTGCAACGAGCGTTCATTATAATGTTGGCAAAGAGGTCAGATCTGCTATTGCGAATATTGGCGGTACAATGCCGGAGGATTTACCAACGCCGGAGAAAAGCATACAGCAGATTGAAAAAGAACAGATGGCAAGGCTTAAAGCAAAAGCGAAAAAAGGGAAGATTATGTTAGATGAATGACCAAGCCAAACAAACCCATAAGTAAGTGAAAGTATAAAGCTTTAATGATAAAAGCATATAGGAAAAGTGGAAAGAAGAAATACTTTGAATATAGTTGTAGCTAAATAGAGGTGTTTCAGCATCATGAATGGAAATGAGTTGATAGCTTTATTATCAAACAGTTTGCCTGTTATTAATTCTTGTGTAGGAACAATTACGGGTGCGTTGATAGCAGCTTTCTTTTTGAGAAGGAATACTGAAGTTCAAGAGTTTGAAAAACTTAAGGCAGGTAAATTTTCAGAAGTAGTTAATGATCTTCTTGATTCTGGTAAAATGACATATTAAGTCTATCGAGTAACTTTCGAGTAGCTTTCGAGTAGATAACGGGTAGCTCATTTGAGGGAGGCAAATTGAAGGCTTTGCAGTGAAACAATGAAACGCCACAGGTAAAGTAACTAATTCGCCAATTAGGCTGGCGAGTTTTATGCAACTGCTTATACAATTAAAATTACGGAAACAGTTGAGGAAAGTCTTGCATTAGTTGAGGATTCGGTTGAGTAAATTGCAAGTTTGTTGCAAGTTTTGTTGCAAGTTGATATCGAAAAGCCGCATGGTTGACATGTTTTCAATATGTTGCAATAATTGATTTAGTTGCAAGTTTGTTGCAAGTCATTCTTCAAACATGGTCACAAGATGATAGTTGTCGGTTTAATAAGTCAACAACGGAAAGGGTTAACTAAAATATATGGAAGATATCAAACAAACGCCTAACAACGTACCCAAGCACCATAGAGGTCGATATGGAACTTTTGGCGGCACGAACAAGAGTGGTGACTTTAACCGCTATCTGTTTCTTGCCAAAACCCATGATTATGTTCTGTTCTTTACCAATAAAGGACAGGCCTATATGCTGCGGGGGTATCAGATTCCGGAAGCCGGCCGCAAGGCAAAGGGGAGCGCCGTAATTAATCTGTTGCAGCTGGGTCCGGACGAAAAGATTACGGCGGTAATCAATATTCCTGGATTTGAAGATAAGAAATATCTGTTTATGGCTACCAACAAAGGAACGGTAAAACGCTGTAAGCTGACGGATTTTTCTTCTGTCAGAAAGAACGGGCTGAAGGCTATTGTATTGAACGATGGCGAAGAACTGATCAGTGTAAAAATAACGGACGGAAGCAACTCCATACTGTTGGCAACCCACGATGGCATGGCGATACATTTTGACGAGCAGGATGTTCGCTGCATGAGCCGGGCTGCCCATGGAGTGAAAGGCATCAGTCTGCATGACGGCGATTATGTCGTTGCCATGGACGTGGTTTACGATGAATCCCTTGATGTGCTGTCGGTAACGGAAAACGGGATCGGCAAGCGGACGAAAATTTCCGAATACAAAAAGCAAAGCCGGGGCGGGAAGGGACGGATCAGTTACAGGCTGTCCACGAAAACCGGTTCTGTTGCGGGTATGTGCATTGTGCATCCTGACGATGAGCTGTTCCTGTTTACCGCGAAAGGCTATGTTCTCTGCGTGGATGCGGATGAACTGAAGAATTGTGGCCGCTTTGCCCGGGGCGTAATTGCGATGAGATTGCACGATGGGGATAAGGTTACGGCGATTTGCAAGACGAGTAAATAAATTATGTGAATTGCAACCGTGATTATGACTTTTTTCAACTGATTGAGGTATTCGCATATGGATATTTATGAATACGGCAATCCGGATTCTTCCACTATTTTGCTGCAGATGGTGGATGACCATGATCTTGCTGTGATAGAAAATGAAGTGGCGGCCATCCGGAATACGGCGGATGATGGACCGAATATGTTGGAAAAGCGGATGGCGATCCGGCCCCGTCATCTTGAGAACCTTTCCCATGTGAAGGGCAAGATTCTCTGTGCCGGAGGGATCCTGAATGCGGAAGGAAAGATGAAGGGATCGGTACTGATCATTGATTTCGCCAGCCGTGAGTGCTTGGATGAGTATCTGAAAACGGAACCCTATATCATGGAAAATGTCTGGGATAAGGTGGAAGCGGAACCCATGAACGTGGTAGTCCTGAATGGGGAAAAGGTCGGGAAGTAGGAAGCATGGGTGTTGTCAGCGTATAAAGCAACGACGGAAAGGAATCATCTGCAAGGAAAGAGGCGCACTTTGGAAAATCAAATTGTTATCTAATTCAGTTGTTGCAAATTTTGCACATACTGCCGATGATAGCAATTCCTAAAAGTATCTTTCGGAGGAAACCATGAAGCAGGAAACCATAGACAGGATCCGGAAATTTACGGAAGACCGGGACTGGGATCAGTTCCATACGCCCGCCAATCTGGCCAAGTCCATCTCTATTGAGGCCAATGAGCTACTGGAATGTTTTCAGTGGAGCGATACGGAGTATGATTTGGCTCATGTAAAAGAGGAGCTGGCGGACGTGCTGGTGTATTGCCGGAATATGCTGGACAAACTGGACCTGGACGAAGATGAAATCGTCAATGAAAAAATGAGCAGGAACGAAGCCAAGTACCCGGTAGAGAAGGCCAGGGGAAAAGCAGACAAGTATGACAGGTTGTAACAAGTCTGAGACAGCTTCAGCAAATAATAATTCATTCAAGGGAAGCCGGGCTTTTCGGTGAAAACCCGGGGGTTTACGTTTCATAATATTTTATAGGGGCGTGACGATGAACGTAAAAAACGCCGCCACAGGAGGGGGGCAATAGGATATGGATAGTATGAAGATGTATCAGGTTTCAACACTGCAGGCTCTGATGCTTGGATATTCAAGGGCTGTTATATCCGTTTCGGAATTGCTTAGCCACGGTAATATCGGGCTTGGCACATTCAAAGACGTAGATGGCGAAATGATCGTACTTGACGGTTCCTGTTACAGAGCTATGGAAAACGGTGATGTTGCAGAGGCAGAACCAGACCGCGGCGTTCCGTTTTCTACTGTTTGCGTAATGAAAGAGAGTACCCCTATCGAATTTGGTTGTATGAATAACATAGAAGAACTGAAGACAGCGCTTAATTATATTATTGATTCCCACTTTGGCCTTAACAGCATGCATATGGCCCGGATTGACGGAGAATTTGATATGGTTGATGCCAGGTCGGAATCAGGCTATGAGTCCGTGCATGTGGGCCTGAAAACAATACTTGGAAATACCCAGAAAGCTTTTAAATTTGAAAAAATAAAAGGTACTCTTGTCTGTGTCTATTTTCCTGACTATATGGACGGAATCAATGCCTTCGGATGGCATTTGCATTTTATATCCGATGACAGAGCGCATGGCGGGCATGTGTTTGACATTATCATGAAATCCGGAAAAGGACAGATTTCAAAAATCAGCTCGTTAGAAATTAAACTCCCGGAAGGGCCGATGTTTGACACTTACGCCTTAAAAGAGGCGTCAGAAGAGGAAATAAAGGCTGTTGAACAGGGGAACGGCGCTGTATGACAGTGTATTGCTTTTCCCAACCGGGCCTGGTGAAGGCGGAGAGAGTTTGATTGGGGAGAGGTTGCCTTTGTGAGCGCCTACAAAGGAATGTGCGCTCATTACCTGCTGCGAGGAAGAGGACATGAGTGTTATGGACGGCGTTCGTATTCCTGTTGAACGTACCGCGGCGCTGATCAAATGGAATATGGTCGGAGAGGTTCTCGTTCCCGGGGTGTTTGAAGCAGGAACCATCGAAAAAACGGATGGATGCGCACAGGCAGCAGCCCTTGCTGAAAAGATCTAAATTCACAGCCGGTGTGGTGCAGGAATGCTGCTGGAAATACCTGGTGGATGCGATCCCCGAGAACTTCCTGAACATGGGACCCCAACAGCCCAGGACAATCGCTGCGTTGCGGGCAATCAATCCGAAATTTGTAGCCGTGGGACACGGACCGTGCTTTATCTGTAAGTAAAACAAAATAACAATTCTATCGATGACCGGTCGGCAGACGAATGCCGTATCCCAAAAGCAGAGCAAATCATTTTGGAGAATGCTTTTTGACAACAGAAATAAAGTTTTGGCGTTTTACGAATACAAATCGGAGTTTGTCAGGCTGATTTATTAAGCATTTGCAACGTACAAATTCCTGTTTTTCTGACAGCCGTAGATTTTTCTGCGGCTGTTTTGTTGTAGTATGGCAAATCAGGGTTTTTATTATTTAATCATGCAATGCCGTTGTTTTTTTTGTAGCTTACTATACATAGTTGTGGTATAATGTTATGTATTTTATTCTTCAGAATTTATGATCACAAGGAGTTCGCTATGATTCGCACATTATCGTTAACCTGTTCGCACTGCGGAAAACCCTTCAGTGCACAGGATCATCTGTATTATCAGGACGACTTTTCCGTTCAGAGCTTTAAAGATATTAAACTGGTTTGTGATGACTGTATCCGGGTCTGGAAAGAAAAATGGCAGATTGCCAATGCGGAGTACCACGAACATGATTACGTGCTGACCGTTACCATCACCCTGCAAGATGGAACGGTGTACAATAATATGGACTGCACCCCCAACGAGGATACGGAATCTGTTATTACCGGGGAAGATATCCCGCCCGAAGCGCAGCATACATTGTATGAGTATTATGCAGCCTTTGCGCAGCAGCGTGAGGCCCAGCAGCTGAAAGACTGTTTCTTTACCAAAGGGGAAGACGGGAAGATGTTTGCCGATATTACCACGAACGGAGGAGAACAGTTCGAAAAGCTGGCCTTTACCGTAGAGGAAGGTTATTTAAAAACGGAGCAGGACGTACCTGAATATATTTTGGAAGGCCTTCTCAATGCGTACAAATCGTACCTGGCCCAGGAGCAGATGCTTTCCACTTCTACGCAGCCGGCGCCCCGTCCGTCCCAACGCAGGACTATGCCGGAAACCCAGTGGCCCACTGGCGGCACCTTCGGAAGCGGAAATTTTGATGGCGGATTTGGCCGAAACCGAAAGAATCCTTTTGGGGGATTTTAAAGAGGAGATACCATGAGCGAATTAAAAGAAAAAATAGAGAAACGGCGTACTTTTGCCATCATTTCGCATCCGGACGCCGGTAAAACCACCTTAACCGAAAAGCTGCTGTTATACGGTGGCGCCATTCACCTGGCTGGCAGTGTAAAAGCCAGGAAAGCCAATAAGCACGCTGTTTCCGACTGGATGGAAATTGAAAAACAGCGCGGTATCTCCGTTACTTCTTCCGTGCTGCAGTTCGATTACCAGGGCTACCGTGTCAACATTCTGGATACGCCGGGCCATCAGGACTTTTCGGAAGACACATACCGCACCCTGATGGCGGCCGACAGCGCCGTCATGCTGATCGATGCGGCCAAAGGCGTCGAACCCCAGACCAAAAAGCTGTTCTGGGTCTGCCACCGCCGCCACCTGCCGATCTTTACTTTCATCAATAAGCTTGACCGCTTTGGCCGGGAACCGTTGGATCTGATGGAAGAGGTAGAAAAGATCCTCCAGATAAAAGTGTATCCCATTACCTGGCCTGTTGGACTGGATGGAAAGTATAAAGGCGTGTACAACCGTCTGACAAAAGAAGTTTCCTTATTTAAGACAGATGCCAGCCACGGCAGCAAACAGCTGGAAGAATTTTCCGCAAACATTGATGATCCCCGCATTAAAGAAATGATTGGGGACGAACTGTTCGAAGCGCTGCAGGGCGATATCGAACTGCTGGATATGGCAGGGGAAGAGTTTCATATCGAAGATGTCCTTAAGGGCGAACTGACACCTATGTTTTTCGGCAGCGCCATGACCAACTTCGGTGTGCAGAAGTTTCTGGAAAAGTTTCTCGAGATGTCTCCGGAGCCCCAGCCCCGCACACTGCTGGACGGGGATGTGATCCAGCCGGATAACCCGCTGTTCAGCGCGTTTGTTTTCAAAATCCAGGCTAACATGAACCCGGCCCACCGGGACCGCATCGCTTTCATGCGCATCTGCTCCGGTGAGTTTGACAAAGGGATGACCGTGTATCATGCCCAGAGCGGCAAGCCGGTAAAACTGGCGCAGCCCCAGCAATTTTTGGCGCAGGAACGCACGATTGTGGAAAAAGCGTACCCCGGCGACATCATCGGCCTGTTTGATCCGGGTATCTTTGGGATCGGCGACAGCCTCAGTGACGAAAAGCTGAAACTTCGGTTTGAAGATTTCCCTGTGTTCCCGCCGGAAATTTTTGCCCGGGTACAGCCCAAGGATTCACTGAAGCGCAAACAGTTTGAAAAAGGCATCCTGCAGCTTTCCCAGGAAGGCGCTGTCCAGGTATTCCTGCAGAAGCATGTAGGTCTGGAAAGCTTTATCGTCGGTGTGGTAGGGCAGCTGCAGCTCGAAGTATTGGAATACCGTCTTAAGAACGAATACAATGCCCAGCTGGTCATGACGCAGCTTCCTTTTACCGTCGCCCGCTGGGTCTATGCAGATAATCCGGAAGACATTGAAAAGCTGCGGGGCCTTGACAACGGTATGCTTGTATATGACAAGAAGGACCGTCCGGTCATTTTGGTCAATAATGAATGGGCGCTGAACTGGATTTTGCAGCGTAATCCGGGCTTAGAGTTTTTGGCAGTACCTTCGGATAAGGCGAGAGTGTAAAGGCAGTACCATCCGAAGATAATTGGAAATAATTTAGTAAAAGGTTTTAATTACATGAAAGAAATTGCACGAATTTTAGGTGTTCCCGTAGTGCCTTATACGATGGACGAAGCGGTTGAGAAACTGACAGCGGATACGGCAGCTAAGAAAAATAATTTTGTCGTCACTGCTAACGCGGAAATCATTATGATGGCCCAGGAGGACGCTGAATATAAGACGCTGCTCTCAGAAACAGCCGATTTGATCCTCCCTGACGGAGCCGGAACAGTCTGGGCCGGAAATTATCTGGGGTACACCATCCCGGAACGGGTGGCGGGATACGATCTGTATCTGCGACTTCTGGAAGAAGCTGCAAAAAGAAAAATCCCTGTTTACTTTTTCGGTGGCAAGCCCGGTATCGCAGAGGAAGCCGCGGAAGAAGGAAGGCGCCGCTGGCCCGGCCTGAACGTGGCCGGCTGCCGGAACGGTTATTTTTCTGCAGAAGAAGAACCGGCCATCATCGAAGATATCAACCGCAGCGGGGCGATGATGCTGTTTGCTGCGTTAGGCGCTCCCAAGCAGGAAAAATGGCTGGCAAAATACAGGAAGTCATTGCATCCTCATCTGCTTATGGGAATTGGCGGCAGCTTCGATGTACTGGCCGGGAAAGTACAGCGGGCGCCCAAATGGATGCAGGATGCCAGGCTGGAATGGTTTTTCCGTCTGGTGAAACAGCCCAGCCGTTTTATGCGGATGCTGGCGCTGCCAAAATTTGTGTTTGCGGTACGCAGTGAAAAAAGAAAGAAAAAATAACTAAATATTGTAGACAAATTCATTTTTACATACTATAATGTACAAGTTAATGTAAGTTTAGACCGACGATAACGTAGTACTTAAACTTAAGCCTACGCTGACCGACGATAACGTAGTACAGGGGAATACAGATTATTACGCAGGATAAATTTTCCTGTACAAGGCAGAGGAGGGAAAGCGTAGTTAAACCTACGCTGACCGACGATAACGAAGTACAGGGAAATTTAGACAAGTAAGAAGGAAGGAGGCCGCTCATGCATATCGTACGACAGGGATACCCCTTTATTGCCGCATCACTGGTGCTGGCAGTTGTCTGCTTTTTTGCATTTGGGATTCACATTGCCGTAATCCCCCTGGTGCTGGCCTGCTATTTTGCCTATTTCTTCCGTAATCCGGAACGGACTGTCATTCCGGACGACTCTTTGTTATATTCCCCGGCTGACGGTACGGTTATGGACGTGTCGGAATTCTATGACGATGAGTTCCTGAATGCAAAAGCCAAAAAGGTGACGATTTTCCTTTCCGTATTTAATGTGCATGTAAACCGGAGCCCTGCGGAAGGTACGATCAAATTTCAGCGTTATACCGTAGGCGAATTTCTGCCGGCTTTTAACCAGAAAGCTGCTTTTGAAAATGAACGTTTCGCAATGGGAATTGAAAATGAACGTATGAAAATCCTGGTCATCCAGATTGCCGGAATTCTGGCACGCCGTATTGACAATTGGGTAAATTTGGGAAACCACCTGGATCAGGGGGAAGTATACGGTATGATCAAATTCGGTTCCTGTACGGAGCTGGTTGTGCCGGAAAAGGTAGAAATCCTCTGTAAAAAAGGGGATAAGGTCAAAGGCGGCATTACGGTATTGGGGAGGATATAAGCGTGAATTACAAACGCATCGTGCCTAACACCATCAGCGGTATCAGCTTAGTGTTGGGGGTTTTTTCCATTTTTTATACACAGGAGCAGAACTATTTTATGGCGGCCATCTGCATCATCCTGTCCGTCGTCGCCGATTCGTTAGACGGAAGAGCTGCCCGGGCGCTGGGTGTTCAGGGTCCGTTCGGAGTAGAAATGGATTCCCTTTGTGACCTGGGAGCCTTTGGCGTTGCGCCTGCCATTTTGATTTACCAGTTTGCCTTGACAGACCTGGGGTGGTGGGGTAAAATAATCGCCGGATTGTACACGTTCTTCGGGGCCATGCGTCTGGCGCGTTTTAACGTGAACACTTCTGTGGTTCACGGGTACTTCCAGGGAATGCCTATTCCCGCAGGTGCCTGCTGTATTGCAACCTACGTACTGTCCGGTTTTACTTTTACGCCCTTTGTTGCGGGAGTTATGACACTGGCTGTGACCATCATTCTGTACAGCAATGTAAAGTTTCCGGACTTTAAAGGAAAAGGCAATCCCATGTACCGGTATCCGGTTATATTAGCGGTTTTAATCGGTGCGTACCTGTTATGGCAGCGGCCTTCCGGCTGGCCGTTTGTATGTATGTTTACCTATTTTATCGCCGGTGTCATAAATGCAGTTTATTGTATGTTGTTTGTAAAAGAATAATAGATCAGTCTGTTACACTTTATGCAGAATCGTGTTCTGCATAACATTCTCACAGAGAAACGACGGTCCCACCTGCCGGGTGCGGTCTTTGGTTTCTTCTTGTAACTTTAAGGAAAGGACAGGGTGCATAGGTCCAAATGCATTTTAATTACGATGTGGTGATGATCCCACTGCAATTGATCATCGTATTCTTTACCATCTATTATTTTGTGGTTTCCTGGTTCGGCCTCTTCGGCAAAATGAAAGAGACGAAACAGTTTGCGGAAAAGAGCACGTTTGCATTGGTTGTCTGCGCCCATAACGAGCAGCAGGTCATCGCACAGCTGGTTGAAAATCTGAAACAGCTGAACTATTCGGATAAGCTGTACGATATTTTCGTAGTAGCGGACAATTGCGTGGATAAAACGGCAGAAGTCGCACGTAACGCCGGCGCCATCGTTTACGAACGGTTCAGCGAAACAGGAAAGGGCAAAGGCTTTGCCATGGACTGGATGTTCCAGCGCCTGTTCGGACTGGAGCGCCAGTATGACGCAGTCTGCATATTCGATGCCGATAATCTGGTGCATCCCGACTTCCTGAAGATCATGAACAATCATCTGTGCAGCGGGGAACGCCTCATTCAGGGTTATATGGATTCCAAAAATCCTACCGATACCTGGGTATCCGGCATGTTTTCCATTTCTTTCTGGATCGTAAACCACATCTGGCATCTGGCAAAATATAACATCGGTCTGTCCTGCGTGTTAGGGGGCACCGGCATGTGCATCGATACCAGACTGCTGAAGCAGTACGGCTGGGGCGCTACCTGCCTGACCGAAGACATGGAGTTCACCATGAAGGCCCTGATGGAAAACATTCCTACTACCTGGGCCCATGACGCAGTCATCTATGATGAAAAACCTCTGACCTTCAAAGCGGCCTGGAACCAGCGCAAACGTTGGGCGCAGGGTCATTTTGACGTAGCCAACCGTTACATCCCGAAAATGTTGTGGAAGGGGATTACCGAGCACAACATCGTGGTGCTGGACGGTATGATCAATCTGGTACAGCCGTATTTCCTGCTGCTGTCCACCTTCTTTGTCATCTGCACGTACATTTACAATCTGGTTCCTTTCTACACAAACGTATTGTATGAAGTGCTTCCCATCCAGGTTTGGCAGATCATCGGCGTAGGGCAGTACATCTTCCCGGTCGCGGTGCTCTGGAAGATTCGCGCTTCCTTTAAATCCTGGCTGTATCTTCTGGCATATCCCATCTTCATTTACAGCTGGATCCCCATCGTGATGCTCGGTTTCCTGCATCGGAACGAACACGAATGGTGCCACACTTTACACACCCGCAGCATCAGCTTCGACGATGTGATCATCCCGGATGACGTGGTAAACGTAGGCCCGAAGCAGGTCGCGTTTAAGAAAAAATAATGGAGTTTCCGTATAATCTTTAATTAAAACCAAAACTATCCGGCGCAAACTGAAACGTTTTCCCCTTTTCTGAAAACAGAAGGGGAATTTTTTTTTGTGTTTTTTTGGTTTACCAATTGGCTATTAAAATCACATTTTTGAAACCGCAGGCAAAAATAATAAAAAAGGCGCTTGACAATTTATACAGGATTAAGTAGAATTAAGAATATAAAGCTAATTAATATTAATTTCTAATTAATGTTTAATTACGTTTTGCTTTATGTACCTTGTCAAATACACAGAGGGGTAATAGAGGCCGCAAGGCCAAGTGGGGAATCCGGTGGGAATCCGGAACTGCTACCGCAACTGTATGGGGAGTTTTGTTATCGCAGTCCTCTCACAAAGGGATAACAGAATGATGAACTCAGCCAGAGTGCCACCTATTATCGACTACCCTGAAACCTTGCGAGTACAAGCTGGGGTATATCTGATTCGGAAGGACTGTCGCAGTGTAACTGTATGACATGCTTTTGGAGCAGTGTGTTTCGTATTGACAAAAACGGGACTCATTGTCTTTGTATCGGAAATGACAGGCGATATGTGTGTCCTTTTCACGTACCGTCTTGTTAAGTATACCCAAATTCGCATATTACTGTTAACTACCGGTTCTTCTTAATCAACAGAGGAATCGGTTTTTTGTTTTTCTGATACTGGTTATACCTGCCAGCCGGTACTTAAAAGGAGGGATGCCTGTGAGCGTGAGCCAGGGTGGAATGAAAACTGTATGATGAAAAGCTTCGTTGTGAAACGGCTAATTGAAGCCGGTTAATGTTAAAGTTATGGCGTTTAAAGTAAAGGAGGACTAAACATGGCTACTGCTACAAAATTTGTCTTTGGTGTTGTTAATTCTGCTTATACGAAAGGCGCAATCGGAACCTGCCTGTCCAACGGGACACAGAAAACGGTGGCTCTGAAAAAATATGGTGGATCAAGTAATGATTTTGGTGGAGACCCTCATGTATTGGCACTGAATACGAACTTAACGGTTAACTCTTTTGGTACTATTCCTGCAGGAACGGTACAAACAGTTCTTCGGCCTCATCTGACACGTGAAGAAATCGAGGCCATGCGCAAAGAGTAAAAATCTTTAGTTATTGATAAAACTTTTATAATAGGGGATATCGTTGGCAAGGTAACTTGTCAACGATATCCTAAATAATTATTTTAAGAAGGGGAAAAATATGAAACGCCACTACTCAAAAAGGAAATATTTTTATAATCTTGAAAAAAGAATAAAACATTTCCTTCGGGCAGGATGTATTATACCAATCTGTTTTATTACAGCTGTTCCCTATGTACATGCCGAAACATTAACCGAAACGAAAGGAAATGCCAGCTATTACATGGAACCAGGGGATATACCTTATGCTAAAGACATGTACAGGTTGAGCTATAATAAAAGTTATAATGTCCTCAAATCCGCAGATGCAGATTTGTTAAAAGTATTAGATTACAATCCGGAATATTCATTGAATCCCATATATGGCGGTAAAGATTTTACATATGGTATTGATTATGCGTATGATTTATCAGATAGTACTGATGACGATTTACCTAATTCTGTGGTAGCAAGATATTATAATCCTGACAAGCAAAAAAATGAATATAAAGTACTGGTTATCCAAAGCAACTCGGGTCCTCTTTGGAATAAAAATCTTGCAAATGAGTATATATTTCATAACCCGGTTTATGCACAGGAGTTATATCGGTTGATACACGAAGAAGATACGGAAGGCATCAGCACATATATGAAAAAATATTTGCCAAAATATTATGTGGTTTCGCTGTCACAAGAAGAATTAAATCGTGCCAATGATTTGATGAATAGTTGGGATCCTAACCGCTGGTATGGCGAAGAAAATGATTTTACAGATTATATGAATGAACACCCAGAAAAATATTCAGAACTTGATGTTGTGCATTCATTGCAGGATTCTGGTTCGAGCATTCAAATTGGCGATGTTCAAAAGACATATAATTCCAAACAAGTTATGGATAATGAACATTGGGCACCAATGGACAGAACTATATGCGTAACTGGAGGAGAACGAGCACCTTTTGAAAATCAAGAAGAATATTCGGTTAATACATACTGGTTTGTAAAAAACGGCATATTAACACCTGGAACTTCTTACGATGAAGATTTTTCTCAATGGGGAGATGATTTTAGTGGTGAAACGTCATTATTTTATGAAAGCACAACGGATAAACAACCTATCATGGATGAATCCAAAACAGCTATAACAATAGGAAATCTTACTACCGGCAAAAACAGTGTGATTAATATGAGTTGGGCCAATACAAATCCTGTAACTGGTAATACGGGCTTTAATTCTATTGGATATAATGCTTTTCGTTCTGATGTTATGACCGATAGTGATGGGAACAATTCAGACATAATGACCCAGGTAGCCAGAACAATGATTATTGATAAAGCAAGTTTAGGGGAAGGGACAACTTTTCGTTTAGGCGGTTATAGTAGCATAGAACCAGAATACGATCTCAATGGTAATTTTATTGGGAAACATAATTTCTATTCAGCAAACTTTGATTCTGTATATATTAAAGATGCAGAAGCTTTTAACAAAACCAATTCTTCTACAAATCTTTATATCCAATTAGGATATGTACCCGGAATTGAAAAGGGAAATTCTTATGGAGGTATAGACTTGCAAGGGGATACTACTGATCCCGATCCAATTTATCAAGGTTATCAACCATTGCTTGGCATTCTCAATGGCGCGGATAAGTTTACTGTTACAGGGCAGGAATCAAAAGCGGACGGAGTGTTCAACGTATATACCATCAAACCGGAAATTGATAAAGTGGAAGACTATTTTGCTAATGAAGACGGTTCCTATTCCGGTACGTTGTGGTATCTGACCGGTTATACTTTCCAGAACACCGGGGAAGTGGCGGAAAGCGGAAAGAATGCCAGCGATAATATGCTGGTAACCCAGAACCTGTGGCGCGGATTCAGTGACCATGCCTTCCGACGTCCGGCTGATTTGCATACCCGGTACGCATGGAGCGATGAAAAGAAAGAAGCGGCACGGGAAAACGCCTGGGCTGAGGTTTGGCACGGACGGTTTAACAGCTCCGGCGATTATGGCCGTGACGTTGGCCAGTCCTATACCGGTATGATGGCAGGCTACGATAAGATGCTGAACCGGGAATACTACGGCGGCAACGTGTATGCCGGCTTTTACGCGGCGCGGCTGGACGGTTCTTCCCATACGCCTTCCCAGGGTCACGGCGATCAGGAAGGCTCCGGCCTCGGCATTTACGGGTCCTGGGTGGGACAGAAAGGGCATTACATTGACGCGGAAGCTTCTGCGATAAAGCTGAAGAACGAATATCATTTTTACGGGAATAACGGTAAAGGGCTTCATCAGTTGATTTATACTCCCACAGGTACACAAAACGGCGGCGCGGATACCACCGGCGACGGGACCTATGGCAATGTGGAAGGCAAGGGCAATACCTGGGCCTACGGTCTCGGACTCCGCTACGGCAAACGGACCGATAAAGGCAGCGCATGGTTCGATCCCCACGTTTCTGTTTATGCGGGGCATATTGAGGATGACAAATACACGCTTTCCAATGACTTGATAGTCAACACCAAAGGCTGGAATTCCTTTGTGGGTAAAGCTGGCTTAACAGTGGGCAAAAATCTGGCAAAGAACAAAGGGATAATTTATGCCGGAGTAGATGTGGCCCATGAATTTGGCGGCAAACAGGAAGCGGAACAGCTCATCGAAGCCCATGCGTCGAACGGAACCACCGGCACCGGCCGCATCAAGGCCCGTCAGCTGGCCGGGGAACAGGGCGGCAGCGATACCTGGGCGGAAGTTAAGGTCGGCGGCGACGTGGCCCTTTCCAAGGCAACCCGTCTGCACGTGGATTATGAACGCACGCTGGGGCGAAAGGCCGGTAATGATTGGAATATTTCCGGCAGGTTAGAAGTCTCTTGGGATGGCATCGGCGGTAAAGGCAAAAAAGGTAAAACAGAGGAAGCAAAACCGCTGGCAGGCCGCGTTGCTGCCAATGACGTTGCCAACACTTCGCAACAGGGTGCACAGGCTGTTTCCGCAGCCAGTGATACTGCTGTACAGGATGCAGGCACAGCAGAAAAACCGACAGCACTTCGGAATGCGGAAAGCCGTACAGCGAATGTAACGAATCAGGCTTTGCCGGCAAAACCGGCTGCAAATGCCCCTTTAGTGACAGAAGCAACTGCTTCTAAGCCCGCAGCAACTGCGAATACATCGGAAAACCCGGTCATCTGGCAGGGCGAAGGCGATCTGGCAGGCTTTATGCTTTCACAAATTACGGTAGAAGCGCCCCGTCCGGACTGGGAGCAGAAACTGTCCCCTGGACAGGTTACGGTAATCGACCCCAAAGAGTTCGAAGGCGAACAAAAGGATATCCCGGCTCTTCTGGAACGGGTTCCGGGTCTGTTTGTTGACAGGCAGAACGGACAGGGGCATTATACGACCGCACGCATTCGCGGGTCGTCGGCTGCGCAGGTTGATGTTTACATCGACGGCGTCCGTGCGAACCTGAGTGGCGACGCGGCGGTGAACCTGTCGGCGATTCCGGCGGACAATGTGGCGCGTATTGAGGTGTACCGCGGTTACGTGCCGGCGCGCTTTGCAGGGGCGCCTCTGGGCGGCGTTATTAACATTGTGACGAAAAAGCCGGACAGCGGTCATGGGCGTATTACGCAGGGCATGCGTTCGTATGGCGGTGCAACTACCACTATGGAATACAGTACGCCGCTGGGAAAAGGCAGCCTGCTTGCCACGGCCACCCGCGATATCTGGGACGGCGATTTCCCGGTAAAGGCTGTGGATAATGATTACAGTACAAAAGCCTGGCGTCGTTCCAACGGTTTCCGGGATACGGACGGCATGCTGAAATGGCAGGACGATCACTGGACTGTGAAAGCACAGTATAAACATAACCATGAAGAACTGGCGCCTTCACTGAGTTTCTACAATGCAACGGATCCGTACTGGCGTCACGGTTATCTGGACAGCCATCTGGACCTGGATTACAAGGAATTCTATGTAGGAAGGGAAGATAACTGGAAGGATTTAAACCTGAACTGGCATGTCGCCTATATTGACAGTAATAAAAAATACCGGAATACCGGCATGATGAAGAATATTGAGGACGCTAAGTCGTGGCCGCCGTCGGAAGACCTGAATGGCTCGTGGCCATACGGCGAAGAGGTAACGACTTCACCGGGCCGCCAGTGGGCGGATTACCATTCCAAAAAATGGGATTTCAACCTCAACCTCAGCTATAACCTGTGGAACAGCCACCTGTTGGAACTGAATGCCAACGTAGTGAAGGAAAGAATGTCTGCAAACGGCAATGACTGGACAACAGAACGGGACTGGTCATGGATCAGTTCCATCAAGAACAAGAGCATGCTTAACCGGTACAACAACAGTGAGCTCCACTTTACCTTGCAGGATACCATGCGGCTCAACCGTTCCGGCGACCTGAAACTCACACTGACCGGCCGTGCCGACAAGGTGAAGATGGACGGTCTGAAGGGCGCCTATGCGGAAAAAGACGATGAATGGCGGTATTCCGGCGGAGTAGCGCTGCAGAAACAAATTGGCAATCACTGGGGCATCAAGACTACATGGGGTACATACAACCGGCATCCCAATTTCTATGAAATGTTTGGCGATGGGTATTTCATTACCCAGAGTTATTTCCAGAAACTGGAAAACAGCCTGGGTTATCGGAAAGGCGCCTGGGAATGGGGACATCAGTTTGATTTCGGTATCAATCACCAGGGCCGTATGGCTGGCGCCGATACCAGCACAAATCTGACTTGGTTCCAGCGTCATTCCAACAACCAGCTGGTGCTGTATACACCGTACCGTGGCAGTGGCGAAAGCTATTACATGCCTTCCGGCAGTGTTGCCCTCCATGGCATCGAATTCAGTCATAACATGAAGTGGAACCGCCTGAACTTCGCTTTATCTGGCACCTGGCAGAAGGGCAGAAGCGCTATGGGCATCGAAGGGGCATCGTTAAGCGCCAGAGCGGACGGCGCGTCCAGCTTTGTGCCTGACTGGGTCATTGACAGCCGTATCGACTACACCTTCCCTGGTGATAAGCTCAGTATCTTCGGCGAATACCAGTATCACGGCAAGGAAGTTATCCGGGGTACGGAATCTTCGGCAACCACGACTACCGGTAAGGCGGAAGCGGTTAAAGATTCGTATTCCATCGTTAACTTCGGCGCACACTACCGCTTTAACAAAGCGCTGCGCGTCAGCGTAGGCGTAAACGACGTGTTTAACGCCGGTTACAAAGTGATGCAGGATTACTATGGCACGAAGCGGAACCTGAATTATCCGATGGCGGGGCGCACCTATTACGGAACGATAGAATATACATTCTGATTACATACCCGTTTACTCTTTGAAAGACATAAACACTCCTCTGTTTTTTACTCCCGTTCCGGCTGATCGGATGCATTCTGACCGGCCGGACTTTTTTTCTGTTTCTGAATATGGTAAAATTAGCTGGATATATTTGTAATTCAACTTTTATGAGGTACTGGTGTGAAAGATTGCTTTCATTACTATTTGTGCCACCGATTAACGGCGGCGGAATGGAGATTGCTATGAAAATACTTTTAGCGTCAGGCTCGCCCCGTCGTTTTGCTCTTTTGTCGCAAATGGGCTGGGAAGTGGAAACATGTTCATTTCCTTTTGCAGAAGTAAAAAGCATCTGCGACGCTGAAACTCATCTGCAACAATTACAAAAGAAAAAAAGCACAGATTCAAAAGCTTTATTGTTTGATGAAAACGACATAATTCTGCTTACACCTTACCAGAATGAGGATCTGGTCTGCGCCTATAACGCATTAGGCAAGGGCATGGCAGCTGCATCTGTAATGGGAACCGGTTTACCGGTCGTGGCTGCCGATACGATTGTCGTTTTGGGAGAACAGATTTTAGGCAAACCGGCTGATGCGGCGGAAGCAAAGCATATGCTGGAATTGCTTTCAGGCAAGGCGCATGCTGTAAAAACCGCTGCGGTTGTCTTATATCAGAAAATGACACAGTTGCAGGTTGTAACAACCGTCGTTCACTTTCGCGAACTTACAGGAGACGAGATTGACTGGTACGTGGGAACCGGGGAACCGCTGGATAAAGCGGGCGCCTACGGGATACAGGGCAAAGGAGCCGTACTGGTCGAACGGATCGAAGGCTGTTACAACAATGTAGTAGGGCTGCCGGTAACTGCGGTTTATGAAATGTTGCGCAAGGCAGGCGTTGGTTCCATAGTTTAATAATAGTAAGAGAAATGTAAAATAGCGCTCCCGCTTTCTTGCAGGAGCGCTATAATTATTTTGCAGAATCGTTTATAACAATTTTGAAGAATGTTTAATTGAAATCTTTATCACTGTTTCGGTGCTCCGCAACCTACGCAGAACTGGCCCTGATTCTGTGTTCCGCAGTTGGGGCAGGTCCAGCTGCCTGCGTCTGCCGCCTGTTGCGGATAACCCTGTTGCGGCATCTGTCCGGGGTAACCCTGCTGCGGATAACCCTGTTGCGGCATCTGTCCGGGGTAGCCCTGCTGCGGATAACCCTGCGGTGGCATCTGTCCGGGGTAACCCTGCTGCGGATAACCCTGTTGCGGCATCTGTCCGGGGTAGCCCTGCTGCGGATAACCCTGCGGTGGCATTTGTTGCGGGTAACCCTGTTGCTGCTGCATACCCATACCTTGCTGTTGGAATCCTTGCTGCTGGAAACCTTGTTGCGGATACCCTTGCTGCATATAACCCTGTTGTTGCATGCCCTGTTGCGGATATCCTTGCTGGTAAGCCATTCCGGCGCCGGCGGCCATGCCGGCCACACCGCCTACGGTTCCCATACCGGCGTTCATACCCATGCCGGGATTCGGCACAGCGGAACCCGGATTACGCAGATTCAGCAGAGATACGCGGATATCTTCCGCAATCGCCATATTCTCCTGGTATTCCGGCGGATACATGGCGGCGGGGTTGTTGGCGTTCATGCTGTTCTGAATGCCGTTGATGACTGCGCCTATAATACCGGCTGCTGCCCCCATATTGTTCATATTTCCGCCTGCATTAAACGAATTGCCCATGGTACGGTTGCCAAAACCGCTCAGGCCTCTGGCCTGCAGGTAATCATACCTTACCCAGACACTGCTGCTGTTCACTTTGATGCGTCTGTGGCTGCAGTGGGGATGGCTTACGTCAATGTCTACATAAAAATCGTAGGAAAAATCGTAACGGGGAGGATCGTAGGATACGCTCCGTCCTTCTTCATTCTTGGTGCGCAGTTCATGCTTGGATTCGTTAATATCCACCGCGACGTTGGTAATAGCGGAAGCGTCAATGACATCCGGATTGTCTTCCTGCAGGTTGCTTGCAGAGGACACCATAAACTTCCGGTTCATTTCGTCAAGATACACTTTTGTGTTCTTCCCGATGGTACGGGTCGCGCGGAACTGGGCTACCGCCTGCCGGTTCTGTTCGCGGTAAGCCAGATGTTCCTTGATCTGCTGGGGAGTGGAAGCTTTACGGGCTTCTGTTGAAAACCAGTCGGAAAGCTTTTCCGCACAGTCATCGCACAGATTACCGCCGGACAATTCTTTGCGTTCCGTAAGTCCCATTTCCTTTCCGCAGATAGAGCACTGTCTCTTTTCAAATAAGCTGCCAAAGAATCCCATTGTGAACCTCCTTGTGATTATAAAATATATTTGCAGAAATTTATTAATGTACTATCTTTTTTTATTATACACTTTTTTTCCATGTAAATAAAGACAACTTTTTTACAATATAGTAATATGAAATTGCAAGTATCTGTTATGTTTCAACTCTTACACTTTAAAAATCTCTTTCGTTTCGTAATATTTTCACCGATTATCTTTTATATACAGTAATTATCTTTTGTGATATGATTTATGTATAAAATATAAAATGAAAAATAGGTAATATAGTTTTTTCGCCTTTCATTTTTCAAGTGAACTTGTTTTCTTTTACAGAAAACATTTCCTTTCGTTACCATGACAGGAGGAAAGCAGTATGGCAAAAACCAATCCGCTCCGAATCTATTGTAAAAACTGCGGCGCCCCCGCAGGTTTCGACATTATGCGCCAGACCTACAGCTGCCCGAACTGCGGGCAGGTCTCCGGCATCCAGGAAGTGGAACGGAAGATGAGCGAGTGGCGCGACCTGAACAAGAAAAATATAAAAGCCGGTTCGGCCGGACAGAATCTGGAAGAACACTCCTGTCCCACCTGCGGGGCACAGGTGATCTTTAAAGCAGGGGAAGCTTCCGGTACCTGCGACTTCTGCGGCAGCAAACTGATCCGGAAGGATCTGCTGCGACCGGAACAGATGCCGGAACTGATCATTCCTTTTTTCATCACGCCCGAAGAAGCAAAAAAACGGATGCTGGAGTGGGCTCATGAAAATGAAAAAAAGCCGGAAGGCCAGGCAGTCCTGTCCAATATGGGGCAATTCAAAGGGTATTACCTGCCATACCAACTGGTCCGGGGACCGGTTGGCGGCACGGTGAGCCGTGACGAAACATACCGCCAATACTACTGCGACGGATATCTGGACGGTACAGCGGTGAACACCTCCAAACAGCTGGACAACCTGACATTAAACGCCATGGAGCCCTTTGACTGGTCGGAAGCCCGTCCTTTTGAATACGGATATATCGCCGGACAGAATGTAAAACTGTCCGACATTTCCGGCGCCCAGACGGAAAAGCGTATCCTGCAGGAAGTGGAAGAAGATTTCCTGCCGGAAGTGGAACGGGTCATGCAGACCGAGGGCGTCGACATAAATTTAAAATCCGGAAGCCTGCTTACCATTCCCGTTCTGCTACCCGTTTATTTTATCAAAACGAAAACCCTCACTGCAGTCATGAACGGTCAGACCGGACGCATCGCTGTCTCTACCGGGCGCGAGAAAAAATCCAGGCCCTGGCTGTGGAACTGGTTCCTGTACACCCTGGGAACCTTCCTTCTCCTGACATTTTTATTCGGCAATGCATGGATGGGCCTGTATATCACCACCGTGCCCTTTATTATTTACGGGGTTATGTTTTCGCAAAACAGCAGTGAGGTGGTGCGCCGCATTGTATTAAAAACGGAAGCCGCCAAAGCGGAACGCAAGGGAAATGCCCTCTCCATCGCAGAAGGGGAAGACGTTTTGGAAAACCCGTACGATAACACGCCGGTCTTCCGGGAGAGAAATGACGCAGGCCAATTGGTACCGGTGCATCTTCGCTTTTATCCGGTGAGCCGTATGATCTCCGTTATTGTGAACACCTTTGTTACGGTATTTTTACCTGCCATCATTGCCGCATTCTTCCGCTGGGCTACCATGAAGGAAGGCGAAAAGTTTATGGACAGCTTTGCTCCGGAATACGGCGCGGCCTGGTATTGCATCGCCTTCATCCTCGTCCTGCTGTACCTGTCAAAAGGGATTCGCATGGACGCCTTTGACCATCCTTTTATTTATGAGATTCTGGAAAACGGCAAAGAAAAACTGATCGGCGAAAAAGATTCGCGGAAGCTTACCGTCCTGTCCATGTTCGGCGTAGGCGTGAAGGATGCGAACGGGGAAAGCTGGGGCCTGATCAAAACACTGCGGATGATGGGCGGTATCGGTTTGTTTTTAGGCGGCACACTGCTGTTCATTTTAATTGGCAGCGTAGCGGCGATTATCAGTTAAGATAACGATACGTACCCGGTTTGCCGCAGGAATTGTTGGCAATAAATTTTCAGGAAGGAACCTTTTGAGGTTCAGGAAGAATTTTGAAATGTTATTGATAACGGGAGCTTACCATGATGAAATATTTTACTAAAACTTTCACCAAGCTGATGCTGTTCTCAATCCTTTTCTGTCTTTTCTCTTTACCCTGTTTCGCTGAATTGCGACGGGTACCCGCCGCTCCTGTCGTGGAACAGGGACTGACCGCCATAACGGTAGACGCGGAAGGGGCGGAAGATTTCCGCTATGTAGGACAGAAAGATAAGATGCATACCTATGTTGGCAAAATCAAACCGGAAAGCAAATTAAAATTTGTGATCCAGGGTTCTTTAAAGAATGCAAAGGACCTTCCCATCAAAGGACGTACCAGCCTTGTACGTTTGCAGGTTACCGTGAAAAAAGGAGACACAGTCATTAAGACCGAGAGCTATCGAAAAGAAAACATAAGCAGAGTGTTCCTGAACTACACAGTTCCTAAAGATGCGGATACACTGGAAGTGATTGAAAGCTTTGCCCTGACCAATAAAAGCGACGACAATAAGTATAACCAGAAAGTCACCACCGTCAACAAACTGATCCTGTCCGCCAGAGAAGAAGTTCTTGCAGCGGTTGCAGGCCAACCGGTAACTAATAACAGTTCGGATAAAAATGCAACAACTGACACAGGCGATAAAAAGAAAACTGTAAACGCAAAAAATAATAAAGACGGCAGCAGCCAAAACGCCGAAAAGACTGATGTAAAAAATAAAAAGAGCACCGGAGAAAGCCCGGAGACTGAAGCAGCCAAGCGTCTCACACGCATCTGGTCCGGCGCGGCGTTTCTGATTCTGCTTGCCGGCGTCGGCATCCATTTCTTCTTAAAAAACAGGAAGAGCAACCAGGTTGCTGCGGAAACATTGGCACGCAAAGAACAACTGCGTCTGCAGGCGATTGAACGTCAGAAACAGCTGAAGCAAAACAGCCGGCCGGAAGAAATACAGGAAGAAGGGCAGCAGACTGACAATCCTCCTGAGACTGCGTTACCTCAGAACGATCCGCAGCAGGATATCCCCCGGGAAGGCGAACAAAGCGCACCGGCAGCAGCCGGGATGACACAGGCGCTCTACTGTCAGAACTGTGGCGCGCCGCTTAAACCGGACAGCAGATTCTGTGAAAACTGCGGCAGCAAAGTCTGACAGGGACAAAACATCGCGCACATAAGTTAGAACTGTAAGGAGGCGATTCAATTGATCAAGAAAATAATAGCCGTCTGTTTTCTGATCTTTGCAATGGCATTACATGGAACCGTGCTTGCCGGATCCGGCCCCAACGGAGCCGGCCCGGATGTGCGGGATCCGAAGTATTATGAAGCTACGGACAACGTATTTCTGGGAACCTGGGAATGTACTAACGACACTCATTCCAAACTGACTATCAAAGAAGCTAACCCGCAGACCGGTGGTTATTACGTTGACTTTTTCTTTTACCGGCTGGCCCATGCCGACGGCTATGCCAATATCAGTGGTGACAAGCTGTCCATCAACCAGGGTTCCGTCAATGACGACCAGAACTTCCGCGGTATTTTTGAAAGAACGCAGAACGGCATCCGGTTTACCGTTACAGAGTCCGGTTTTACTTACCTGAAGCCCGGCGACATCTTTGAATATAAAAAGATGAACGGAAAACCTGCCGTTGCCGATACGGATATCATCGGTACTTGGACGTTGCGCAGCTGGGCGAATGCTTCTGTCGTACGTTACGAGTTTACCAAAGATAATTTCTGGACGGCTTATTCGCCCCAGTGGACAGGCCCTGACCCCAAGCCGAAAACAGATGAATATGGCGTTTTAAAAGCGGTAGCGGCAGGCAGTTATAAAGTGATGCACGAAGGCAACTACAATCCCATCTTTAAACTGTATGACGCCACCGGAAAATTTTACGCCTACGTTTCTATCGAAGACGATGCGAATGCGGGTTGCCAAATGTTAAGTATCAATGGGCAACAGGACTGGTTTTATAAAGAAAAGTAGCAGAACCAGTTCCTTGCCATTCGCAACAAGTTCCCGGTCATCGTACCAACCCATTTAATCAGCATTTCCTTAAAAAAGTACTGATAAAGCATGGCGCCATCATTACGCGTTTTGTATAACAAAACATATTTTTTGTTTTTTGTCTGGAGGTGGAATGCAGGATGATAAAGAAGGAACGGTTTTACGGAGTTTTAATGGGGTTATTTTTGCTGACTATCTCACCGTTTATCGTTTGCGCCGCGCCCGCTGTCAGTAGCGAAGCCTATAAACCACAAAGCGCTGTAAATGAAACACAAAACTGGCCCATCGCAGCACAATATCAGAACAAAGGGGAGATTTGGCCCCCTGTGGCCGGACGGTATGAACGGAAAAATCCCAACGGACTGGCAAACGCCTTTATCCATGTAGCCGTATTGCCGGATCAGTGGCCTGTAATCGACCTGCACGGCTGTGATTATAACGGGCCGGCCGATGAACACGGGTGGGAGGCTCTGGACACCAACCCCGGCATCTGGCTGGGCGGAACCATTCAGCCTGCACAGATGGGACTGGCGGTGCGGTTTGTCATCGGAGCCAAAACCATTGGCATTTACAGGGGGAACGGTATTGCAGAAGCGTTGCCGCCCCAACAGTTTTTCATGATGAACAGCGGTATCAAATCCTTAAAAGACCGGATCGTTATTGATTATTCCGGAGAATGTCCCAAAAATCTGCCGGATATCCGGGGCGAATATGTGTTAAGCAAAGACAGCGTGCCAATGATTGACGAATATTCCGCCTTTGCCTTGGTCGAATCGCTTGGCCGGAACGATACTAAAACCGATTTCTTTGACAGAACCCTGCAGATCGTGCCGGCTCCCATTACCGGCAAAGAAGCGGCTGACTATGATAAACTGATTGGCGACTTCGGCTTTGCCATAAAGGTCTTCAAAAACGGCACGTTGCTGCGGACCTTTATCGTAACACGGGATCTGAGCGCGGTGTACCGGTTTGAAAGCGACGGCAACGGTGTTATGATCTACAACATCGACGGATCAAAAGGTTAATTGGTTATCCAGTGAAAACAGTTATCTGACAGGAGGCGAAAAAAGATGAACCGGATTTGGAAATTGTTAGTATGCGCAAGCCTTTTTATGACAATGGTTTTCAGCGGAGGCCTGGTAAAGGCAGAACCGAAAGCCATTGACGACTGGCAGCCGGTGGAAGGGCTTTATGTGCGTAAAACCGCCAGCGGTATTCCAAACGGTCGGATCGATGTCTTTGTAATTAAAGATCTTTATATGAATCCTTCCGTTCTTGTAGGTGTGGAAAGCCGTAACTATTCAGGCAACAGTTATGAAGGCTCTGATATGGCCCCGCGGATTTACATCGCCGGTACCATGGATGCCTCCCGTGTTGTCCTGTCCTACGGTTATTCGGACAAACGCAATCCCATGCCCGATCCAAAAGTACTGCCGCCCATGACCTGCGTGGTGTACAATGCGGACGTGAAGGATAAATCAATCACCCTGACGCCCCAGATGTTTGATCAGACCCGGGCTATGCGCACGGATCCGGACCTGGCGGGGACGTATGTATGGCAAGGCGATTACGCTTCGCCTTCCGCCTTTATGGCCATGGCCTGGGTGCGCCAGCAGAATCCGCAGCTGACCGGACTGGAACCGGGGGTGGATTACCGCTTTGAAGATAATTTTGTAGCCGATGGCAGAGAAAAAAATTATCCGGGGATCGGGGCAATCAAACCTTCCTATGAACTGAAGGCCTATGATGGGAATTCGTTGATCATGACTTTTTTGGTCAGCCAGGATTTCAAACAGATTTACCGGATCAAACCTGACGGGGAAGCACTGCTGATTTATAACAGCGAAGGCGGAGTCGGTTGATATGAAAGACCATCGCGTGCTTAAACCGGAATTGTAAGGAGGTGCTTCTTATGGGATTTTTCGACAGTATATTCGGCAAGAAAAAAGAAGAAAAGAAGCCGGAAGAAAGACGGATCTGCCCCGTCTGCGGTAACAGTTTTACAGGCAGGGGCATGGATGTTCACGACGGCATCATCTGCATGGACTGCTGGGAACTGGTGTTGGATGACTTTGAAATGGGCAGAATGGATGAAGATAAGGATTTTTATATTGCTCCCATCAAAGCTGCCGTACTTGCAAAAAAAGGTGAAATAGCCTCCGATAAAGCAGCCAAAGCGGAAAAACCGAAAGTCTGTCCCATCTGCGGCGGAAAGATGCCGAAGCTACTGACGGCGGAAGTGAAAGACGGGTACATCTGCGATGAATGCTTCCATACGTTTAATGAGCTGGAAGAAAACGGTGAAACCGATAAAGCGCTGGAAGATACAACCCTGAAAGAACTGTCCGCCCTGATTGCTAAAGCGGATAAACAGAAAGCAGCCAATGAAAAACGAAAAGAACAGGATGCCTGTCCCATCTGCGGAGCCAACGTGTCCGAAAAATCCACCGGTTCCCTTTGGGGCGATATCAAACGGTCGGTTAAGGATGAAATTCCTAAATTTGTTTTGTTGAAGGACAACCAGAAAATCTGCACAGAGTGCGCGGACAAAGTGCGCTTGCTGTATCCGTTTCAGTATTCGAGAAAATACGCCGGCGACGGCGAATACGAAGATGTTTACAATGACACCCTGAATACAATTACACTGGCGGAATACAAACAGGCTTTAGCAGACGTTAAAACAAAACGGAAAGAATGGGAAGAGCAGTACGGAAGCTGCGAGGCCGTTTTATCTGTAAGCAGCACGCATGAAAGTAAACAAAACGGCAAAACAGAATACCAGATCAGAGGAAGGATACTGTACGGCAAAGCGTCCAAAGGCGATATGATCCGGGTGACACAGAATGATTCCGGTGATTTAATGCGTATAAAATGGTTGCAGCAACCTAACGGCGAAGCTGCTGACAGCGTCGGGGAAGGATATTATGCCATCGTGACTGTCGCGGAAAACACTTCCTGTATTCATCCGGGCGATACCCTGATCATTGTGTAAGAAAAGTAAGGTGAGTCCATGTATCCGTGTATGCATGCACCCATGCACGGGATTATAATCTTTGCCTGAACAGATAACAGGTTAGCTGCAATTATTGCTAATATAAACATTTATGTAAGGAGGCCTGTTTATGATGAAAAAGAAACTGTTAGCATTAACGTTAGCTGCTTTTGTAGCCTGCGGCGCAGCCGGTTGCGGCGGTGAGGAAAAGAAACCGGCGCCGAAACCGGAAAACAAGCAGACCACAAATGTCAAAAAAGACGAGAAACAAAAGGCGCCGGAGAAAAAAGTAGATCCGGCAGTAAAACACGCACAGGAAGTAATGAAACTCCCGCATGTTGCCAAGTATGACCAGATTTCAAAAGACGCTTTTCCACACCTGACATGGGGCAATACCGGTTACAGTTACAAAGACTATCCGGGCAAGGGTAAAGAAGGTAAAGGCGCCCTGCTTGCCTACGGCGAAGTATTAGCCGGTTTCCACCGGTTCCTGCCCAGCGATAAAAGACCAGCTTTTAAAAATAAATTTGGACAGGATGTGAAAGGCGATGAACGGTTTGATATTGATGTGCTGGTTGGGGGCTGCAAGGGCAACTGCGTCATTGAAGCTACCAGTACACATACAAAACGACTGGATCCTGCGTCCTACGATAAACCTGTCGTAGAAAAAAAAGTCCTTGTTCCCTTTGACAAAACCTATGTGCGTCACGATGAAAACGGCAAGAAGTGGGTTACCCACGAGAAATGCGGAACGAAATAATAAATACGGTCCACGGGCCGTGTAATGATTGACCGCTCTTACCACTTACACGTCGGGGAGGTGATTCGTATTTTGAAACGAATCGTTTTACTAGTACTCACCATGCTTTCCATCCTGTTTTCCGCCACCTGTTTTGCCCATACGATGCCCGAATCGGAAATGTTCCTGCGGGGCATCGGACCCAAAACAACACTGGCTCAGGTCAAAACCGTCTACGGTGAGCCTGCCGGCAAAGACGAGTTTAAGGGCGAAGGGGTACGCCTTGTAACCTACGTTTACAGTCCTTTGTTCAAAGTATTCGGCAGAACCTATGCGGAAGACACTTCACCGGATGAGAAGTTAACAGTTGTCGGCTACATGGTAAAAGATAAAAATATAACCACGCCGTCCGGTTTTTCGGTGGGAATGCCGTATCAGGCAGTAGTGAAAAAGTTCGGACCCGGAGAAAAATTTAAAGACTATGACGGAAGAATCGGCTATATTTACAGTTTTAACAACGTTGTGAAGACGTTAACATTTTATGTAGACAAAGAGGAAAAAATTTCCGAAATCAATCTGGGCACGGATTTTTGATTACTAACATGTTTTTCCGGACAGCGCATACTGTCCGGTTTTTGTTTTAGCAAGAGTTATGTTATAATTTTTAATAATATTCTGATCAGGCAAAGGTGAATTCATGTACCCATGTGTGGAATGTAACAGGAAAAAATTATTGCAGAATACAGAAACCGTGGCCCGCATGTTGCATGCGGATCATAAAATCATGTGCGCCGTCATTAAAGGATTCTGCGCGGACGACGCGGTAATGCAAATTCTGGAAGAAAGCCAATGTGACTGGCTGGCTTCTTCCCGCATTGAGGATCTGGCAAAACTGAAAACGAAAAAGACAAGGCTTTTGATCCGTCTCTCCCAGACCTGCGAGATAAAAGAAGTTGTTGCTTCGTCGGAAGTTAGTTTTGAATCGGAGTGCAACACGATTTTTCTTTTGCAGGAAGAAGCTAAGAAACAGAATAAAACGCACGGCATCATGCTGGCCATCGATATGGGGGATTTACGGGAAGGAATCTTTTATAAAAATCTTGACGAGGTTGAGGAAGCCGCCGCGACCGTTCTCCGGTCCCCAAACCTGGAACTGCTGGGCGTGGGAACGAATCTGGGGTGTTTCGGCGGGGTGATTACGGATGCAGCCAACATGCAGGGGCTCATAGATGTGGCAACTCATATCGAACAGAAATTCTCTGTAAAACTGCCTTACATCTCCGGCATGAGCACGGCAGCCATGGAAATGATTGAAAACAGAACCATGCCCCTGCAGGTCAACCACGGGCGTTTCGGCGAAGCCTGGCTGCTGGGTTTCGATTCGGTGGATAACCGCAGGCTTTCCTACCTGCACGACGATGCATTCCTGTTTAAAGCGCAGATCATTGAAATCAAAGAGAAACCTTCACAGCCAATCGGTACCATTGGCGGCAACGCCTTCGGGGAACATGTGGAATATAAAAACGAAGGTATGATGAAGCGTGCGCTGCTTGCTTTCGGCACACAGGATGTAGAATACGAATACCTGGTTCCGTTAGATGAAAACATTGAAATCATCGGCGCCAGCAGCGACCACACCATCATCAACCTGCACGGATCGGACGATTATAAAGTGGGGGATGTGCTGACGTTTAAACTGAAGTACCATGCGCTGCTGCATCTGTACACCAGCAAATATGTGAAGAAATATATAGTGTAAGCAAATGATTCCATCGCAAAGGGTCTGGCCGGCTCATTCCCTTTGCGTTTTTATTTTACAAAACCTGAGTGTTTATCAGTAGAAGAACGACGTGATTTGTGGTATGATAATTGTGGAATAATATGAATAAAAGTTTTTATTTATTAACGGAAAAACACTTATGATCAAAGGAATAATTTTTGATTTTGACGGCACATTGGCCAATACACTGCCGGTGATTTTTGCCTGTTACGATTACAGCACGGAAAAAGTATTGGGAAGGAAAGCTGACCGTGCCCCGTTTATTGAAACATTCGGACTGCCCTTGAAGATTTGTCTGACTAAAGTATTCGGCGAAGAAACAGGAAGCAGGATCTGCGACGAGTACCGGGCATATCAGGAACTCCATCATGACGAACTGATCCGGCCTTTCCCAATAGTTAAAGAAACGCTGGAACGACTGCAGCAGATGCATATCCCCATGGCCGTTGTCACCAGCAAAAGCACCGCTACCTGTCTGCGGGGCGCCCGTTGCCTTGGTATCGACAGATTTTTTGTCACGGTAATTGGTTCGGATATGGTAAAACACCCCAAACCGGACGCAGAACCGACCCGAATGGCCCTGGACATATTAGGGACACCGCCGGAGGAAACCCTTTGCGTAGGTGACGCGCCCTTCGATATCATGAGCGGTAAAGCCGCAGGCTGCTTAACAGCCGCAGTGGAATACACCCAGGTAACAAAAAACAAATTTACCGGCAGAGCTAAACCGGATTTTTGGCTGCATGACATCAGGGAACTGTTAAAACCGGAGAGACAGAAAGGAGAAAGATGATGCTGAAAAAGCTGTTATTAACTGCTGCTGCAGGCGCTGCGCTTCTGGCAGGGTCAACCTGTTTTGCTTCGATACCGGCTGACCAGATAGAACTTGGCGGGATTCCCTACGGAGCTTCCATCAGCGCTGTGGAAAATGCTTACGGCCGTCCCAGAAAGGCTGAGCGGGAAATGAAATCCTACGGAGAAAAAGTGGAATATGAATACGGAAATTCATTGGAGTTTGAGTTTATCAACGGCAAATTAACCAAAATGAAAGCTGATGATTTCAGCGATGCCAAAACAAAGGCCGGCATCGGTCTGGGAACTGATATGGCCATGGTTAAGAAAGCCTATGGCGAGCCGGATTATATTCATGAAGAAGATTTTATATATTATGCAGACGGACTGCAGGGCGTAGGATTAAAAATAGAAATTAAATATGGCAAAGTAACTGAAATAAAGTGCGGCGTACTTCATTAAACGTTCTTCAGTATACAAATTCAGAAAGGCGGTAATCACATGCGTAAAATTGCAATTGTAGGCGGCACCGGTATTGAAAACCCCGATACCCTGAAGGGCTTTGAAACTAAAATCATTGAAACGCCTTATGGCAAAGCATTGTGCAACATCGGCGAGATGAGCGGCAACATGGTAGCCTTCTTATCCCGGCACGGGGTGGACCATTCCGTAGCGCCCCACATGATCAACTACCGGGCCAACATCTGGGCGCTGAAAAGCCTGGGCGTGGAAGAAGTATTCGCCACTTCCGCCACAGGTTCTCTGAACCCCAACATGAAGGCAGGCCATTTTGTGGTGTGCGACCAGCTGATGGATTTTACCAAAGCACGCATCAGTACATTTTACGATAACCCGGTTCGCGGCGTAGCCCATGCTGATTTTACCAACCCGTACTGTGAAACCCTGCGGCAGAAAGCTATTGCGATACTGAAAAAAACAAATATCACCTTCCATGAAAAAGGCTGCTATGTCTGCACCGACGGGCCCCGTTTTGAAACGGCAGCGGAAGTACGTGCGTACGCAATGTTAGGCGGCGACGTCATCGGCATGACTAACGCCCAGGAAGCGGCGCTGGCACGGGAAGCAGAACTCTGTTATACCAACGTAGCCATCGTCACCAACATGGGCGCCGGTATTTCTCCTACGCCGCTGTCCCATAAGGAAGTGGTGGAAGCCATGAACCAGAGCATTAAAAACATGGAACAGCTGATTTTAGGGTTCATCGGCTACAATGAAAAAGTAGAAGACATCTGCCTGTGCAAGCACGCCATGAAAGATTTTGGCGGCTTTAAGCTGCATCCGGAGAGAGAATAAATTTTTTGCAGCACATTCTGCAGGTCCAGTGGAATGCGTTGCGTTATGAAGGGAAGAAATGGGAAGAACTATGGTTGAAACAATGAAGTGGGAAAACGGGAAGCTGGTACTGTTAGACCAGACAAAGCTGCCCGTAAGCGTAGAATGGATTGCCTGCGACACATACCAGCGAGCAGGGAAAGCCATACAGAGATTAGAAGTACGTGGCGCGCCGGCCATCGGGGCGGCGGCAGCTTTTGCCATGGTACTGGCCTGGCGGGAAATTACACAAGCCTGCGCCGAAAAAGAAAATGAAACCGCATCTGCCATGCAGTTGCAATCTTATGCCGCCATGCTGTATGGCGATCATGACCACGCTGCGAAAAAATTGCAGCAGCATTTACTGCAAAAATTTTTGGAAGCACGCAATGAACTGGACGCAGCCCGTCCCACTGCCGTGAATCTTTCCTGGGCGACAAAGCTGATGTACGACGCCGCCTGCAAAATGGCAGAAGCGGGACTTGACCTGCAGCAGACAGATGCGGAACTGGAAAAATTAGCAGTAAAAATTTACGAACAGGACATTGCCAAAAATAAAAAGATGGGTGAGTATGGCGCGGAAGTTGTTCCGGAAAGCGCTGTCATCTTAACACACTGCAACGCCGGAGCGTTAGCCACCTGCGGCTGGGGCACGGCGCTGGGTGTGATCCGTTCTGCCCACGCGCAAGGCAAAGTTAGCATGGTGTATTCTGATGAAACGCGGCCCCTGTTGCAGGGTTCCCGCCTCACTGCCTGGGAGCTGATGCAAGACAACATTCCCGTCACCACCATTACGGATAACATGGCGGCCTGGTCCATGAAAACCAAAGGCATCAATCTCGTCATCACCGGGGCGGACCGCATCGCGTCCAACGGGGACACGGCCAACAAGATTGGCACCTACGGCGTGGCGCTGGCGGCGAAAGCCCACGGCATTCCGTTTTACATTGCGGCGCCTGCCAGCACGTTCGATTTTTCACTGAAGAACGGCACGCAGATTCCCATTGAAGAACGCAATGCAAAAGAAGTGAGACGGTTTCAGGGCAAGGCTTCTGCGCCAAAAAATGTTAACGTGTTTAACCCGGCTTTCGACGTAACGCCGGCCAGACTCATTGCGGGCATCATCACCGAATACGGCGTGCTGCGCCCGCCATTTAAAAAATCTATTGCAGAATTAAAAGCAAACGTACGCAAGGAGGAACTCTTTACATGGAAAGCATGATCCGTGACATTACCCTGGCAGAAAGCGGCCAGCGGAAAATCGACTGGGTGAAAGGCCACATGCCTTTGCTGAATTACTTTAATGAAAAATATGCACCGACCCAACTGTTCAAAGGCATCAACATGGTGGTCACCATTCATCTGGAAGCCAAGACCGCATACCTTGCGCTGACACTGAAAAACTGCGGAGCCAACGTAACGGTAACCGGCAGCAATCCGCTTTCTACACAGGACGATGTGGCGGCTGCGCTGGTTGCAAACGGCGTGACGGTGTTCGCTACCTACGCCTGCACCAACGAAGAATATGACATGTATCTGGATAAAGCGCTGGACACCCATCCCCGGCTGATCGTGGACGACGGCGGCGATCTGGTGAACAAGCTGCACACCACGCGCAAGGAATTGATTCCGGAACTGTGGGGCGGCAGTGAAGAGACCACCACCGGCGTGATCCGTCTGCGGGCGCTGGCGGAAGCGGGGAGACTCGCGTTCCCCATGATCGCGGTCAACGACAGCAACTGCAAATATTTATTTGACAACCGGTACGGTACCGGCCAAAGCGTGTGGGACGGCATCATGCGGACCAGTAATCTGATTGTGGCCGGCAAAACGGTTGTCGTTGCCGGTTACGGCTGGTGTGGAAAAGGCGTGGCCATGCGGGCCAAAGGCATGGGCGCCCGGGTCATCGTAACGGAAGTGGATCCCATCAAAGGCATCGAAGCCGTGTTCGACGGATTTGAAACCCTGCCCATGGCGGAAGCTGCAAAAAAAGGTGATGTCTTCATCACCGTAACAGGATGTAAAGACGTCATCCGCAAAGAACATATGGAAGTGATGAAAGACGGCGTGCTGCTGGCCAACGCCGGTCATTTTGATGTGGAGATCAACAAACCGGACCTTGAAGCCCTGAGTGTGAAAGCTCCCTTCCAGGCGCGTCAGAATATTACAGCCTACACCCTGGCCAACGGTCACCAGCTTAATCTGTTAGGCGAGGGACGTCTGGTGAATCTGGCCTGCGGCGACGGACATCCGGCGGAAGTCATGGACCTGAGTTTTGCCATGCAGTTCCTGGCCATGCGCCACGTGCTGGAGAACAGAGGCAAGCTGGAAAACAAACTGTACCTGCTGCCGAAAGAACTGGATGAAGAGGTTGCAGCAATCAAATTGAAGGCCATGGGCTTTGATGTGGATACCCTGAGTGAAGAACAGTGGAAATATCTTCATGAGGCATAATCAGTTACGCAGAGGGCGTGCTGGCTGTTAAAGAACTGAAAGAGTCAGGGGATGGAAAGTGAACTACAAAAACACAGGTATTTTTTACGGCATGTACATCCTTTCCATGCTGCTGTTTGGCACAAACGGATATCTGGTGTCGCATATCTCGCTGCAGAGCAGCCAGATCGTTCTTGTCAGGACACTGATCGGCGGGCTTGTGCTTTCGGCAATGGTCCTGCTCCAAAAAGACTTTTCGTTTAGCCGGATTAAACCCGAACTAGGCAATCTTCTGGCTGGCGGCATCGCCCTTGGCTTAAACTGGGTGACTTTGTTCGCCGCGTACCGGATGCTGAACGTAAGCCTTGCCACATTGATTTATTATGCAGGTCCCATGCTGGTATTACTGTTCTCGCCCTGGCTGTTCCGTGAAAAGCTGACAAAGCGGAAACTGGCTGCCGTTATGATTGTTGCTGCCGGTTTACTCTGTATTACCGGAAGTATTGCCGCCGGCAAGCTGAGTATGGCAGGACTGTTTACGGCGATTGGTTCGGCCCTGTTTTACGCGGCCCTGATCGTGTTCAACAAGCGCATCAGAAACACTGGCGGGTTACAGACAGCCGCCGTTGAACTCGATGTGGCTTTTATTGTCGTATTGTTATACGTTCTTTTTACTTCGGGTTTATCTTACCCGATGACTGCCGATATTCCGTACCTTCTGGTTATCGGTCTTATGAACACGGGGCTGGCCTATTTCCTTTATTTTACCGGTATGCAGCGCCTGCCCGCCCAGTCGGTGGCGCTTATCAGTTATATCGATCCGGTATCGGCATTATTGTTTTCCGCATGGCTGCTGAACGAAAGCATGACCATGCTGCAGATTGCCGGAGCTGTTTTCATTATCGGCGGGGCAATCATTGGGGAACTTGGTGAAAAGTAATCCATAAGCAAACAGCGAGGGGGAAAAAGTATGAGAATCAGAAAAGCTTTGATGGCAGTTTTATGTTTGGGAATATGCCTTCCGCTATTTTCCGGCATTGCAGAAGCCAAAGGCGGAAAAGATATGGTACAGGAAAAGACAGCTTATATTACGAGGTGCGGATACGTCAGTTCAGGAAGCTCTACAGGCGGGCACGAACGCATTGAACTGACACGCGTCAGTGATTCGGAAGCAAACTTCAAAAGCAACAGTAAAGACTGGCATAATTCTCCGGAAAGAACGGTGGACAAAAACATTTCAGCAGACGTGCTGAAAAAGATGGAAGAACTGGGCAGGGAGTATAAAATCTTTAAATGGAAACCGTTTCGTAAGAGCGCCTTATTTGCACTGGATGCTGCAAGTGTAAGCCTTTCTGTTTCTTATAAAGACGCAAGCAACGGAGCCGGCTGGACTCTTACCATGCGCTCCGATGACGAACTAAGCGATAAGCAAACTGATTACTATCATAAACTGCTTGATTTATTGCGGTCGGCAGAAGGACAGTGATTCAATATACATGGGCAACATATGGGAACAAATATCATAATCTGTTACGAAATAATTATTTAAAGTGACGCTGATTAAAAGGTTAGTTGAAGAGGAGAGGTGTAATCATGATCACAGCAAAACAGGCTTACGAAATTGCCAAAGAGTGGATGGGACCCTTCGCGTTAGTCAGTGCCGGTTATGAAATTGATACCCACTTCATTTTTCTCCGGGAGCATAACAGGGGGAAACTCTGGACGGACCATGCTTCTTTCTGGATTGACAAGGCAAATGGCGCGTTAAAAATCGTTTCGGCCATCCCGGCAACAAAAGAGTTTGACCTGATGCAGCAGGGCAAACCGCTGAACCTGGCGGAGATGTGCGAATAAGGCAAACGAATTATGATTATCAAATGTGCAGGAAGCGGAAATCCGTCTCCGGCCCGGTCTATGTAAGGATGGCAATCAGATATCATCGATTATGCGCGGATCCGCGTAAGTGCAAGAAAAGTATAAGATATTTTTCAGGAAAGAGGTTTTACTATTGGATAAAGGCAATTCAGAGAATATCAGACAATCAGTGGTAGAAGCAGGCCTTGTACTGGCTCATTCCAGCATGACCATCGGCACCTACGGTAACATCAGCTGCCGCGTGGATGAAAATCATATTGCCATCACGCCGTCAGGCAGGGATTATGAACAGCTCACCTCCGCGGATATCGTAGTAACTGACCTGGAAGGAACAGTTCAGATACCTGACAGCAAAGACGGGGATCAGGAAAAGAGCGTGGGTAATCCCATCAAAAACCACGCCGTTCCCTTACGTCCTTCTTCGGAGCTGCCTCTGCATCTGGAAATATACAAAAACTTTCCGGAAGCCCGGGCCATCGTGCACACCCACAGCGTGTACGCCAGCGCGCTGGCCGTGGCCCATAAGGATCTGCCTCCCGTCATTGAAGACTTAACGCAAATTGTCGGCGGCGCAGTGCGTTGTACCGAATACACAATTGCAGGCACAAAAGAACTGGGGCAAAGAGTAGTGGAAGCCATGGAAGGCGGCCGCAGCGCAGCTCTGATTGCCAACCATGGCGCTGTATGCTGGGGCAGAACCATGAAAGAAGCGCTGGCAACAGCAAAGGTTTTGGAAAAGGCTGCGCAAATTTATTGTATTGCCCATACATTTGGCACGCCGTTTCCGTTAGACAGAAAAACAGTGAACGCGCTGCACGGTTTTTATGTAAACCATTACAGCAAACGGCAACGGGGAGAAGAATAAATCATTATATCTTATTCTAAATTTACGAAAGGAACTCACCATGAAGAAAATTTTAATCAGCAACGTGGAAATCGTTACCGACGGCCCGGCGTATGAAAAAAAGTACATCGGCGTCACCGGCAACAAAATTTCCTACATTGGTAAAGAAAAACCAACAGGTTATGAAGATGCCTACCAGATTGACGGTGCAGGCAAGCTGGCCGCTGCCGGTATGGTGAACGCCCACACCCACATCGCCATGTGCCTGTTGCGCAGCTATGCGGACGATATGGCGCTGATGGACTGGCTGCAGAACAAGGTGTGGCCAGCGGAAGCGGGGCTGCAGAAAGGCGACTGTTATGCAGGAACCCAGCTTGGCATTCTGGAAATGCTGAAAAGCGGAACCACAGCGTATGCCGACATGTATTTCTTCATGGACGAAACAGCGCAGGCTTCTCAGGAAGCCGGCATCCGTGCCTGCCTTTCCCGCGGCCTGATGGGGGACAAGTACGATAAAGAAGATGAACGTTTAAAAGAAAATGTGCAGCTTTTTAAAGATTGGAACGGCAAAGAGGACGGACTGATCACTGTCATGCTGGGACCCCATGCGCCCTACACTTGTGGCACAGAGTATCTGAAACTGTTAGCAGACACCGCCGGGGAACTGAACTGTGAGATGCACATGCATCTGGCAGAAACAGAACAGGAAGTGAAAGACTGCGTCAGGAATTTCGGCGCCACACCCATTAAATACGCGGACAGTTTAGGCATTCTGGACCGGGGCTGCCTGATTGCACACGGCGTATGGGTAACGGAAGAAGAAATGGAGATCATGGCTGCCAAAAAGGCAAGGGTAGCCCATAATCCCCAGAGCAATCTGAAGCTGGCCAGCGGTATCGCCCCGGTAGAAAAGATGCTGGCAAAAGGTATCACGGTCGGACTTGGCACTGACGGAGCAACCAGTAATAACAATCTGGACATGCTGGAAGAAGCACGGCTCACCGCTATGCTTCATAAGGGTGTAACCTACGATCCGCTGTGCATTCCGGCAGCCACAGCCTGGGATATGGCCACGTATCAGGGAGCGAAGTGCCTTGGCTACGATAACCTGGGCAAACTGGAAGAAGGCTGGCTGGCGGATATCGTGCTTTATGATATGAACAAGCCACACTGGTATCCCCGCAACAACCGCATGAGCCTGCTGGTGTACGCTGCTAATGCCGGCGATGCGGATACGGCCATCATCAACGGTAAGGTGGTTATGGAAAAAGGCGAAGTAAAAGCGCTGGATGCGGAAAAGATTTATTTTGAAGCGGACAGGATAGCAAAACGGCTGACGGGGAAATAAATTCCATAGCTGCATTACGGGACATTGTCACAGTCTGTCACAAAAGAGCCTGACAGCATGCATACGAATGAATCAGTATTTCTTTTGTTTTTCCTTAACGAAAAACGTAAGGAACGTGGTATAATTAAATGATAGTATGTTTTTTCTTTTTGCAATGTTCGGTTAATAAACAAAATTAGAACATAATTATGTGTTAATCTTATAAAAGTATGAATAACTGAACCGCAAAGGAAGGGGAATCATCATGGCGAAAATTTTGGACAAAAAACTTGTTTCACCTGCTGTCTATGAATTGGTGATTGAAGCGCCGCTGATTGCGCGCAAGTGCAAGCCGGGCCAGTTCGTCATCGTGTTGTCCGATCCGGAAAGTGAGCGGGTTCCGTTCACCATTGCAGACTTTGACCGGGAAAAGGGAACCATCACCATGATCATCCAGGTGGTAGGCAACACCTCCCGCCACATCTGCGAAGACTATGAAGCAGGAGATGAATGGGATAATATCGTCGGGCCTTTAGGCCAGCCTTCCGAAATGAAAAATTTCGGCACGGTAGTCTGCGTAGGCGGCGGTATCGGCGTAGCACCGGTGTATCCCATTGCCCGTGCTTATAAAGAATTAGGCAACAAAGTCATTTCCATCATCGGCGCCCGGAATAAAGACCTGGTGTTGTGGGAAGACCGCATGCGGGCTGTCAGCGACGAACTGATCGTCTGCACTGACGACGGCAGCTACGGCCATAAAGGTTTCGTCACCGATCCGCTGAAGGCCATGTTGGAAAAAGGTGAGAAAGTAGATTACGTCATTGCCATCGGCCCGGTCATTATGATGCGCAACGTAGCCCGCACCACGGAACCATTTCATGTGTTTACGGCAGTCAGCCTGAATACCATCATGGTAGACGGCACCGGCATGTGCGGCGGCTGCCGCGTGCTGGTAGGCGGCGAAAACAAATTCGCCTGCGTGGACGGGCCTGAGTTTGACGCTCATAAAGTAGATTTCGCCAATCTGATGGAACGCCAGAAAATGTACAAAGAACAGGAATCGGTTGAGTGGGGATGCGGAGGTGACTGCAAATGCTTAAAGTAAATCGTCATGCCATGCCGGAACAGCCGGCAGAAATCCGCCGTCGCAATTTTGAAGAAGTCGCCCTGGGTTACGATGAAGCCACAGCCATTGAAGAAGCAAAACGTTGCCTGAACTGTCCAAAGCCCCGTTGTGTAGGAGGATGTCCTGTCAATATTTATATACCGAAATTTATCCATGCAGTCTCCGAAGGAGATTTTGCTTCCGCGATTAAAATCATTAAAGAAAAGAGCAGCCTGCCTGCGGTCTGCGGCCGTGTCTGCCCGCAGGAAAAGCAGTGCGAAAGCCGTTGCGTGCTGGGCATCAAAGGCGAACCGGTTGCCATCGGCCGCCTGGAACGTTTCGTTGCGGATTACGCACGGGAACATGGACTGGATAAAGTGGATCCGTCTGAAGTTGCCGCGAAAAACGGAAAAAAGGTTGCCATCGTAGGTTCCGGACCTTCCGGCCTGGCCTGTGCCGGTGTGCTGGCGCAAAAAGGCTATGATGTAACGATTTTTGAAGTCCTGCATGCAGCCGGCGGCGTGCTGATGTACGGCATTCCCCAGTTCCGTCTGCCCAAAGAAATCGTGCAGCACGAAATCGAAGGGCTGAAACAGATGGGCGTGCACGTTCAGACCAATGCCATCATTGGGCGCACCTTCACCATTGATGAGCTAATGAAGGAAGAAGGATTTGACGCTGTGTACATTGCCACCGGCGCGGGACTTCCTCACTTCATGCACATTCCGGGCGAACAGTTCAACGGCGTTTATGCCGCTAACGAATTCTTAACCCGCGTGAACCTGATGAAAGCGTATACCTTCCCGCGGGCGGCCACCCCGGTCTTTATCGGTAAAAAAGTTGCAGTGGTAGGCGGCGGCAACGTGGCCATGGACGCAGCCCGCACCGCCATGCGGTTAGGGGCAGAACACGTTTACATCGTGTACCGCCGGGGTGAAGACGAACTGCCGGCCCGAAAGGAAGAAGTAGGACACGCAAAAGAAGAAGGCATTGAATTCTATCTTCTGAACAATCCGGTACAGATTGTCGGCAATGAACAGGGCTGGGTCACCGGGCTGGAATGCGTGAAGATGGAATTAGGGGAGGCAGACGCTTCCGGCCGCCGCTCCCCGGTAGCTGTGGAAGGCAGTAATCACATTTTGGAAGTGGATGAAGTGGTCATGGCCATCGGTCAGGGACCAAACCCGCTGATCCATCAGACTACGCCGGATCTGGAAGTGAACCGGCGCGGCAACATCGTAGCCGATGAAAACGGCGCTACCAGTATGCCGGGCGTCTATGCCGGCGGCGACATCGTCACCGGCGCTGCCACAGTGATTTCCGCCATGGGCGCCGGCAAGAAGGCGGCCGCGGCCATTGATGCGTATTTAATGAAATAACTGCCGGTTCCGGCAGATGGGTTGCAAACGTTGCAGGCCCATCCTGCAATACCACGGTTATGTATAGAATTTAAGATATCGTTCTCAAATTTTAATCAAATTGAAAGGCTGATTTATCAATGAAAAAGATTAGATTATTTTTCTCCGTATTACTCGTATGTCTTGCCATCTCAACTGTCGCGCAGGCCCAGGAAAAAATCCTGGATTATTTTTACCCGGAAGGACGTTCTGCATACTATATCTACAACGATGAGAAATCAGGGGCTGTTGAGAAAGTCAATATCACGTTTGAACGAAGCAGTAACGGATACCGTCTGGACAGGGAGTCGCCGATTCCCCTGATTGGCAGCATAAAATTCCTGCCTTACAACGGAACTTCTTCTTACATATTGGATATTACGGATTATGCCGTTACCGCAAAGACCTGGTGGTCAGGCGATCAATCGGATCCAAATAATAATGTGCACGTAAATCTTGAGTTATTAAAACTGCCTGCAAAGGGTGAAGTCCTCAACTGGACCACTACCGTAAACGAAAACGGCACAGTCAAACAAATCTGGGAGATGAGCGCCAGACTGATGATGATAGCGGTCTTTGAAAAAGGTGAACGAATCGCTGTTCATGCACTGGAAGTAAAGCGCAATGTGTTTGACTCACAGCATAATCCGCTTCCCGGGCAATCTGTTACGGAATACTGGCAGAAGGGTAAGGGGAAAGTGAAAGTCATCAGGAACAAATAAGAGCAGGTAAGGTGGTGTACTTGATCATGATAAGAAGAACAGCTGCAATTATATCTTCTATGTTAATTTTAGGCAGTGCATATTCTGTATCTGCCGCACCTAAAAATGTATACACCGATGCAGATTCGGGTTTCAGCGTAGTTTCCGCTAATCCATTGATAGAATACGCTTCGAAATACAGCTACGGATTTCAGGAAAAAAATACTACAACGGACAGCATGAACTCGTTGGTTGCAATCCCGGCTGATATTGTAGCCAAAAAAACCGGACAGCCTTTTTCTACCAGAGAATTTATGGCAAAACTGGCTTTGGCAAGTAATAAAAAATCAACAGAAAAACCGGATTATGTGTTGTTCCAACCGGAGACCTACGCATACGCAACGCAGTTGAATACGAACATGGAAGACAGTCTCTTTCAAATTTTCGACCAGGAAGATTTGAAAGACGCAGAACTATCCTACAGTACAACAACCGTAGGCAAACGTAATTATTTTGTTATTTCCATGCAATCGCCCGGCGCTGTGAATGATGATGATACCGTGGATAGAAATGCAATGGACGTACAGGTGTATCTGACTTCGGAAAATAATATTCTGTATGTAGCCGAATCGTATTGCAGTGCTGAACCGTCTGCGAAAAAGAACAAGGCAGCAGATAATCAAACGGGCATCAGAAAAGATTATGAAGCCAAAGGCGTTTCCATGGATACGGCGGAAACCGCCATGCAGGATCCGCATGCGTTGCACAAAGCGATCCTCCCACTGACAACCTCTTCTTTAAACGACCTGAAATTTCAAAAAGCCCTGAAAAAAGAACGGGATACCGTTTTGAAAAACCTGATCTTCTTCAAGCCAGAAAAAGACGTCAGGCCTTTCGGTATGGAAGACCCGGTATTAAAACAGTTTATTGCCCTTCCGGATCAGTGGATCTATGCAAAAGGGTTCCCTGATATCAAAGAACAGGAAGAGGTGAAAGTTAATTTCGCCTGGGCAGCGCCTTATACAATGGTTGCAAGTATGCTGACACAGCGTTCTTTAAAAGACGCAACGGCTGACCTGAAGCCGGAAGATTTCTATGCTTTATATGATGAAAGCATTATCTTGGCCAGCTACAGTTTAAAAAAGAATAACAAGAACGAAACAAATGTAGCCGATGTACTTTTCAGCGTTCCCCAAAGCGAATTACAGAAAAAACTGGATGAAATGCTACCGGAACTGACCAAAAATGAAAAGATCAGGGAATATGCTGTCTTCTCCAATCCCAAAGCAACCATCACCAATGACGGGAACCAGATCAAACTGAGTTTTGACAGCAATATTAAAGCAGTCAACAAGTTTGATTTCCTGGCACACAGCCTGTTCTCCGGCACCAGGGAAAAAGGCCTGTTCAGCCTTTATATTGCCAAAGGTGACAGCATGAAGACAAAAGCAGCGGCCAATCTGGCAGATACTGTAAAACTGTTACCGGAAAAATAATTTTATCGTTGTTACAACCAAGGAGCAGAAAGAACACCATGAAAACTATTCTTGCAGCAACCGTAACCGCGCTGTTACTTTCCGGCAGTATCCCTGCCTTTGCCGCAACAAACACCTACACCGACCTGGACTCCGGATTTACATTGAAGTATCAGCCTTCCTGGATGGAAATCGGCAGTAAAAACTTCTACGGATTGGCCAACAAACCGGATAAAAAGGAAACTTCCTTGAATATTATCTGCGCTTTTACAGCCAAAGAAGCAGAAGAGGAGACCGGCAGAAAGTTTACCACGGAGGAATTCCTTAAAAAATATAAAGATTTGCAGGTTCTGGAACGCAACGAACTGTCGCCTGATAAAGTTGATTATATCTTTTTTATGCCGGATCCATACGAGATCAAACCCGGCAACAGATTGTCTATTGCGCCAAAGGAACTTCTTGATAATTCGTCCATCAGTATTTCTACCAGCAAAAAAGGGAAACAGCCTTTCGTTTATCTTCATATAGTTGAAAATGAAAAAAAAGACGAATTGAAAAAATTGCGCCGTGCTGTTGATATGCAGATTGCCATCACGTCAGCAAACAATATGCTTTACACAGTGGTTTCAACCTTCCCGCTGCCAAACCTGAAAGCACAGAAAGAGAAAATAAAGCAGGCGACGCCATTTACTGAAAAGAAAGTGCGAACCGAATTAACTGACGAAAACAAAGAAAAAATCAAAAAATATATTACGTCCCGCCAGGCATTTCTGAAAGGGCTGACGTTCTTTGCTCCCATAAAAGATTCCACGCCTTACGGTTTTTATGACGAATTGCTGGGCGGCAGGGTAAAACTACCGGATAACTGGGCGTACGCACAGGTAAATGACGATACGCTTAATGAAAAAATGCCGTTACGAATTACATTGGGCACGCCCTGGAGCGATATATCTGATTTTATAACGTTTAGTGAAAAAGAGGAAGATGGCAACGAATTGCATCTGGATCTGGATAAGGAAGATATCTCGAAATTAAATTATCAGAAAATTAAAGAAGCTGCTTTATTTGCCTCTTCCAGAACAAAAGAAAAAAATACATTTGCAGAACTGTTTAACAACCCGTTCCTGACAAACCTGATCATTGACAAATTTATAAAAGAAGGACTAAACCATCCGTCTGTAAAAGAAATAGTTGAATTCAAAGAAATTAACACAAAATCCAATTTCAGTAATAATTACGGAACCATTCAATTAGACGGTACCGGTTCAGTTAAAAATGATTACGTAATTAATCTCAACGCGAAAGCAATGTTTACGCCACAGAATTTTGGTCTGGCAGCTTACATTGCAAAAGACGAGAAAGAAATGGATACTGAACTAAAAAAGATGTTAGAACAAATCCAATTACAGAAGAAATAATTTTAAGGAGCGCCAATCAAATCAAAACGTGTACCTGATTACCGAAAAACCGTACAGAAAATAGTGCGGTTTTTTATTTTTTTTAAATCGGCCTCGTAAAATGCCCGTAGAGCGTTTTTTAAGGAAGGGTACGACAAATGAGTCGTGCAAAGATGAAACAGGCCTTAAAACGCAAATACGGCCGATTCACGAAGAAATCCTATTTCAAGATCAGTTTGCAGACAATTTACGACGTATTTTAGTAATAATTAACAAAACTTCATGTTTAGATTTTACATAATATATATTATCGGACGTAAAATAATTATCTGCTATCAGCAAGGTTTGATTGCATTTTTACTGCTTTTTTAATTGCCGGATAATTGCGAACGCAATTGAACAGACGTTTGACACCTTCCCCTTTTTCTGTTATAATTAACTAAAGCTACGTTGAATAATTTCTTTATTTGTTTTGATATTCCTTTATTATTTTTATAGGAGGTTTTTTCATGGCTCGGCATAAAAGTTTAATTCCCAAGGACTTTGACGGTAATTATACGGAAGACATGTTGACGGAACGCCAGAAACAGGTTTTAAATTTTATCAGATCGTACGCTCAGAGCAAAGGTTATCCGCCTTCTGTACGCGAAATTTGCAAGGCTGTTGGATTATCTTCTACCGCCAGTGTTCATAATCATCTGCACAAATTACAAAGTATGCGTTTCATTCAACGGGATTCTGCCAAGCCCCGCGCATTGGAACTGACGCAGGAAGCTTCCTGGCGGAATAAAACTGTAGTCCCTGTACCTCTTGTTGGTAACGTTACTGCCGGTATTCCCATCCTTGCAGTTGAAAACATTGAAGAAACCTATCCCATTCCCTTAGATTTAATAGGCACGGAAGAAGATGTGTTTATGCTTTCTGTTAAAGGTGACAGCATGATTAATGCAGGTATCCTTGATCATGATTATATTGTTGTCCGCAAACAAAATTTTGCGAATAACGGTGATATAGTTGTCGCATTGATCGACGGCGAAGAAACGACAGTAAAGCGTTATTTCAAAGATTTACGTTCTATCCGTTTACAGCCTGAAAATGATGCCTACAGTCCTATTATCGGGAATGACAATATCCAGGTCATTGGTAAAGTTATCGCTGTTTTCCGTATGCTGTGATTTGACATTATCTTGACGTCATTTAACTTTAACGTCTATCTTACGTCTCAACGATGTCATTTATATCTATTTAGTTTAAAATAAAACCACAGGATTTGTATCATCCTGTGGTTTTTTATCTTTAGTGTTTTTATTATGATGCAGCCTTTATTTTTTGTTCATAATGGATTCGCATGTTCTCAATATATCTTCGTCTTTTTCTCCGTCTAAAATTACATGCCCGACTACCTTACGTTTTTCCGTTGCACCGCCAATCATCCTGGCTGCAGCATTGATAGCCAGTTGTCCATGTTCAAAAGTAAGACCGCCCTGCATATATGCGTTAAAAGGTGCTCTCATGGGGCCATCTGCACTTAATTCGATAGAAGAACCCTGAACAAATGTTCCAGCTGCCATAATTATTTTATCCTGGTATCCCGGAATGTAGTCCGGCACAGGCGTTACATGTGCATCTACCGGGGAATTGATTTGGATTGCTACACAGAAGTTTTCCAGATTTTGCGGTGTCTTTAACGTGATCGCCTGAATAATGTCATGGCGGATCTCATAGTGTAACGGTTTTACCTTATACCCTAATTTATGGAAAACGGCTGCAGCATACACTGCTGTTTTAACCGCCTGCATTACCACATGTGGAGCCATAAATAATCCCTGATAGAGTTCTCTGGCTGTATCGCCTAAGGTAGCGCCCATTTCTCCGGCAAGGCCCGGAGCTGTCAGACGGCAGGCCGCATTATAAACAAGATCTTTTCTGCCTACGATATAACCGCCGGTAGGCGCCAATCCCCCTCCTACATTTTTAATCAGAGAACCGGCCATCAGATCCGCGCCGAAATCTGTCGGCTCCTTTTCTTCCGTAAATTCACCGTAACAATTATCTACAAAGCAGATTATATCTTCCCGTACTTTATGTACTTCCCGGATTAACCGGGCAATAGAATCTACATCTAAGGTTCCCCGTTCGCTGCTGTATCCGCAGGAACGCTGTATATGCACCATTTTCGTCTTTTCGGTAATCGCATCGCATACGGCATTGATATCCACATACTTATCAATCATGGGGATTTCCTTATAAATAACGCCTGAATCTGTCAGAGATCCGGGAATTTTTTTCGGGAATCCGATAATCGTCTGCATGGTATCATACGGTATGCCTGTAGCGCCGATCACTTCATCACCGGGTTTCAGATTGCCCAGCATGGCGACAGCCAGCGCGTGGGTTCCCGAAACAAACTGAGGGCGTACCAAAGCGGCTTCAGTCCGGAAAATATCTGCAAAAATAGCATCTAACTTTTCCCTGCCAAGATCATTATAGGCATAGCCGGTAGTAGGCTTCATATAAAAATCAGATACCTGATGCTTCCGGAATGCCGCAATCACTTTCTCAGTATTCTTTAAAGCAATTGTATCGTAATAATGCTTCTGCTTTTCCACTTCCTTTCTTGCATATTCAAAGATAGAATCAAAGTCCATTACCTTTTTTATAATCATAAAAAAACTATCACCTGACTATTATAAATTTTTCCCAACGATTTATTTCGTCGGCCTGAATCCTGACTTGCATTTTAATTCCTTCCGCCTCATAATCCTGCGACAGCACCGTTCCTGTTTCAAACAGTTTTGCCGCAACACCGGAGTCGCTGTAAGGAATTAACATCGTAACTTCCACAGACTTCAACTTCAAATGGTCTGTGATTACTTCTAACAATCTGTCCAGCCCGATTTGTTTTTTGGCTGAAATACAGACACTGTCCGGAATTGCTTTCAGTTGCTCTAAAAGGCCGCTGTCTTCCGGCAGCTTATCAATTTTATTAAACACGCTTAATACCGGTTTATCCAGTGCACCAACCTCCTGTAATACCCGGTAAACCGCTTCACTCTGCTCTTTATACAATGGATGGCTCACATCGATGACGTGGACCAGAAGATCCGCATCAAGAGTTTCTTCCAGCGTGGATTTGAAGGCTGCAATCAGCTGATGCGGAAGACGCTGGATAAAGCCTACCGTATCTGTTAAAATTGCCTGTCTCTTATCCGGAAGAACTAACTGACGTGTAGTCGGATCCAATGTAGCAAACAACTGATCCTTTTCATATACATCGGAATTTGTCAGCACATTCAACAGAGTCGACTTACCGGCATTGGTATAACCTACCAGACTGACCGAAGGCACCTGGTTTTTATTGCGGTGTGAACGGTGCAGCTTTCGGACATTCTGCACCTTGTCAATACAACCTTTAATGTAAGCAATACGGTCACGGATCATACGCCGGTCGGTTTCCAGTTTCGTCTCACCGGGACCCCTGGTCCCGATACCGCCGCCCAAACGGGAAAGGGAAAGCCCCTGTCCCATGATCCGTGGCAGTGTATATTGCAGCTGTGCCAGTTCAACCTGCAGTTTACCCTCATTGGTCCGTGCCCGTTGCGCAAAAATATCAAGAATCAGCGCGGTACGGTCCAATACCTTAATGCCCAGCGACTGCTCCAGATTCCGCTGCTGGGCAGGTGATAATTCTTCATCAAACACACAGAGATCAATGTCTTCCTGCTGGGCGAACAAAGCCAGGTCCCGTACCTTCCCGCGCCCGATAAAGAATCCCGGATCCGGTTTGGGCCTCTTCTGCAAAAACTTTGCAATTACCTCAGCGCCGGCCGTCTCAGCCAGCTGCCGCAGTTCTTCCAGTGAATCTTCGCTGGTCCAAAGCCTGTCCTGTTTTCCGTATTCCAGGCTGACCAGCATGGTACGCTCCGGCCGTTGCTCCAGTTTTCGGTCGTCATCGGTAACTGCCAGCCGTTTTTCCGCTGAACTTATAATGTTGGGAAGAAATATGGTTTCCAGCGCCTCTAATCTTAAGACGCCGTACTCCTCCGCCGTATACTGTCCGTACTCGTCCTTACCGGTAATGATGGCAAAATTCAGAACTGATTCTTCCGGATTCTCATCATTCACACCGATGGCTGCCATCAAATCATATTTGTGGTTGCGCAAAGCCGAAAGATCGACCCCGCTTAATTGCGGATTTCCCCCTGGATGTGTATGAATGCAGCGAATTCCGCTTAACCGCCCGGTTCCCCTTCTGCCCGGCAGATTCGGTAACGAAACGGTACTGCTGTCTCCGACGGCAACGCTCAGCACGTTCCCTTTCCGGTCCAGAAAAATATTGACTTCCCTGTTGACTGCTGAAGTAATTTCTGCCATACGTATGGCAATTTCCTTCGACACCAGCTGCCAGGGAGGCACCCTCAAATCATACAGTTGGATCAGCAACTCCATGAATTTAGTCTTTAACCCATCTGTATTCCCAAGAACTTCCTTCATTCCAAACCATCTCCTTACTCTTTGGAATGCGCAGGCTCGATATTAACCTTATAGCCCCGGATACTGTTTTTATGCATCACGGCCAGTACCCGTTCGGCATACTGTTCCGGTACCTCAACAAAGGAAAACTTATCAAAAATATTAATCAGGCCGATGGAACGTCCCGGAATGTCAGCTTCTTTGGCAATTGTCCGTACCAGTTCAGGTACTGTGACCTTCTGGCTGCGTCCGACGTTCAGGAAGAACCGGACCATACCCGGACGGCCTCCGGTATTGGACAGATTCTGAACAGTGAGATCGCTGATCGTGTTCTTTTCTTCCTTTATCTCAAGGGCCCTGTTCCCTTCCTGCATCAGTTTTAACGCAGCGGCCGCAATTTCTTCCACTTCATACTCTTTGGCCAGCCTCGTTACTACAGTCATATACTCCCCATAATTTCCCATTTCCAGCAGGGCCTGCATCTTGGAAATGATCTGTTCACGCTGATGCTCCAGTACATCGGTAGTGGTCGGCAGTTCCCGACGGCGGATACGCGTTTTGGCGATCCGTTCGATCAGTTTCAGCTGACGGAATTCCCTCGGTAAAATAAATGTCAGTGCTACGCCGGTATTCCCTGCCCGGCCTGTACGGCCGATACGGTGTACATAACTCTCCGGATCCTGGGGTATATCAAAGTTGATAACATACTGCACATTGTCAATATCCAGCCCCCGGGCCGCAACATCTGTAGCAATCAGGATATCCAGACGCCCTTCCCTGAATTTTTTCATGACACGGTCCCGCTGGGCCTGGCTCAGATCGCCGTGCAGTCCTTCCGCCAAATAACCTCTGCTCCCCAGTGAGGCGGTCAGATCATCAACACCCCGCTTGGTACGGCAGAAAATGATACTTTTTCCTTCGATGCCAGCGTCAAGCAGCCGGGAAATACCTTCAATCTTATCACGGGTCTCAAAATAATACTGATCGATCAGAGGGACGGTAATATCTTCTTTACTTACCGTTACAATTTGCGGTGCCCGCATGTATTTTTTCGTAAGGCTCAGGATTGGACGCGGCATTGTGGCAGAAAACAGCATGGTCTGCCGTTCGGCAGGAACGTTCGCCATGATTTCTTCCATATCGTCGATGAATCCCATATCCAGCATTTCATCCGCTTCATCCAGTACCAGATAACGCACATGGTTCAGCTTTATGGTTCCACGGCGGATATGGTCCAGCAGACGGCCCGGCGTACCGATTACGATCTGCACTCCGCTTTTCAGGGCGCGGATCTGCCGGTCAATGGGCTGCCCACCGTATACAGGTACTACTTTGATCCGTTTGTTGCGGCCAATTTTACCGATTTCTTCCGAAACCTGGATCGCCAGCTCCCGCGTAGGACTCATGACCAGCGCCTGGATGTGCCTGTGGTCTTCGATCCCCTGAATGATAGGAATACCAAAGGCGGCCGTTTTACCTGTGCCGGTCTGGGCCTGACCGATGATATCTTTTCCTTCTAATAATAACGGAACTGCCTGCTGCTGAATCGGCGACGGTTCTTCGAAGCCCATCTCCCGTAATGCGGCTACGATACGTTTTTCCAATATCAAATCGCCAAAATTATCTGTCTGTGTCATGGTCATGAATCGTTTCCTCCGAATGATTATTTGGACTTTCTTTGAGCCGGTCCAGGGCAAAACTCAAAGCTGCCATGGCCGCTCTGTGTTTAATCTGTGACCGTGTGCCGCCAAAATTATATTTCCGGCACAACTCGCCGTTTGCATCTGCAACAGCTATATAAACCAGACCTACCGGCTTTTTGCGGGTTCCTCCGCCAGGGCCGGCCAGGCCCGTAATACTTACTGCCATATCGGAACCGATTGCTTCCCGTACCCCTCTTGCCATCTCAACCGCGGTCTCTTCGCTCACGGCTCCTTTTTTCGCCAGCGTTGTTTTGCTGACATGAATGACCTGGTTTTTCACTTCGTCCGTATACGATATAACAGAACCCTTCACATATTCCGAACTGCCCGGTACGTCAGTCATCATGCTGGAGGCAAGCCCGCCTGTACAGGATTCCGCAAAGGCAATCGTCTGCTGCCGGCATAAAAGTTCCTTACCAAGTACCTCAGGCAGCGTATCATCGTCATATCCGTATACATAAGTCCCGATGACTTTTTCCACTTTTTCCTGCATGCCGGCAATCAATGCGTCTGCTTTTTCGGCCGAAGGTGCTTTGGCTGTCAGACGGACCAGGATTTCCCCATGCCTTGCATAAAGAGCAATCGTCGGATTCGTCTGGTTTATAATTATATCGTCCAGCTTTTCTGCCAGGTTCGACTCGCCGATACCCCGCAGTTTCAATGTGTGTGATTTGATGATCCCCAGATGCGGAAAGCGCTGTTCAAAATAAGGGAACAGTTCTTTTTCACATACAGTTTTTAATTCAAACGGCGGTCCGGGCAGCATGACAAAAGTAGTATCGCCCTGCTCCAGTACAAGTCCCGGCGCCGTTCCCGCCTCGTTATGCAAAACAACAGCCCCGCTGGGAACCAAAGCCTGTTTTTCATTGTTTTCCGCAATACAGATATTCCGCCTGGACAACAGTTCATGGATATGGTTCCACACTTCCAGATTCATATACATGTCTACGCCGCAATAATCTGCAATCATTTCTTTTGTAATATCGCCCCGGGTCGGTCCCAGACCACCGCTGGTAATAATGACATCAGCGCGTTTGACCGCGATATCCAGCACTTCTTTCATACGCGCCGGATTATCCCCCACTGTTGTCTGGTATAAGACATCAAAACCGCGCCGGTTCAGTTCCTGCGCCAGCCAGGTAAAGTTTGTATTTAATATTTCTCCCAGAAGAAGTTCCGTACCGGTTGTAATAACCTCTACTCTCATCTGGCTCCCTCCCTTGTTTTGCTGTATGTCAGACACGGGTCGCTACTACCTCATACGCAAAGCCCTGTTCTATCCGTACGCGGATAAAATCGCCCGGGTTCAGTCCGGGGGCATTTTCTATAAAAATACTGCCATCGATATCCGGCGCTTCCCGGTAACTGCGGGCTGCTGCCAGATTCTCTTCCTCCGACTCGTAGCCTTCCACGACAACTTCCAGTTCCCTGTCTTCCATTGACCGGTGGGTTTCTTCAGAAATTCCGGCCTGTATTGCCATCAGTTCGTCATAACGGTCCTGTTTTGTTTCTTCCGGAATCTGATCCGACATAGATGCCGCAGCCGTGTTTTCTTCCTGCGAATATTGGAATACGCCTGCGTTTTCAAACTTCTGCTCTTTCACAAATTCTTTTAAAACAGCAAAATCTTCTTCCGTTTCGCCAGGGAACCCTACGATAAAGGTTGTACGTATCACAATATCGGGGATCCGCTCCCTCAATTTCTTCAGGAGGATTTTCGTTTCCTGTAACTTATCCCGGCGGCGCATCGCACGTAATAACCGGTCGCTTGCATGCTGCAGCGGCAGATCTACATAATGGCAGACTTTCGGCAAGGTGGCATACGCTTCAATCAGTTCGTCTGTAAACGTATTAGGATAAGAATATAAAACGCGGATCCATTTTAAACCAGGCAATGCATTCAGATCGCGCAACAGCTCCGCCAGCCGGAGCTTTCCGTACAGGTCCTGCCCGTAACGTGTCGTATCCTGGGCAATGACCACCAGTTCCTTTACACCCCGCTCTACCAAATCCCGGGCTTCTGCCATCACCTGCTCATAGGGTTTGCTGGTATAGCGCCCCCGGATCAGCGGGATGGCACAAAAGGAACAGAAATTGTCGCAGCCTTCTGCAATTTTCAGATATGCCATGTACGGATCGGTAGTCAGTTTACGCGGATCCGGCAGCGGTTCAGCTTCTTTTGGTATGTCAGGCCGGGATAAAGCAACCGTGTGTATTTTTTCTACCTTTTTTAAAGGCGGCAAGTCTTCCTTTTTTATATGAAGTACACGGGTTCCCTGCATGACACGTTCAATGACCTGACCGATATCTTTATATACATTTGTCCCAATAATTGCATCCACTTCCGGCATATCCTGAAACAATTCCTGCGCATAGCGCTGGGCCAGACAGCCGGTCACGATAAGATACCGGCAGCAGCCTTCCGTTTTATAGGCCGCCATGGAAAGGATCGTATCTATGGATTCCTGTTTGGCAGGTTCAATAAAGCCGCAGGTATTGACAATGATAATTTCCGCTTCTTCCGGATCATTGATAATTTCAATGTTGTATTTTTCTATAATGCCCAGCATAACCTCGGAATCAACCAGGTTCTTCGGGCACCCTAAACTGATCAGCCCCAGCTTCACTTTTTATCCTCCCCTGCATCCATCAACCGAATTTCCCGGAGCCAGTCCCCCGTTAATTTTTCCAATGCCTGTCTGTCTTTATAAAATGTGTTGGTCCACATAGAAGTTAAATTTACAACCTGTCCTTTATCACCGTTCGGCAATACCGGCAGGTACCCGCTGCGGGTCGTCATAAGGACGGTCCTCGCTTCGGAAGAGCGGAGGATCCAGTCAATAAGACCCGTGACTTCTTTCTGCTTTTTGCTGTTCTGCATGACTCCGATACCGTACAGGTTCACCGGCGTTCCCTCTTCCGGAATCAGGATATAAGCCGGCAAATCATTCTGGAGATATTTAAACACGTGGCTTCGCCGCGTGACCGCAATGTCCGCATCACCGGTAACCGCCATGCGGACCGGCGTGATCGGGAACTTTGCATATTGTTTAATCAGAGGATGGACCTGTCTGAAATATGAAAAGCATTCATTTTGCCCCATACGGGAACACATGGCTGCCAAAAACTGGATCGTAGATTCGTTATCAGTGAGATTTTCCATGACAATCTGTGCTTCCGTATGCTTTGGCAGATCGGCCCAGTGTAAAATCTGCTGCTGCCCGACCTTTCTGGAATAGGCCTGATTGACCAGCAACACAGCCGGATCATAAAAAAGGATGATCCAATTGTCATCAGAGCCCCTCAGTTCTCCCGGCAGAAGGTCGGCGAACTCAGAGTTAACCTTCCGCAAAGAACCGGCTGCTGCTTTTTCCGTAAGCATGGCCGCGTTACTGATAATGCAATCAGCCTGCTCCATATCGTCATCCCTGTCCGAAACGGTGAACGTAATCTTTGTTTGATCCGGCTGGCTGTCTGAATATTTTTCGCAGAGCATGCCGACCAGATCTTTATCCAGCGTTGTATAAACTTTAACCGAGGATTTCGGTCCCACTGATTTAATCAGGCTGCAACCTGCCAGAAAAAGAACCAGACAGACACAGACCAGACAGAAAACTTTCCTGTTCATAACATCTTCACTTCAGAATTCTATTTCCTTCTCTTTTTATCGCGGTTTAAGGGAATTCGAAAACGGTCATCCCGAATCAGGCAGCGGGGCCCATCCCCGATCAGGTCCGTACGTCCCCCTTCTTTCAGCGCTTCTATGACCAGAGCCCTGTTACGCGGGTTACGGTATTGCATGAGGGCACGCTGCATGGCCTTATGATGGGGATTATGCACCGTAAACACTTTTTTACCGGTAAAAGGGTCTATCCCGGAATAATACATTGCGGTTGAAGCGCTCCCCGGTGTCGGGATAAAATCCTGCACCTGTTCCGGATACCGGCCTGTATCCCGCAAAAACTCCGCCAGTTCGATCGCATTTGCCAGCGTACAGCCGGGATGACTCGAAATAAAATACGGAACCAGATACTGCTCTTTACCGATTTCCTTATTCTTCTGCGTAAACGCTTTGACAAACTTCAGATAAACATCCTTACCCGGTTTACCCATATGTTTTAAAGTAGATTCCGCAATATGCTCCGGCGCGATTTTTAACTGACCGCTCACATGATACCGGCACAGTTCATCCAAGAACTGCTGCTTCTTTTCCGCCAGCAGATAATCATAACGGATACCGGAACGGATAAATACTTTTTTAACGCCCGGCAGCGCGCGAAGCTCCCGCAATAATTTAATATAATCGCTGTGATCCGCGTCAATGGCCGGACAGGGTTTGGGGAACAAGCACTGTCTGTCCTTGCAGGCGCCGGCTTTTAACTGCTTTTTGCAGGCCGGATGACGGAAATTCGCTGTAGGCCCGCCCACATCGTTAATATATCCTTTAAAATCAGGCAGCTGTATCATTTCTTTAGCTTCTTTTAAGATAGAAGCATGGCTGCGCGCCTGGATGATACGTCCCTGATGGGCGTGGATGGCACAGAAGGAGCAGCTGCCAAAGCAGCCCCGGCAGCTTACGATACTGAACTTCACTTCTTCCAGCGCCGCGATACCGCCCGCCTTATCGTACATGGGATGCCACTGCCGCGTGTACGGCAGATCGTAAACGGCGTCCATTTCTTCTTCCGTCAATGGCATGGCTGCCGGATTCTGCACTATATACAAATTATGGCTGTTTTTCTGTACAAGAATCTTCCCGTAAAACGGGTCCACATTTTCATGCTGCAGCCGATAGGCATCCGCTAACATCTTCTTATCATTTCGTATCGCATCATAACCGGGAAGCTCCACATAATCTTCCACATGATCCAACGATTCCGACGCGTACGCTGTGCCACGGATATAATGCAGGTCTTCTCCCGAAGCACCGCCGGCCAGATAATCTGCAATTTCGCGGATCTGGGTCTCCCCCATGCCACAGACCAGCAGGTCCGCGCCGCTTTCTGTCAGGATGGAAGGCAACAGTTTGTCTTCCCAGTAATCATAGTGGGCAAAACGGCGTAAGCTTGCTTCAATGCCTCCAACGATGACAGGAAGATCCGGCCACAGTTTCTTTACGATTTTTGTATAAACAAGTGTGGCATGGTCGGGACGCTTCCCCATTTCTTTGCCGGGGGAATATTTATCCTCTTTCCGGGGTTTTCTGGCCGCCGTATAATGGCACAGCATCGAATCCAGATTTCCGCCGCAAATCAAAACTCCGAGACGGGGCTTTCCCATGCTTTGGAACGATTGCGTATCCCGCCAGTCCGGCTGCGGCAGAATGGCAACTTTGTAGCCTGACGCTTCCAATACGCGGCAGATGACTGCCGGTGCAAAGGAAGGATGATCTACATAGGCATCCCCGCTGATAAACAGGAAATCAAGCTGCTCCCAGCCTCTTTCCGCCATATCTTCTTTGCAAACCGGTAAAAATTTATTGTTCATTTGGCTTATATATCCTTGTTACCGCCTCGTAGGTTTCTTCAAAAGGCAGACGCTTTCCATTGTGTTCGATCTGCAGATCTTTCAGGTTGCCGATCCGCATAACGATTTCGGAATCGCTGGTAAAGGTTTTGCTTTCTCCTTTCAGCAAATTCCCTTCAAACAATACAGTTCCTTTCCGGTCGGTGACCCGCAGCCAGCATCTTCCGACAGAAGCCACATTCAGCCTGGTTACTCCTTTGACCGGTACCGTATTCGTAACAGAATCTGTACTGCCCGTATTATTTTCTATGCTTTTCTTCTCATTATTTCCTGTGTTCTCCGGCACAGCCGCAGTACTTTCAGGCTTCCCTGCCGGTTTTTCGACTGCCGTATCTTTTTCACTTTGTTTTTTGTCTTCACTAAAGCTGCTAAAACGGAACGGCAGTAAATCGCTGACCGAATTGCCTTTCTGTGTCAGGTAATAATAAAATCCGCCGCCAACGGCAAGCAATAAAACAAGCAGGCCGGCCACCAAAAACAGTAACCGGTGATTATCACCGGTGCCCGAACCGATATCCCGGTTGGATTTAAATGTCGGGCGGACTTTTACATTTTTGGATTCCCTGATCACATTATTGTTGACAGAAGCAGTTCCCAGACTGGCCGCCTTATACTCTTCCACCAGTCCGGCCCCGTCAAGCCCCAGATAGTTTCCGTATGACCGAATGATCCCCTTCACAAAAACAGCGCCGGGAAGCAATGCAAATTCATTTTTCTCCACTGCTTCCAGATACACTTTTCGAATATTGGTTTCCTGAGCGGCAGTATCAAGGGAAATATTTTTGGCTGTCCTTGTATCCTGTAAAGTTTTTCCAATATCCATAACGGCATCAGCCTCCGTCGACAAAAGTCACTGTGTGTCTGAAAAATTGTCTTTTTTTAAAAATCTGTATTCTACTTCTTCCCGGGACAACAACAGTTCCCGCGGCTTGCTGCCTGTAGCAGGACCAACAATGCCCAGTTCTTCCATGGTCTCCACCAGACGGGCCGCCCGGTTATAACCGATCCGGAAACGACGCTGCAGCATGGAAGCAGAAGCCTGTCCCAGATCCAGCACCAGACGGATCGCATCGTCCAGCAGTTCATCCTGACTGTCTTCTTCCGGGGCATCCCCACCGCCGGAGGATGCGTTCTTTGCATCTTTCTGGCTGTCACTGGGTAATACTACATTCGTAACTTCATCGCTGTATTCAACCGGAATGGCCTGTTTCTTAATAAAATCCGTCACCCGGTTCAGTTCCTCATCGCTGACAAAGGCGCCCTGTACACGGGACGGTTTATTTGCCCCGATGGGATAGAACAACATGTCGCCCTTGCCCAACAGTTTTTCGGCGCCGCCCATATCCAGGATCGTACGGGAATCCGTCAACGAGGATACGGCAAAGGCAATGCGGGACGGGATGTTCGCTTTCACGATACCGGTAATAACATCCACGGAGGGACGCTGGGTCGCCAGCACCATGTGGATACCGCAGGCACGGGCCTTCTGGGCCAGACGCAAAATCGCGTCTTCCACATCCGCTTTGGCCACCATCATCAGGTCGCTCATCTCGTCAATGACGATAACGATATAAGGCATCTTTTCTTCTGCCTGGGCGTTATAGGCTTTGATATCCCTTACGCGGGTATCCGCAAAGGACTTATATCGCCGTTCCATTTCCGCAACAGCCCAATGCAGCGCGGAAGCCGCCTTCTTGGCATCCGTGACAACAGGTACCAGCAGATGGGGAATGCCGTTATAATTTGTAAGTTCGACCACTTTGGGATCGACAAGAATCAGCTTTACCTCATCCGGACGGGCCTTGTACATGATGCCTGCCAGCAGTGTATTCACACAGACAGACTTACCGCTGCCGGTAGTACCCGCAATCAGCAGATGCGGCATCTTGGCGAGATCAATTGTAATGACCTTGCCTTCAATATCTTTGCCCAGACCTACACATAACTTGGAAGGATTATCACGGACCGCCTTGCAGTCCACAATTTCCCGGAAGCTTACCATATCATTTGTAATGTTGGGCGCTTCAATACCGATCGCCGCCTTACCCGGAATGGGTGCTTCCACCCGGACGCCGGGAGCAGCCAGCCGCAGTGCGATATCATCTGACAGATTCACAACAGAACTTACCTTGACACCGGGAGCCGGTTCCAGTTCGTAACGGGTTACGGAAGGACCGCGGGTTACACCGGTCACTTTTGCATTCACCCGGAAATCTGCCAGCGTTTTCTCCAATGTGAGGCACTGTTTCCTCACATCTGCATCCGAGCGGCGCTGTTCTGTTTTTTCTGCAGGATTCAGCAGTTCCAGCGGTGGGAACCTATATTCCGGTTTTGACGGTTCCTCTGTCTCCTTCGTTTCGTTTTCCTTTACGTTCATCACAGATCTGCCGGCAGAGGCTATCGCTTTTTCCCTGTCTGTACTGTCAGCCGGTTCACCGGCATCTGTTTCATTCGCATTTACAGCAGCACGGCTCTTATCTGTATCTGTCACGGCCATCATGCCATGCTCCGTCAGAATAAACCGGGGTTTACCCTCACTCTTTTTAATCGTTTCAGAAATATCCCCTGCCGCTGCTTTTCTTTCTCCGGCAACATCTGTTGTGGAATTTGCGTCGGACGCTTCCGCCTCCTCTGCTGTCTCTCCATAATGGATAATAGGTATTTGTCCGGAATCCGGCAGCATGGCTCCCTTTTCCCAGGGTGCCGGTTCCGGTTTTTCCACATGACCGGAAATGATACCGGAAGCGGGCCGTAACACAACAATTTCCTGCTTTTCGGGATACGTCTGAACCAGGGACGGCTTTTCTTTTTCCGGTTTATCATGATTTGCCATACGTTCTACCGGGACATACCGGTCCGACTTTGTTTCATCCGGCCACGGGTAATCCGAAGCCGTTTCACCGGATCCCTTATCTTTATCCAGAGCCTTCTGTCCAAAATTCAGTATCTTTTTGAACGCTGACGGCTTACGGACATCTTCATTGTAATCGGCAAATTCATCCTTATTATACACATCCAGCGGACTTGCTTTCCTGCCATTCGGATTGGAAGTGCTGAAGAATGGTCGCGCCGGTTTTCCGGGAACCGTTTCATTTCTTACTTCAGCTGCCTTATCTGAATTCTGCTGTTCCCGTCTTGACGCCCGGATATCCTGGATCTTATCTCCAGCTTTTTCCGTCAAAGCCGCCAATGACAGTTTCCCTGTCAGCACCAGGCTGGCAAGCATACCGGCCACCAGCAGGATGACTGACCCCGTAGCGCCTGCCATCGCGTGCAGCGCTTTGGTAATGAGGCCGCCGATCAGACCGCCTCCCTGGGGTAAAAAAGACGGTTCCGTTTCATAACCAAGAGGAATAAAGATGTGATGCAGGAATCCCAGAAGGCAGATATAGAACAGCATCGCTGCCCAGAATCCCCCGAAACGAATCAGGTTCTTTTTCAGCCAGAAATAACCGATTCCCACCGCAATAAAGACGAACGGGAAAAAAATGGCGCCCAGACCGAAACCATATGTCAGCACGTCATGGAGGAACTCACCGGCAAAACCGGTAGGAAGTCCTGCATAAGCAGCCAGCAGGAACAATCCTGCCGCAAGAAACAGGAGCCCCTTCAGTTCGACATTCTTCTGGCTGTTCTGTTTTTCTTTTTCCGTTTGTACTGCCGGTTGCTTTTTCACTCTGTTACCTCTCACCAAACGTACGGAAAGACGAGCCGTAAAGACCCGTCTTCTTTATAGAACTTATACTTCCATTATAATAGGGATGATCATAGGACGGCGCCTTGTCTTATCGAACAGGAAACGTCCCAGGGAGTCACGGATCGCATTTTTCAACGCGGACCATTCCGTATTGTTGTTCTCCTCACACTTATCCAGCGCTGCCTGTACCTTGTCCCTGGCTTCATCCATCAGGTCTTCCGCTTCCCGCACATACACAAAGCCGCGGGAGACAATATCCGGCCCGGACACGATCCGGTTCGACGCGCCGTCTACGCCGACCACGACGATCATGATGCCGTCCTGGGACAACTGGCGCCGGTCGCGCAACACGATGTTGCCAACGTCGCCAACCCCCAAGCCGTCGATCAGCACATTACCTGCCGTAACCTTTCCGTTTATACAGATCTTATCGCGGGTCAGCTCCACAACAGCGCCGTTTTCCGCAATCATAATATTCCTGTGGTCCATTCCGAGGCTTTCCGCCAGCCTTGCATGTTTTACCAGATGCCGGTATTCGCCGTGCACCGGCATAAAGAATTTCGGGCGAACCAGATTGTGCATGATCTTCAGTTCTTCCTGGCTGGCATGGCCGGAAACATGAACGCCGTTGGCCTTTTCATACACTACCTCCGCGCCCAGCATATATAAATGGTTAATTGTATTGGAAACCATTTTTTCATTGCCGGGAATCGGTGCCGCCGAAATAATCACCGTATCCCCCGGAACGATCTGTACTTTCCGGTTTTCACCCATGGACATACGGGTCAGGGCAGACATGGGTTCCCCCTGGCTTCCGGTACAGATGACAACGATCTTATCATTCGTATAATTACGGATCTCGTCAATATCGACCAGCAGCCCTTCCGGAACATTCAGGTAATTCAGCTTCAGGGAAATATTGACAACATTGACCATGCTCCGGCCCATGACCGCAACCTTGCGCCCGTATCTTGCAGCCGTATCACAGATCTGCTGGATGCGGTGCACATTGGAAGAGAACGTGGCGACAATAATGCGGTGCTTTGCATAGCGGAATTCATTGTCGAAGGTCTCCCCTACAAATTTTTCACTTTGTGTGTAACCGGGACGTTCTGCATTGGTACTGTCCGCCATCATCAGGAGGACCCCCCGGTCGCCGTATTCAGCAAACCGGTTCAGTTCCATCACCTGTCCGTCAACAGGCGTCTGGTCAATTTTAAAGTCACCCGTATGGACGATCAGGCCTACCGGCGTATGGATCGCCATACCGATGGCGTCTGGTATACTGTGGTTGACCCGCATAAATTCCAGTTTGAAAACACCGGCCCGTACACGGTCACCGGATTTCACTACATTTAAATTGGCAGTGGAAACCCCTGCCTCATCCAGACGGCCTTCCAGAATACCAAGCGTTAACGCGGTACCGTAAACCGGCACATCCAGCTGTTTCAAAATAAAAGGCAGCGCGCCGATATGGTCTTCATGCCCGTGGGTTAAAAAAATTCCTTTCAGCTTGTCCTGATTCTCAATTAAATAGGTAATGTCGGGAATGACCAGATCAATTCCCAGCATATCATCCTCAGGGAACATTAAACCGGCGTCAATCAGAATGATGTCGTTCCCATAACGGAAGGCCGTCATGTTTTTTCCGATTTCGCCAAGACCCCCAAGCGGTATGATATTCAGTTTCTTCAAAGACTTATCCAAAATTTACCTCCCTGTCTGATATTTTCCGCTCTTTCGATTCTGCTGTTATTATAACGCAATCAGACCGGAAAAACAACGATTTGGATTCATTAGCATATTTCAATTTTGAAATATTTGTGAAATTCATATGAAAACAAACAGTTTTTGCATAAAAAAGCACCGGCCCATTCACGAACCTTATAATTAAGAAAGGAGGGATAAGGAAGAATAGCCGGTGCGATTGAAAAAAGATATTCTGTTTTACGTAATCAGCAATACTCTGTTACTTATAACGACTTACTGTCCGCCAATTTACTCTTCGTCCGGATTGACTTTCAGGGCGCCGCCCTTGTTTCGTTTTTGCCACAGGAAGCCCAGTGCCAATACCGCAATGCCTGCGATATCGGTCATGGTTCCCGGAACGATCAGGCACAGACCGCCCAGGAAGAATACTATGCGCTGTAATACATTCAGCGGATGCTGGCAGAAACCGATCATGGCCAGAGACAGGCCCCACATGCCCAAAATGGCAGTAACCATAGACAAAATTACTGTAAACGCAGTGGCATTGATCATCAGCAGCTCCGGAGCCAGTACGAAAATGTAGGGCACGATGAACGCCGCAATAGCCAGTTTCGCCGCATTAACGCCGGTCTTCATGGGATTGGCGCCGGCGATACCGGAACCGGCATAGGCTGCCAGGGCAACCGGAGGCGTAACGTCTGCCACGATCCCGAAGTAGAACGCGAACATATGAGCTGCCAGCACCGGTACATTCATCTGTACCAGAGCGGGAGCCGCAATGGTGGAAGTGATTACATAGTTGGCCGTGGTAGGAACACCCATTCCCAGAATCAGGGAGGTGATCATGGTAAAGAACATGGCCGGAAGCAGCTGTCCGCCTGCCAGATCCAGCAACGCGGTAGCCAGTTTCAGGCCTACGCCGGTCTTGGTTACGACACCGATGATGATACCGGCCGTGGCGCAGGCGATCAGTACGCCCAGCACGCCTTTGGAGCCGTTAATCAGGCCGTTGACAAAATCCCTGGGGGTAATGCGGGTGCTCTTACGCAGGCAGGCACAGATGATAGTCAGGGCAATGGCATACAGCGCTGCCCGCATGGGAGTGTAACCGGTAACCAGCAGATAAACGATGATGATCAGAGGGATCGCCAGATGGCCTTTTTCCCGCAGCAGTTCGCCAAACTTCGGCAACTCTTCCCGGGGCGTACCCTTCAGACCGTATTTTTTCGCTTCAAAGTGAACGCCGATCCAGATGCCGGTGTAATACAGCACCGCCGGAATCACAGCCGCTTTTACTACATCAATGTAAGGAACGCCGACAAATTCCGCCATCAGGAAAGCCGCCGCGCCCATAACCGGAGGCATCAGCTGGCCGCCGGTGGAAGCCGCCGCTTCTACCGCGCCTGCAAACGCCGGACGGTATCCTAACTTTTTCATCATGGGGATGGTGAAGGAACCGGTACCCGCTACGTTAGCAACAGATGAACCGGAAACCGTGCCCATCAGGCCGGAAGACAGAACCGCAACCTTGGCGGGCCCGCCCACGGCCCAGCCTGCCAGCGCGTTGGCCGTATCGATAAAGAACTTGCCGAGACCGGTGGCTTCCAGATACGCGCCGAACAAAATGAACAGGTAAATGAAGGTGGACGATACGCCCATGGGCACACCGAAGATACCTTCTGTGGTAAAGTACAGGTGGCTGACCAGTTCGTCAAAGCCGACACCGCGATGCGCCATAATGCCCGGCATGTAAGGACCGGCAAAGGCGTACGCCAGGAAGACCAGGGCCACCGTGATCATAGGCCAGCCGACCGTACGGCGGGCTGCCTCAAATACCAGAATGATACCCAGGATACCGACCATGATATCCGTCTCGGTATTCATACCGGCACGCAATACCAGCTCATCGTATTCAAAGAAAATATACATCGTTGCAAACACACTGAGTACTGCAAACACTAAATCAACAGGATGCATAGATTTTTTCGACCAACTGGCACGGGCCGGGTATAACAAATAAATCAGCGCCATACCGAAACACAGATGGATGGTACGCTGCAGATGCGCGTCCAGTACCCCGAAGATACCTGTATACAGCTGGAAGCAGGCAAACAGGATGCAGATGGCAGAGATCACATATCCCCAAAACCCGTCCGGCTCCCGTTTGTTGGATTCTTTATCAAATTTCTGCATCACCTCTTCAGCAGACATCTCCGCCGGAGCGGCAGTTGTTTTCTTTTTCAAATCGTCCACAGGCTTCACCGCCTTTTCTAAAAAATAGTAATGTAACCGATGCTTTAAATGCCAAGACTTCGCTTATCAATAATTACCGTCATGTTTTAATCAGTTTGCCAGTAACATCAGCCAGTATTGATACCGTTTTATCACTTTAACTTCTACCAACGTCCCCTGCCCGTAAAGTAAGCACAGGTCGTAGGTCTTATCCTTATGGATAATTTTCGGCATAGCCTGCACAGCTGTCCGGAACGTCAATGACCGGTATGGCCGGTTCATTTCCAAATCGAACTTTCCGTCCTTCTCCAGACTGGTGAATTTTCCTTCCGCAGGATCGTAGGGCAGTCCCACCCCCAACGATTCATACGTTGTATGGGTCATGGTCATATCGTCCACACCATTGACCCGGAAATATTCATCCACAGGAGTCTGCTGCACCGAATGCTTGTAATGATAATGCCATTCCTCCCCTTTGGTTACCGGGAAGGAACAAACGTTTCGTTCATTTTCCGGAAGTAAGACTACCAGCAGCTGATCACCGTACCAGAAGAAAGCAGCCGCTATAATAAACAGCAGTAATACAAAAGACGGACGTTTGTAAAAAGACCGGGCCCCGGTGGACGCCGGAGTCCGGTCTGTAGTTGTGTGATCCATCAAAATTACTTCTCGTTGAAGAATTTTTCTGCGCCGGCATTCAGTTTAATAGACATACCGTCTTTACCGGTTTCTTTCGTGATATTCTTGGAAACGTTATGCGCTGCTTTCATACGGTCCAGGTTGCCATACAATGCTTTTACGACAGCGTAACCGGTATCGGCATCCATCTTATCGGTAACAGCCAGCATGCATTTAACGGCAACAGCAGCGGTATCCGTTTCAACCTTGTTGTAGGTCTTGGCCGGAATGGTAACTTTGGTGTAGTACGGATATTTTGCAATCAGCTTGTCGGCAATGTCGGCGCCTACGCTTACCATTACCACATCATGCTGGGTTGCCAGGTCCTGGATAGCAGCAGTCGGGAAACCGGCTACTACGAAACCTGCGTCAACGTTGCCGTCTTTCAGAGCGGAAGCCGCTTCGCCGAAGGACAGGTACTGAGGTTTGATATCTTTATAGGTAATGCCTGCAATATTCAGAATCTGACGGGCATTTGCTTCGGTACCGGAACCGGCAGCGCCTACGGCAACTCTCTTGCCTTTCAGGTCAGCAACGGTTTTGATACCGGTCTTTTTCGTGGTAACGATCTGAACAGTTTCCGGATACAGGGTAGCCAGGCCTTTCAGAGATTCAACTTTTTTGTCCTTGAACATTTCCGTGCCGGTTGCGGCATAGTAAGCAATATCGTTCTGGATGAACGCAATGTCAACTTTGCCTTCCTTCAGCAGGTTTACGTTGGCAACGGAAGCACCGGTGGACTGGGCGGAAGCATTCGCGCCTTTCAGGTTCTTGTTCAGGATGTCAGCCAGCGCGCCGCCTAACGGATAATAAGTACCCGCGGTTCCGCCGGTAGCAATGTTAATGAATTTTTTGCCACCGTCAGCAGCCGGTTTCGGAGCATCTTTCTTTTTGTCTCCGCCACCGCAGCCAGCCAGTACGGAACCGATAACCGCAAAGGCCATCAAGAACGCCAAAAATTTTTTCATAGATAAATCCCTCCCTTTTGCTTACAGCAAAAAATACATAGTAATGCTAATTTAATTCGCATTTGAATATGTTTTCTCTGTTTCTTCGAAAAATCCTGCCTGTACAAAATTTTTTTTTATAATTTAAAAAAAAAATATTGTATACAAAATGACAACAGACCCTTTTCTATTAAAAAACTTTATGCTAAAATAATACTGTTTTTAATAATATCTGTCATAATATCAGAAAAGGATGTGTAAGCAAATGAACAATGTACCCGTTTACAAATTACGGTTAGCCCGTACCCTGTACAATAATTTCTACCGTGCCCGCCTGCAGGACGCCAACGGAGAAGACGCCGGCCAGCTGCTGATCGTTCCCGGCCTTCCCCTTGACCGGAGCCAGCTTCCTGAAAACGCGCCTGTTGCCGATCCGTACCTGCTCGTTATCGTTGAAGACGCCAACATCAACAAAAACAATGTAATTGATTTTGAAGAAGGCGTATCACGCGCCGTTCTGGCAAAATTTACTACAGAGACCACTTCTTTCAAGCATTGTGAATTTTATTATCCTTCTCCTGCTTTTTATTTTGCCCAGGAAGAAGAATAAACACCGCAGCGTTATAAAAACTCCGACCGGATGGAACCGGCCGGAGTTTTTTCTTTTCTCATGATATAAATATGATATGTACTTATCAGCAGGTATGGCACTTATCGTACAGGCCGGCTTTTTTCAGGACCCGTACGGCAGTCTCGCCGATCTGGGCTACCGTGTCCGCCACTTCGATGCCTGCGGCATGCAGGGCTTTGATCTTATCATCGGCTGTCCCTTTTCCGCCGCTGATAATCGCGCCTGCATGGCCCATCCGTTTGCCCGGAGGCGCCTGCCGGCCACTGATGAAGCCGATGACCGGTTTCTTCATGTTAGCCTTGATCCACTCGGCCGCTTCTTCTTCCGCCGTGCCGCCGATCTCGCCGATCATAATGATCGCTAATGTGTCGTCGTCTGCGTTGAAAGCTTCCAGCGCCTCAATGTAATCCATGCCCTTGACCGGGTCACCGCCTAACCCAACGCAGGTGGTCTGGCCGATGCCGGCCATGGTCAGCTGGTAAGTGGCTTCGTAGGTCAGGGTGCCGGAGCGGCTGATGACGCCTACGTGGCCTTTTTTATGGATATACGTCGGCAATAAGCCCAGACGGCATTCGTCCACCGTTAAGATACCGGGGCAGTTAGGCCCTAACAGGCGGGTCTTCTTCCCTTTCTTATAAGCCCGGACTTTTACCATATCCTGTACCGGGATGTGTTCGGTGATGCAGCACACAAAATCCAGTTCCGCATCAATCGCTTCACAGATGGCGTCCGCGGCGAAACGGGCCGGAACATAAATGACCGAGGCGTTGCCGCCGGTAGCTTCCTTCGCTTCTTTTACCGTATTGAATACAGGGATCTTGCCCAGCACCTTTTCCCCTGCTTTACCCGGAGCAACACCGGCCACCACGTTCGTGCCGTAGTCCAGCGCAATCTTGGTATGGAAAGTAGCCTGACGGCCCGTAATGCCCTGTACAATGAGTTTCGTATCTTTTCCAACAAATACTGACATCTCTTACGCCTCCTTCCCTTCCGCTTTCTTCGCTTTCAGTTCCGCAGCCAGCTTCACAGCCAGCTCTGCGCCCTCTTCCATTCTGGGAACCGCATGAACCATGGGAAGGTTGGCTTCTTTCAAAATACGGCGGCCTTCTTCATGATTGGTGCCGTCCAGCCGGGCAATGACCGGAACACGGAGGCCTACCACTTTAGCCGCTTCCACGATACCGCCGGCAATGACATCGCACTTGTTGATGCCGCCGAAGATGTTTACAAATACACTGTGCACCTGGTCGTCAGACTGCATGATGCGGAAGGCTTCCGCAATTTTTTCTACCGTACTGTCGCCGCCTACGTCCAGGAAGTTGGCCGGTTCGCCGCCGTAGAATTTAATCATGTCTACCGTGGCCATGGCCAGGCCGGCGCCATTTACCATGCAGGCTACGTCGCCGCCCAGATTTACATAGGACAGGGATGCCTTGGCCGCCGCTCTTTCCTTCGGGTCTTCTTCCGCTTCGTCGCGCAGCGCCTCAATTTCCGGATGACGGTAGATGGCAGCATCGTCAAACTGCAGCTTGGCATCCAGCGCCATCACTTTATTGTCTACCGTCACCACCAGCGGGTTGCATTCCGCCAGGGTGCAGTCTTTTTCCACAAACAGGTTGTAGAGATCCATCATGCATTTCTGCGCTTTGGCGATGACCTTATCCTTGAATTTCATATTGTAGGCCATCCGTTTCGTCTGGAACGGCATCAGCCCGATAGTGGGATCGATGTATTCCTTGAAGATACGGTCCGGCATTTCCGCCGCCACCTGCTCAATCTCCATGCCGCCTTCGGCGCTGCCCATCATGACCACGTTCGCAGTTTCCCGGTCAATAACAAAGCCCAGATAATATTCTTTTTCGATGTTGCTGCCTTCCTCTATCAGCAGACGGTTAACCATTTTCCCTTCCGGACCGGTCTGGTGGGTTACCAGCACTTTACCCAGAATCTGGGAAGCATAGTATTTTACCTCGTCAATGTTGTGGGCCAGCTTTACGCCGCCAGCCTTGCCGCGTCCGCCTGCGTGGATCTGTGCTTTGACCACGGCGATGGGTGCATCAAAGTCTTTGGCGATACGGGCCGCTTCTTCCGGACTGAAGGCCGGACTGCCGTTGGGTACGCTGATGCCGTACATCTTCATGATCTGTTTTGCCTGATACTCATGAATTTTCAAAATGGTGTCCCTCCTTTATAATTGCCTCTTGACTTGAAAGACATTATTAGAAATATTATCATATTTTTTACTTAAAATGTCAATTGTTTTTCGTTATTTAGTGTATGCTTTTTGCCGACAAACGGTATTTATTGCACACTTATTACTGTGCCGGAATTCGGGCCGCATTGGATTGCAGCTCCAGACTGCGGACCGAAATATTGACCCGCTGTGCCTGCATTCCGGTCATGGACTCCACTTTGTTTTTTATTTTCCGCTGGAGCAGCCGGGCTACTTCAAATACCTTGACGCCGTAATACAGATTGACCTCCACATGGACGGACAGACCCTTGTTATCTGTCCGGCGGCGGACGTGGATGTAATGGATCCTTGCCACGCCTACCATACGCTGCACGATCAGGTTGACGATATCCTCAATTACATAATCGGAGATCAGGATCGTACCGTAATAACTGAACGCAGGGCGCACAATGGAGCGGCTTTCCTGACGCACATTTTTATTTTTGGAAAAAATATTGTACGGCAGGTTAGCAAAAAAACCGCTGAAGTGCTGCTTCAGTTCCACGGTAGGCACGGGCACAATGTGTTTCCCGTAACGCAGTCTGGATTCATGGGCTTTTTTGATTTCCTGTTTGGATGCGATATCGGTAATGTAAATCGTCTTTAACGGATCGGGCAGCACCAGCCGCGCCGTAATTTTGTTGATCATACGATCTGATGTGGCAATGATCAGGATACGGCGGATACTGGAACGGGCCAGCGCTTCGCGAACCTCCGAAGCATGACTGTCTTCATAGAAAATGGCCCGTTTTACGGCCTGCACCCGGTTCTGTTCACTTTTTGCCGAGGTCCCCCCCAGTATCTTCGTGCCCTGTATCAAAAGGCCGTCATCAATGATGGCATCACAATGATACTGATGGGCCACACCGATGGCCCGATGACTTTTGCCCGAGCCGCTGGCGCCTACAAACGCTATGACTTCCATAACACACTCCGCTGATTATTTAGCGTCCAAATAATACCAGACGCAGTACTATATCCCTGTTTACAAACCAAACCTGCTGATAAATCCCTGCACGTTATCCTTTAACACGCGCCACTCTTCCAGTTTTTCCGGAAAGCGTCCCGCATTGCCGTGATAATCGCTGCCGCCGGTTACGAACAGGTTACGTGTCCTGGCAACGTGAAGCCAGAAATCCTGTGCTTCTTTTTCTATCGCGGAAGGATGGTACACTTCCAACCCGTCATACGGCAGCGTATCCAGCAGCCGCAGCGCCAGTTCACGGTCCCCGATTTCTTCCGGATGAGCCTGCACCGCAAGCCCGCCGGCCTGATGGATCAGCTCAACGGCTTCCGGCGGCGTCATCTTGGTCTGAGGCTGGTATGCCGGTTTTCCTTCCCCGATGTATAAATCGAACGCTTCCTGCACGGTGCTGACGTAGCCCTGTGCCACCAGCGCACGGCCAATATGGGGACGCCCTACGGCGCGGTGTCCTTCTTCCGGAACAGGAACCTCCACATCCATCCCCATTTCATGCAGCCGCTTTATGATTTTTTCCAACCGGCTTCTCCTGGCTTCCCGTACATCCGCAAGCCGTTCCAGCAAATGTGCGTTATGCTCATCCATACCGTAACCCAGAATATGTACCTGCCTGTTTTCCCAGCGGGCGCTGAATTCCACACCGGGAATAAAACCGATACCAGCCTTTGCGGCAGCTTCTTTCATTTCCGGCAGGCCTTGTAACGTATCGTGATCCGTCAGGGCCAGGACCGTAATGCCTGCCCCTTTGGCCAGATCCGCCAGTTCCTGCGGCGTATACACGCCGTCAGAATAGGAACTGTGTATGTGTAAATCTGCAAAGACGCTCATGATCAGTACCTTCATAAATATTACAGCGAACGCGCATATTCAATCAGCGTAGCCGCACCGAAAGCCGTACAGCCTTCCGGCAGGTGTCCTTCTGATTTCTTTGCCGTCGATGTTCCGCCGATATCCAGATGGGCCCAGGGAGTTCCCCTGTCAACAAACTGACCGATGAACACACCTCCTGTGATCGTACCCGCCGGACGGCCTGCGCTGTTAATAATATCAGCACATTTGCTTTTCAGCATCTCTTCCGCTTCTTCCAGAACCGGCAGCTGCCACCATGCTTCGCCCACGCGGTGTCCTGCTTTTCTAATCTCCTCTGCCAGATTGTCGTTGTTGCTTACGATACCGGAAGTATGCTCTCCCAGCGCGATGATCACCGCCCCGGTCAGCGTGGCGATGTCAATCACTTTTGCTGCCCCCCTGCGGCAGGCATACCAGACCGCGTCAGCAAGTACCATCCGTCCTTCCGCGTCGGTATTATCCACTTCAATGGTTTTGCCGCTGGCCGCCCGTATAATATCGCCGGGCCGCTGGGCCGAACCGGAAGGCATGTTTTCCGCGCAGGCCATCACCCCGATTACATTGACGGGCAGCCGTAACGCAGCAATGGCTTCCATGGCTCCAAGCACCGCCGCTGCGCCGGTCATGTCATCCTTCATCTCGCCCATGCCTTCAGATGGCTTGATGGAAATACCGCCGCTGTCAAAGGTAATACCCTTGCCCACAAATGCAACATACGGTTTATCCATGCCGTTGGCATATTTCAATATGGCCATCTTCGGGCTGTGCACGCTTCCCTGGCCCACTGCGAGGATTGCTCCCATGCCAAGCTTCTGCATTTCCTTTACAGACAACACTTCAATTTCCATATTATATTTTTCAGCAGTCCGGACCGCTTCCTTTGCCAGTGTTTCCGGATTGATCACATTGCCGGGTTCATTGGCCAGATCCCGGGCATGGCAGATAGCATTGCAGATTGCTGCAGCTTCTTTTAAAATCGAAGAAGCATGGGGAATCGCATTTACAACCGTAACCGTCACCTTTGCTTGTTTCCCGGCGTCACTCTTATATTTGTCAAACGTATAGCTGCCCAACAGCAAGCCTTCTGCCAGCGCCTTCAGGTAATGGCTCCGCTTTGGATTTATCAACAGAGGCGCGGCAGCAACGGCCTGTTTGATTTTACATTTCTGCAGTTCCCGGGCCGCATTTCCCGCCGCAATGCGAAGATGGTTCGGCGTGCACGCTTTGCCTGCGCCGATTCCTGCGAAGATCAACCGGGTAAAACCGTTTTCCGTTTTCAGCAGCAACGAAGTAATGCTGCCCGTGTCCGTGAATCCGTAACCCTGGGTTTTGATCTGATATGCAACCGCGTCATAAAACACGTCCGGCAGCGCCAGCGTATGAATGTGGTCCGCACATTCCCTGCAGAGGAACAGGACCACCGCCTCTGCCTTTCCGTACCGTTCTGCCGTTTCTTTTCCGCTCTTCAATGTAATCAACTGTGCCATAGTTTTCTCCGTGTTCTGTCAGAATAGATTATTATTCATCCGGCTGTGCATACCTGCGCAGCACCACAACGCTGCAGTCATCTGTTACTTCTACTGATATGTTACCGCGTTGACCAGATTTTCCAAAAATGTTTTCCCGTTTTGCCGATCCAGTTCCAGATCGCTGACCAGCACGCGCCGCACATAAATCTTCCGTCCGTCTTTAAAGTAGCTGCTTGACGAATGAATTACGTATGGCACCCCTTCTTCCATGCCAAGATAGATCATGATGTGTCCTTTTATAGAAAGAGGCGAACCCGGTTTCAGCTTACTCAATGCCTGCAGCCGTTCCTCCCGGTCCATACCGGTAAAGTCCGTTACCGTCCCCGGCATTTTGACAAGCATTGACGTATTGCGGGGCAGTTCCAGTCCCATAGTCCGGTACACAGATCCCACCATGGAGGAACAGTCCACACTGTGCATGGCGCCGCCCCAGCCGTATACAGAACCGTAAAACTTAAAGGCCTGCCGGATCACCTGATCGGACGTGTACGAAAGATATCCGCGGTGCAGATTTTCCTCTTTGGCCAGCCAGACCTGTTTTTCTTTCAGCATTCCCGTCTTACTGTCTTTATAGGGAAGCAGCACCTGCCAGCGGCTCTTCTTTTCCTGTAAAAGCTGAATCTTTGCCCCCATCAGATGGAACACGTCGTCCCCATTTACGCTTGTATAAAAATTCCTGCCCGTGACCACGAGGAAATCCTGCGGATCCGCATACCGCATCCACTGCTCCCTGGTACAGGGTGCAATATCTTCCCGGGCGATCCATCCAAACAGATTATACAGTCTTACATAATAATATTTTTTATCTTTCGACTCATGCAAAATTGCTACCGGTTCCCCTGCTTCCAGTACGGAATCCTGCACGTTGTCGTAATATACATCTTCGGGTTCATCAAATAATCCTTCCGCCAGAGGCAGGTTGCGGATCAGCGCATGCCGCACCGTCACCCCGTACTGTACCGTTACCGTTTCGTCCCCAGCAGGCAGCTTCGCCAGATCCAGATTCTCCCGTATCGCTTCTTTTTCTGTTTCCGTTACTTCTTTTCCTTTCCGGTATACGGTTCCCTGCATGGCCCAGGTATTACTGATCCAGGGCAGGAACTCCTTCACCTGCATTTGATCCGGCAGGCTTTTCATATCCGTAACATGCAGCTGCCCGTCGTAAATTTTCCGGTTAAACTGCTTTATCTCTTCTTCGTCCAGAATCACCTGGTCGCCCGCATTGTTATTCAGAATCCAAAAAGAATCCTTCGTCAGCTCTCCTGTCTCAACAATGCCGGCCAGGGCAACCGATGAAAAAAGAAATAAAGAAATACAAGCCACCGCAAACGATCTGCCCAGCGTCTCCTTAATTATGTTCATACAGAAATATCTGTCTCTGCTCATTTTCTGCTCCGATTCTGAAACCGCCTCTGACACGCGGCCTTCTTTATTCATTATAACCCATAAAAAAAACGTATTCAATAACCTTGCGGCTAAAGAATACGCTTAATTTAATCTGATCCCGGCACCTGCCTTTCCCGAGTTCTCCCAAAACAGGTCAGGCAGATGTCTGTATCAGTTTGTGATAAGATTATAAACTAAAACGGTTTGAAATGCAAACTTTTTTCAAAATTTGACATGTACTTGGAACTGATTACTAATAAAACAGTAAATTTTTAAACAGAATACCGCAATAATTGTCCGGAAGAAGGAAGCAGGACTCTCTTCCCGCTGCCTTTCGAAACGCGTATCAGATCAGGCCGTTCTCTGCCAGAATCGCTTTCATCTTGGCCAGGGCACCTTCGGTCATGGGTGTCAGCGGCAGACGGGGCGCGCCTGCGTCAATGCCGGTAACCAGGGTAACGGCTGCCTTTACCGGAATCGGATTGGTTTCAATAAACAGGGAATTCGCCAGCGGCACCATCCGCTTGTTGATCTCCGCCGCTTCTTTTACGTTGCCGCTTTCATACGCGTTCATCAGATCCTGCAGGATCCCGCCGCCGATGTTGGACAGAACGGATACTACGCCGGTAGCGCCTACGGATGCGAACGGCAGCAGCAGACCGTCGTCGCCGCTGTAAATGGTGAAATCAGCGGGCAGCAGGCGGTACAGTTCCGCAACCTGGGCTACATTGCCGGCTGCTTCTTTAATCGCTACCACGTTCTTGAAATCTTTGGCAATACGGGCTACCGTTGCAGGCGGAATGTTTGCCGCAGTGCGTCCGGGAACATTGTATAAAATGATGGGCTTTTCCGTGCATTCGGAAATCGCTTTGAAATGCTGGTAATAGCCTTCCTGGGTCGGTTTGTTGTAGTACGGGCCAACGATCAGGAAACCGTCTACGCCGATGGCGTCCGCAATTTTCGTGGTCTCAACACTGTTGGCGGTGTTATTGGAACCGGTACCGGCAATAACGGGAATGCGTCCGTTGACCTGTTTTACAACGGTTTCCCAGATTGCTTTTTTCTCTTCCATCGTCATGGTAGCCGCTTCACCGGTAGAGCCGGTTACCACCAGCGCGTCAGTGCCGTGGGCAATCCACCATTCCACTAACTGTTTCGTTGCTTCCAGGTTCAGGCTGCCATCCGCAGCAAAGGGGGTGATCATCGCGGTCAATACGCGGCCAAAATACGGATTCTTCATAACTATCCTCTCCTTTTTTAATTCACTTTAACATAGTGACGCTATTCATAAAGTCTGGCATCTCTTTTTCAAACCCAGCCGTTTTTGATCATGCACTCTGCAATCTGCAGGGTGTTCAGGGCAGCGCCCTTGCGGATCTGGTCGCCCACTACCCAGAAGTTGAAGGTATTGGGGTTGGAGAAGTCGCGGCGCAGACGGCCTACATAGCAGTCATCCTTATCGGATGTATACAGCGGCATGGGATAAATCTGCTCTTCCAGGTTGTCCTGTACCTGTACGCCCGGGAAGTTCTCCAGGGCTTTGCGCATGTCCGCCAGCTCCAGATCATGTTCAAATTCTACATTGACGGATTCGGAATGGCTGCGGTACACCGGCACGCGAACCGTGGTCGCAGTAATGCGCATATCGTAATCGTCAAAGATCTTCTGGGTCTCGTTCACCATCTTCATCTCTTCCTTGGAATACAGGTTGTCCAGGAAGACGTCAATCTGCGGGATCAGGTTGAAGGCAATGGGATAATGTTTCTTCAGGCTGGCGGAAGGCAGGATGTGCGGAACCATCTCGCGGCCTTCTGCGTATGCTTTGGTCTCATCCGTCAGTTCGTCAATGCCTTCCTTGCCGGCGCCGCTGACTGCCTGATAGGTAGATACGACGATCCGTTTGATGCGGGCCAGATCGTACAGCGGTTTCAGCGCCATGCACATGATGATGGTGGAACAGTTGGGGTTGGCGATGATGCCCTTGTGTTTCAGAATCGCCTGGGGGTTGATCTCCGGAATGATCAGAGGCACTTCCGGATCCATGCGGAAGGTGCTGGAATTGTCGATGACAACAGCGCCTGCTTTTACAGCGATGGGCGCAAACTCTTTGGAGATGCTGCCGCCGGCGAACAGGGCGATATCGATGCCGTTAAAGGAATCTTCCTTCGCTTCCTGCACGGTATAGGTTTTGCCTTTAACCGTAAGCTCGGTTCCGGCGCTGCGGGCGGAGGCCAGCAGGCGCAGTTCCGCAAAGGGAAAATCCCGTTCTTCAATCAGTTTCAAAAACTCCGTGCCAACCGCACCGGTGGCGCCTAAAATTGCTACATTGTACTTCTTCATGCCAACTGCTCCTTTTCCTTATTTATAAAATGATTAAAATTAATCCAGGATCTGATCCAGGCCGTACACCAGCCCCTGATAAGAACCGATCTTCTTGCAGGCCAGCGCCACACCCGGCATGTAGCATTCGCGGTTTACCGGGTCGTTGATGATCTTCAGGGTCTCGCCCTGGCTGCCGAAGATGACTTCCTGGGATGCAACGTAACCGGGCAGACGCAGGCTGTGGATGCGGATGCCTTCGATGTCGCCGCCCCGGGAACCCGCCAGGGTCTCTCTTTCATTGGGATGGCCCTGCTTATGGGCTTCCCGCACTTCGCAGATCTTCTGCGCCGTCAGGATCGCCGTGCCGCTGGGGGCATCCAGCTTCTGGTCGTGATGCTTCTCGATGATTTCCACATCTTTAAAATATTTTGCCGCTTCCGCTGCCAGTTTTACCATGACCACCGCGCCCAACGCAAAGTTGGGAACGATCAAGGCCGCCGTATTATTTGCTTCCGCCAGCTCTTTCACCTCCGCCAGCCGTTCCGGGGTAAAACCGGTGGTACCTACCACGGCACGCACACCTTTTTTCAGGATGATACGCAGGGAATCCATGACCACGTCAGGACGGGTAAAATCCACTACTACGTCCGGCGTAACCGCTTCCAGCGCTTCAGCGATACCGGTAAACACCGGTTTACCGTCCGGCAACGTTTTTCCCGCTGCGCTGATATCCACACCGCCCGCCAGTTCCAGTTCGTGGTTGGCAGCCACCATGCGGACCACCTCGCTGCCCATGCGTCCAAACGCACCATTCACTAATACTTTGACCATAACAAGCCCTCCCGTTTCTCCTTAAATTTAAAAAGGTTTTGCATCGTTGTCTTATTATTATATTATATACTGTTTTTGCAACGTTGTCAGCCGTTTGGCCCAACAATTTGATATTTTCCCATAAAATATTTCTATATGTTGTGCAAACAAGAAAAGCCGTTGAGAATTATCCCAACGGCCAGCATGAATTATTTTACATAATAAAATACTTTAGTTGAGATAGCTCTCCGCTGCCCCGGCATACGCCGCACCGCAACGACAGTCCTGAAATTATTTACTTCAGGCCCAGCTGCCACATCCCGCCGGATGCAACGCTTCGGCGGCAATCCCTTTCCCTTACTTCCACGATGCCTCTCCGCAAGGTACTCTTACTTGCCGCGCCTCTATCATTGTTATTGGAAATATTATATGTTAGCTTGTTTTTCTTGTCAAACAAAAAGACTGATTTTTCCCCTGTTTGCAAAAATCGCTTCTGTTTTTGCTGTTTTTGGAAAGTTTGTTACAGATATTAATAAGTTTTCACTTTTCCATAAACCATTTACTTTCATCGTTGAACAGCGATATGTGCTATTATTTACTGATTTCCGTCCGTCCTTCACCTTTTCAGCAGATCCTCGGCAGTCCTTCTCCCCGCAAGGGTAACACTTTACGGTAACTGCCCAGCGCCGTTAACAGGTAGACACCGGTTCCTTCTGTTACTTCGCCGGCAACTACGGCGTCTTTGCCGTAGTTTGAACTTCGCAGTACCGCCAACACTTTTTCTGCTTCTGCCTGCGGCACTGCCACAAGCATCTTGCCTTCGTTCCCCATGGTCAGCGGGTCCAGCCCTAAAATGCCACTGAGTCCTTTCACTGCTTCGCTGACGGGAAGTTTCTCCTCTTCCAAATTGATGCGGCAGCCGGACGCTTCTGCCAGTTCAGTTGCAACCGTTGCCAGTCCGCCCCGGGTGATATCGCGGATCGCATGGACATCAACACCGGCATTCAGCACAGCCTGCACCATATGGTTTAGCGGCGCGCAGTCACTCTGCAGCGAAGTTTCCATTTGCAGGCGCTGCGTTAAAATCGTTGCATGATGGTCACCCAGTGTACCTGTAATAATGATGGCATCGCCCGCTTTCAGGTTGGCGGCAGAAATCCTGCAGGCAGCCGGACGCACGCCAAGACCGGCCGTGTTGATATAAACCCCTCCGTTCCCTTCCAACACTTTTGTGTCACCAGCCACGATTTTTACGCCGGCTTCTTCAGCCGTTGCAGCCATGGACGCCACGATTTTCTCCAGCGTTTCCGCTTCCAGGCCGGTTTCCAAAATAAAGGATGCCGTCAGATATAACGGTTTGGCTCCCATGCAGGCCAGGTCGTTGACGGTGCCGCAGACAGAAAGTTTTCCGATATCCCCGCCGGGAAAGAACAGCGGCTCCACCACAAAGCTGTCGGAAGTAAAGACGGGGCTCCCCTGTATCTCAGGCAGCACTGCCGCGTCTTCCATTTTATTTAAAATTTCGTTTTGAAAAAGGGAAGCGAAGATGTCGTGAATCAGTCGTGACGTTTCTTCGCCGCCCGCCCCGTGACGTAATGCAATTTTCATATTGTTCCGCCTTCCCTGAACGTTATGCAGCAGGTTCCTTCGCTGCTGACCATGCAAGCCCCGACCGGATGCTCCGGCGTGCAGCGTTTGCCAAAGTGAGGACATTGCGCCGGCAATTTTTCTCCCAACACTATTTTACTGCAAAGGCACCCGGGAGGTACAGCGTCCTGATCCAAACCATGGCTGCCCGCATCAAACATTTTGTATTCTTCTTTTATATACAAACCGGAACCCGGTAGCAATCCGATTCCCCGCCAGGTTGCATCGCCGGCCTCAAAAATTTCATCAACCATTTTTTGCGCCGCCGCATTCCCTGACTGCTTCACTACGGAGGGATATTCATTCCACAGACCGGCGTGTCCTTTACTGCTTTCCAATACCAGACGGACCATGGCCCGCAACAGTTGCGGTTGCGAAAAGCCGCCGATAACCATGGTCTCGCCAAATTCATCCGCCAGTTTTTGAAAGGGTTCGCTGCCGGTAATGACAGCCACATGCCCCGGACACAAAAATCCGTCTATCCGGCCCTTGCTGCACAAAAACGATAAAGCCTGGGGCATGGTCTTTAAGGCAGTCAGAAACTTTATGTTTTTTAGATTATTATCTGCTGCCATTTTGATTACCGTCGCCCACACCGGCGCCGTGGTTTCAAAGCCAACAGCAGCTAAAACAAACGTCGTTCCCGGTTGCGCTTTTGCTTTTTCCAGCATTTCTTCCGGTGAATAGAAAAAATCCGCCGCGCCGCCCTGATCCCGGGCTTCCGCCAGTGACATGTTGCTGCCCGGTACCGCCAGCATATCCCCGAAGGTCATCACCCGGCAGCCGGGAGTAAACGCATAATCCACCAGCTTGTCAATGTAGGACGTGGGCGTCACGCAGACAGGACAGCCCGGGCCGGACACCAGCGTAATCGTTTCCGGCAGCAACTGCCGCAGCCCGGTGCGATATAACGCCGAAGTATGGGTTCCGCACACTTCCATCAGCTTCAGCGGACGTCCTTTATACTGTTTTAAAAAAGCTGCCAGTTCCTTTTCGCGCACGGCAATCTTCTCCCGTATAATCTGTTTGAAATAAAATCGTATTACATTACAGCTTTCCAAGCAAAAAGCAATTGGATTTTCACTCCGATTCGTTTAAGAATCTTTAAGCATTAGCCTCTGCGGTTGCGCTTTCCAAATCCTGGAACAGCGCGATCCACTCTTTTGCTTCTTCCGTTTCCACTTTCTGGATCGCCATACCGGCGTGCACCAGCACATAGTCGCCGGGCTGCACGGACACCATGGAAACATTCACCGGCACAACCGAGCCGGTAAAATCAACGCGGGCATGATTGTTTTCAATTGACAAAACTTTTCCCGGATACGCTACACACATGATGAACTCCTTAACATTCCGTAATACGCCTGACCCAGGCTGATGCCTCCGTCGCCGGAAGATACTGCTTCATTATAATAAACCTGAAATCCTTTTTTCTGTAGTTCCCCTGAACACTTCTCCAACAGAATCCGGTTGGCAAAGCATCCGCCTGCCAGTGCAACTTGCTTTACTCCCATACGTTCCGCCATGTCTATTACCATGTTGACAACGGCATAATGAAAGCCCCAAGCGGCGGCACAAATAGCTTTCCGTTCTCTTTTTACCTGTAGCAATGCGTTCCATAAAGGTGCCGGATCGTAGAGAACTTTTTCTAAAGCAGTATCATTTCTGCCTGCATTTATAGTTTCGCTGAACTCTCTATCATTGCTGGTTTTACTATCTTCATCTGATTTAGCCAATTCTTTCGCAAACGCAAGCGGAAGCGGCTTTATCTTTTCCACCAGTGCAACGCGCGCCGCTGACTCCAGCGCCATGGCGCAACGCCCCTGATGGGAGTTAAAATCCGCCAGTCCCAACAGGCTTGCCGCTGCATCAAACAGACGCCCCATGCTGGAGGTCCGAATTACATTGACATTTAACTGCAACGCTTTCTGCACGATTGCAAAACGTGGATCGCTACTATGCAAACCGGCCGCTGCCAGATGGCATAACGCGGTCTTCCATGCCTGCTGCATAGAACCGTCCCCGCCTAACATGGCAATCGGTTTTAAATGACCCACTCTTGTAAAATCTTTACCCTCGCAAAGCAAAAACTCTCCGCCCCAGACGGTTCCATCAGTACCAAACCCGGTGCCGTCGAAACACACCGCCAGCACTTTTCCCATCAGCTGATGCTCTGCCATCACCGCCAACGCATGGGCGTGATGGTGCTGCACCTGATAAAACGGCAATCCTTTTTTCTCAGCAAATATTTTTCCCCATTGCGCCGTTGCATAACCCGGATGCAAATCGCCCACAACGGCCTGCGGTTTTATGGAAAGAAGTTCTGTCCAGTCCTGCACAGAATCAGCAAAAAACTGTTCCGTCTTTTCCAGTGATATATCCCCCGGGATTTCAGCCGGGAAGAATTGTCCCTCTGCTGTCAGGCAAAAGCCCGGTTCCATCTGGGCTCCAAGAGCCAGAATACGATTGTTTTTACACGCAGCATCACCGTTTGTCTCCGGATCCGCCTTAGCCGCCGGTTCCGGCATATACCCCTTCGTGCGGCGCAATACCTGTACCCTTCCATTTACAATCCGTGTTACCGAATCGTCAGCCGGGCGCAGGATTTCCCGTTCATAGGTAAACAGCGCGGCAATATTATTGTGCTCAGCAAAAAAATGCTGTGCTTCCTCATCTTTATAAATGATCGGCTGCCCTGTATAGTTGCAGCTGGTCACGACAAAAGGAAAGTCTGCATCCAGTTCGCTGTAAAAACCCATGGATGGCAGGAACACGCCCACCTGATTGGAAACGTCCGTAACGTTATCCGCCAGCCAGGCTGACGCATCTTGTTTTTTCTGACACAATACAATGGGCCGGGCAGCTGACTGCAGCAGTGCTTTTTCTTCTGCAGATACATAGCAAAACTTTTCCGCCAGCGCTACATCCGTTACCATCACGGCAAACGATTTTGACATTCTCTTTTTCAAATCGCGCAGACGCGTTACAACTTCCGCCCTGTCTGCACGGCAAAGCAGATTGAAACCGCCTACTGCCTTGACCATGATGATCTGTCCCTGCTTCAGCAATTCAACAGCGACGGCAATTGCTGTTTTGTCTTGCACCTGCCTGTTTACTGATTTGGAAGCCATGTAATCGTTTCCATAATCATCTTTTACAACACACTGCAACTGCGGCCCGCAGTGATAACAGGAAATGGTTTCCCCATGCCCGCGGCGGTTCTGCATGTCGTTGTACTCTGCGGCACAATCGTCACATAACGCAAACTGATCCATCGTTGTATTGACACGGTCATACGGAAGTTTGCGGATCATCGTGTAGCGCGGTCCGCATTGCGCACAGGAAATATAAGAGTAACCCTGCCGGCGATTGCCGTTTTCTTTTAATTCCTGTAAGCAATGCGGACAGATACCGATGTCAGCAGAAACAGCTTTTACCTCGTCGCTTTCCGTGCTTTCAACAGAAACAAACTTCTCAAACTGCTGATGTGAAACGGTTTCACACAAAAGTTTTTCAACTCGCACCGGTGGTTCTGCTTTATGCAAACTGTCGCATAACTGTTGTATATCATCTTGGAGTCCCGTGGCAACAATCTCCACATGGGTTCCTGCATTACGAACAAAGCCCGTCAGCTTATTTTCTTTTGCCAAACGACAAACAAGGGGACGGAAACCGACCCCCTGCACTTTTCCGTATACAGTTATTGCAACAGTAATGCTATGTCTCATGGTAACTTCAAAACCCTGCCCGTTGTTTCAGCCAGGCTGCAGCTTCCGCATATCCTTCCCCGGTCTTGCCGCTGACCTTGAACACCGGCGCCGTTTTATTGAGATGCCGGATGCCTTTCATGAAAAACTCCTCGTCAAAATCAACATAGGGCAGCAGATCAATTTTATTCAGTATAATGATATCCGCCTTTTCAAATGCCAGCGGATACTTGTAAGGCTTGTCACTGCCGTCGGTCACACTGACCTGCAGCAGCTTGATATCTTCCCCGATGGAAAACTCCGCCGGGCAGACCAGATTCCCTACATTTTCAATAAACAGGATGCCGGGCTTGTCAAACGGCAGCGCATGAATGGCGTTGTGTACCAGCGGCGCGTCCAGATGGCAGGCGCCGAAGGTATTGATCTGGGTGGCTGCTATGTTCTGCTTGCGCAGCCGTTCCGTATCGATGTTCGATTCAATATCCCCTTCGATGACATAGCCGGGCACATCCAGATGCTTCAGCAGGTTTTCCAGCGTCGTGGTCTTCCCCGCTCCCGGCGCGCCCATGATATTCACAGCAAAGATTTTATGTTCTGCCAGATGTTCATGAACATGCTCCGCAATATGGTTGTTCCGTGCGTGAACGTCCACCATCACGTCCGCTTTCATCATATGCATTGTTACTGATCCTCCACTTCCAGTTCCACGCTTTTTACATAAAACTCTTTCCCGATTTCCGTAGGGCTTCCGTCTCCTCCGCAGAAAGGACATTGAAAGGAAAACCGTTTCCGTTCAAATAATTTACTGCAAGCATCACAGCGCAGCTGCGGTTTCACGCCCTCGATGAAAAGCTGCGCGCCTTCACAGAGCGTACCTTCCGCTATCACATCAAAATACATCTGGATGGACTCGCCGATAAAACCGGAATCCTCTCCAACTACCAGGTCAATGCGGCGCACACGGCCGTTGTTCTTTCTGGCCGTTTCCGAAGCGATATCCACAATCTGAACGGTAACGGGATACTCATGCATGAATTGCTCCTTATGTTTCGCCTGCTGCAGCCCGGACACGATTATCCGGTGCTCAGGCTTTTACCTGCTGCAGCCTGCACATTTTGCTTACATTGTCAGGCTTTTGCCTGTTCTGCTGCGCCAGCCGCCTTCTGGGCTGCGGCTTTTTTTGCCTGGGCCGCGGCAATAGCCGCTTTCTGGGCTTCCGTCAGCACTACCTGGGGTTTGGGCGGAGGCGGCGGTCCCTGCAGCACCTCTTCTGTTTTTTCGGTAGCTGGCGCCGTATACTCCGTGTCCATGGACAGGCACTTCTTCGGACAGTTGGTCACGCACTCTTTGCACTGCACGCAGGCAAACCGGTTGATTTTCCAGGTGCGGGCGTTCCGGTCTACCGTAATGGCGTCCGACGGACAGTTCCGCATGCACATGCCGCAGAAGATGCAGTTATCAATATGATTGATTACCTTGCCCCGGTCCGCTTCATACACTTTTCTCGGTTCAAACGGATATTGACTGGTTGCCGGCGGTTTAAACAGATTGCCCAGCATCTCGCTGGCAAAAGACAGAAAACTCATCGCCAGACCTCCTCGTTTTATAGTAAATAATCAGTGTTTGCAATATATTTCAGCAAAAGCGATCCTGCCCTGCTGCTCTTTTTTTATCTTTCACAGCAGCTGATACACGGATCGATGGTCAGGATAATGTTCGGCACATCCGCCAGGTCGCAGCCCTGCAACATTTTTACCAGCACCGCAATGTTTGCGTTGGTCGGCGTACGCAGGCGGAACCGTTCCAGATTTTTGGTCTTGTTTCCTTTTACGTAATACACCGCTTCGCCACGGGGCTGCTCCACACGGGTAAAATGTTCCGCTGCAGGCGGGAAGCCTTTCACCGGTACCGCAATGTCACCGGCCGGCATGTTTTCCACACAGCCTTTGATAATGTCCATGGACTGGTACAACTCCAGCAGACGGACTTTGACGCGGGCGAAGCAATCGCCTTCAGTAGCAAGAACCGGAGTAAAGCCCAGCTCTTTATAGGCTCCCCCTTCGTCACCCATCCGGTAATCCAGCGGCACGCCGCTGGCCCGGGCGGTAGGACCTACGCAGCCCAGCGCCACCGCTTCGTCATAGGTCACCGTCCCTACACCTTTCAGCCGACCCTGGATCGTTTCGTCATTCAGGAAGATTGCCGCCACGTCGTCAATCTCTTTCTTCAGCGCATCCAGCCGCTTTACAATCTCTTTTAATTCAGTATCGGGAATGTCCCGGCGCACACCGCCCACCTTGCAGACAGAGAAGATGACCCGGCCGCCGGTGGTCTGTTCGATAATATCCAGAATCGTTTCACGGATACGCCAGCACTGCATGAACAGGCTTTCAAAGCCCAATGCGTCGGCGCCCAGCCCGGCCCACAGCAGATGGCTGTGGAGACGGGAGATTTCATGCCAGATGGTCCGGAGATACTCTGCCCGCTTAGGAACTTCAATTTCCATCAGCCCTTCAATCGCCTTGCTGTAACCCCAGCCGTGACCAAAGGAACAGATGCCGCAAACCCGTTCCGCTACATATACATATTCCTGGAAACCGCGTTTTTCCACCAGTTTTTCCAGACCCCGGTGGACATACCCAATGGAAGGAATCGCTTTTACAACTTTTTCATCCTTTAATTCAAGGTCGAAATGGATCGGCTCCGGCAATACCGGATGCTGGGGCCCAAAGGGTACAACTGTACTTTTGCCCATATCAGTTTCCTCCTTCCGCAGGTTTTGCCGCGGTTGCATCAGGTTTCGGCGCTGCCGGCGCGGTTCCCGGTTTTGCTGCCGCAGCAGCAGGCTTGACCGAAGCGTCTACGCCCAGTCCGGGCCGCAAGTTTACTTTTATGGCCGCAGCCGGCTGTTTCGCGTTGGCCAGCTCATGCCAGGGCATGGGCTTGGCAAGATGGAAGAACTTTCCGCCGTAATCCACTTCCGGGGCAATGAATTCCACGTTCAGCCCGAACAGGTCGTGGATCTCGTTTTCCCAGACAAAGGCGTACCAGTACTGGCCGGTGACGCTCATGACGGAACCGTCCAGAGGCACCACGACCCGCAGGTTTTCCATCACACAATCCTTATCAAAACTGTAGGTCAGTTCATAGCCTTCCGGAATCCGGGTACACAGAATCTGTGTCATTCGGTATCCGTCCTTTTTATACCGGGCTGTTCTTGCCAGCAGCTCCGTTGTTTCAATCTGAGTCATTTCCTGTTTCATTTTCCGGCCTCCTGACTTTTATTGACAGCCACGCCGACTTCCAGATCCTTTTCCCGCAATTCCTGTTTTTCTCTTGCGGGGACCGCCAGCGCCTTCTGCTTTTCTTCCAACACAGACAGGCCTTTCACCACACCGTCGATAATGGACTCCGGTCTTGCAGCGCAGCCCGGCACATACACATCCACCGGGATAGCTTTGTCCATGCCACCCAGCATATTGTAGCAGTCATGGAACACGCCGCCGCTGCAGGCACAGGTCCCTACCGCTATGACCACCTTCGGTTCCGGAATCTGTTCGTAAATCTGTTTCACAACCGGAAGGTTCTGGGTATTTACGCCGCCCGTCACCAGAAAAATATCAGCGTGTTTGGGGTTGCCTGTATTCACAATGCCGAACCGTTCCACATCGTACAGCGGGGTCAGGCAGGCCAGCACCTCGATGTCGCAGCCGTTACAGCTGGAACCATCGTAATGAACAAGCCAGGGAGATTTCTTTATATAACTCATATAAGCCGCATCCTTTCCTTGCCATGCTTATCGTAATATCATTCCTGCCAAAGTCTGTTGCATATGCATGATACAGCCGGAAATAACTCTCAGCGGACCTGCATCAGGAACATAATGTTTACAAAGCCTGCAACCAATGTAACCAGCCATGTGGAAGCCAGCATACTTTCCCATTTTACACGGGAACAGCAGTTGTCCACCAGAATGTCGCCAAAATATGTAACCGCACACATGAACAGCCCCAGCGCCGGACTCCACGGCGCGGCCCAGGCAAAGAACATGTACACAAAACCCAGCAGGAACACATTTTCATACCAGTGTGCCAGTTCGATCACCGCCAGCGACCGCCCGGAGATCTCTGTCAGAGCTCCCTGGATCAGTTCCTGATGCGCTTCATGGGAAACGGAAAGATCAAAGGGTGATTTACGGAATTTAATCAGCAGGATATAGCTCAGCCCGACAAAGATACCGGGCATGTAGATAAAATTCATCTGCGGCGATTTCAGGATCTCACCGATGCTGAACGTACCGCAGTTCAGGTAAAATCCCAGCGCCACCAGCAGCAGCATGGGTTCGTAGGACATGGTCTGCACCAGTTCTCTCTCTGCACCGATCTGACTGTAGGGGGAATTGGAAGAATAGGCGGCGACGATGAAGCAGACGCTGGCCATGGTAAGTGTGAATACTACCAGCAGGATATCCCCATGGGTGAAGAAGAACAGACCGCTGATCACCACAAAGAGAAGAAAACCGGTCACATAGAAGCTCTGGGCTTTGTTTACCGCCACAGGCTGTTTATCCCAAAGCTTGAAAAAATCATAAAAGGGCTGCATAATGGGAGGCCCTACCCTGCGCTGCATGCGTGCGGAAATTTTGCGGTCAATACCGGCCAGCAGGCCGCCAATGACAGGGGCCAGGATCAGATATGCAATCCCCGAAATAATGTTAAGAACCATCTCAGACATGGAAAGCACCTCCGAATATTATTGCAAACTCAATTAACAGACAGGACCCGCAAAGGATGAATCCGCACAGTTTCATCTTTGCCTCCCCGAACCATTTTTCCATATACCAGTTTCGGATCGTAACCGGGATCACCTGCCCGGCAGCACCCCGGTACGACTGGTTGTCGCCGAGGTTTTCCCCGGCCAGGTTGGTAACCACCAGTTTCTTTTCCCGGCCCTTGCCGAAATGCAGCGGCAGGACTACCAGCAACAGAACCATCATGGACATGATAAGCAGATTGCTGCGGGAAATAACTTCCATCGTTGTTTCATACGTAACTTCCAGATAGGGAATCACGGCCATCTGGGAAATTACCGGGAACAGCACGCAGGTCACAATGGTCAGGGCGCTTAACGTACGTAACGCCAGCCACTGCACGCCGTGGATCCCTTCCTCCAGATTCGTCTCTGTAGGAATGTACGCCGTAATTTTGCCCAGCCACTTGGTCCAATAGAACAAGGTAGTGGACGAGCCAAATACGAGAACCAGCAATAACAGCGGATGTCCCGCATCTACGAACGCTTTCATGGCAGCCCACTTGGAAATCAGCATACCGAAAGGCGCCAAAAACATACCGCAGATACCGATGATCATGCAGAGAGCCAACCCCGGCAGCGAACAGAACATGCCGTCGAAGTTTTCAATGTCGCGGCTGCCCAGCTGCTGTTCTGCCGTACCCACCGAAAGGAACATCAGGCTCTTGGCCACTGCGTGGAAAACTACAATCATAATAGCAGTCCAGGCTGCTTCATAGGAACCGATGCCTGCACAGCAGACGATCAGGCCCAGATTGGAAATCGTGGAATAGGCCAGCACTTTTTTTCCGTCAGACTGGGAAATGGCCGCAAACGAAGCAAATAGGAAGGTAGCTCCGCCGATGAACATGGTCATCAGCCCTGCATGGTTGCCGCCCAGAATGGGGCAAAGTTTGATGATCAGGAACACGCCCGCTTTTACCATCGTGGATGAATGGAGCAGTGCCGATGTTGGCGTGGGCGCGACCATGGCTCCCAGCAGCCAGCCGGAAAACGGCATCATGGCTGCTTTGGTAAAACCGCAGAAGACCAGGAGCGCAACCGCCAGTTCAACCGGCTGCGCGCTGCGGCCCAGATTGATCAGCATGGAAAGTTCCACCGTTTCATACTCTGTGCCCAGCCAGATAATGGCCGCGGCAAAGGCTACACCGCCCAACAGATTCATCCACAGGGCTTTAAAGGAATTTTCAACAGCTTCCTGCGTCTGTGTGTAACCGATCAGCAGGAACGAGCACAGGCTGGTAATTTCCCAGCAAGTGTACATGATCAGCAGGTTGTTGGAAATAACCAGGCCGAACATCGCCGAGAGGAACAGGAAGATGACAAAGAAGAAGAACGGACGCCTGTCCTGCACATCACGATGTTCTTTCTGGAATTCTTCCATATATCCTAACGAGAAAACAGCGATGAGGCTGCCAATAATACCGGCAATCAGCACCATGATCAGTGCAAAATTATCAATAGCAAGATCATACCGGACTTCAATCGCATGCCCTATCCTCTGTTCAAACCAGAGGATCCCGGCAAGCTGTACCAGTTCCAGCAACGCGATTTTGAACTTTTTGAACCGTATCAGCGTGTAATAAAAAATGACAGCAGCGGCAATGACGTCCACAGCAAGCAGAATCGCCGGCAGTAAGCCTCCGGTAATTTTAAAAAACTCCGGATGCCCAAAATAACGAACTGCCGTCCCTACAGATAAGACCATAGTAACGGCCGCCGCCAGTTTCACAAGGATGTTGCGGGCCCCATTGCCCCGGAAGCAGAACGCAAGGATTGCCGCCGCTAACGGTACGCCAATCAATAAGCTTGGTAAACACATAAAGCAGTCCTTCTTTCCTAATTAGTGTACATGATAAGCCAGGGATATCGTGAATATAGCGTATACTTTATCATAATATAAGGAATCTGGCAAGCCTGTTTTTAAATTTTCTTTTAAATCATTGCTGAATTTCGTTTTATTGTAATAATCGCAACAGTATAGCGGTATTTACTGTACCGGGAACCGGAACGTTACCGGGTTTTGCCTGTGCTGCCGAAACCGCCGCTGCGTTCTTTTTTTTCTGCAGCATTGTCGTCGTCAGTCGTCAGGTATTTATAAAAAATACCCTGGGCAACCCGTTCGCCTTTCTTTAACACCAGCGGCTGCAGGCCGGTGTTCACCAGCGCCAGCATGATGTGGCCTTCGTTATCCGGATTGTTATAGTAATCCGCGTCGATGATCCCTACATTGTTCACGAGGCGGAGTCCGGATTTGATTGCCATGCTGGAACGGATATGGACCCCAAGGAACTCATCCTCCTGCATATACGCCTTGACGCCTGTGGGCACCATCACCAGACGGTTCGGCAGCAGTGCCACATCCTCCGGAACGCAGATATCATAGCCGGCAGACGTTTTCGTCTTACGCGCCGGCATGGGAAACTCTGCCTCTTTATACTTACTGATCTTTTCAAAACCGCGGATCTTCATTATACACCCTCCCCCGTTACTTATCTGTTCTCCCGGCGCTGATACCGGGCATTAAATCTGTATTTACTACGATTATACCATATCCCACCGGGATTATCGAAAAATATTCTGTATACAGCAAAAAACTTTTAAAATCAGGATAATTCATATATAATATAGGCAACGCAACAAAAAGACAAAAACACTCAGGTAATCATCAGAAACAGGAGGCTGAATATGGAAACAACACAGGTCGTTAATTTCAGACGGGAAGTCCTGCGCAAGATTGCGGAATACACGTGGAATGACTGTCTGCCGGAGCATATTTACGATATCCTTTACCACACGGTACGAGATAATACGCCCCGGGTCCGCTGCTGTGTCCATAAAGAACGGGCCGTTTTGAAGAACCGCGTCCAGATGGCTTTGTGGCAGCCCCTGGGCCTCAACATCATCAATGCGGCAAAAGCAGCGCTGGACGGAGAGTTTGACAGGAAGCTCCCCATCATCGACGTACTGCCCGATGCCTGCGACGCCTGCCCCATTGACAAATACTACGTTACCGACGTATGCCGCCACTGCATCCAGCACAACTGCATGAACAACTGTCCCAAAAAAGCCATTTCCGTCGTCAACAACCGGGCTTTCATTAACCGGGACATCTGCATCGAATGCGGTCGCTGCGCCAAATCCTGTCCTTACGGCGCCATCATCGAAATCAACCGTCCCTGCATCCGGGCCTGTGCCCTGGAAGCTCTTTCCGCCGGGGAAGACAGACGGACCAAAATCGATTACGATAAATGCACCAACTGCGGCAACTGCCGGGCAGCCTGTCCTTTCGGCGCGCTGGACGAACGAAGCATGCTCGTCCCCCTGCTGCTGGCCTTAAAGCAGCACAAGCCGGTCATCGCCATGCTGGCCCCTTCTTTCGTGGGACAGTTCGGCATGAAAGTAACCCCCGCCCAGGTCATCGCCGGCCTGCATAAATTAGGTTTTACAGACGTGGTAGAAGTAGCCATAGGCGCGGATATAACTACCCTGCATGAAGCGGAAGAATTTCTGGAAAAAGTACCGGAAAAGATTTCATTCATGACCAGCTCCTGCTGTCCGGCTTTTGTCTCTTTAGTGAAAAAGCATTTCCCGGAATACGAAGAGAATATTTCCAAGACCACATCCCCCATGGTCTCCTGCGGTTTGTATGTCAAAAACAAACATCCGGAAGCCATGACCTGCTTCATCGGCCCCTGCATCGCCAAAAAACGGGAATGCCTGGAGCATCCCGACGCAGTCGACTTCGTACTGACCTATGAAGAATTACAGTGTATCTTTGAGGGAACCGGCATTGACCTGACCCAGCCGGCAGAAAAAGAATACGTCACCCAGGCAACCGCCGGCGGCATTGGCTTCCCTCTGACCCGCGGCGTGCAGGCTTCCATGAAAGAAGTACTGCCCCTGGAACGGCAGGCATCCTTATCCGCAGAATATGCCGACGGCCTGGAAAACTGCAATGATAAGCTGACGCTGATCAAAAACGGCAAACTCGCCGCGGAGTATTTTGAAGGCATGGCCTGCTGCAACGGCTGCGTCAACGGGCCCGGCTCCCTTGCACAACAGGGACTGACCCGTGTACTGGTTACAAAATTCCAGAAAGCTGCAGAAAAAAAGACCAGCGACCAATTGAAGGAAGCAGTGGACGCTGTAAAGAAAATCAGTTTTGAAGTGTAATTCGTTTAAATATTTACGTTTCAATCTATAATAGAATTTGCAAAACCTGACCTGAATAAAAACAAAAAAAGACGGGCTGGACAGAATATGTATCAGGATTCTGTTCCAGCCCTTAAATTATAGTAAAAGAGAAGGATTCTATTAATTTCAAAGTGACTTACGATACTTCAACGTGTTGCGATGCCTTCGGTCATTGGTTTGCTCATTTAGCTTCTTTGAAGCTGAACAGTACGCCCTGATACTGTACCGGGCAGTCCAGCTTCCGGTTTGTAAGCATTTTGTAATGATCCGCCTGGCTTAAGCGTTTATGGGTCAGCCACTGGACCATAGATTCCGATTTAACGCTTCCTTCTCCAACATACTCGGGTACTGCCAGATAACCGGTTCTCATAACGATAGTAGACATGATGTTTTCCTCCTTTGATAAAACTAATTCAATTCTACGGTGTTTTGTTTTGCTAATCAGGATGCATTCCTAATTTCTGATTGCATTATACACGCTCTTTCCAAATTTGTATAATATCCGTCCGGCATGATTTATATGCAATTTTGGAATACGTGCGGAAAACGTGCCGGAAACATACCGGTTTGGCATAACAGATATGAAAAACCGGAATATATTTTATCCTGAACCAGTCGAAACCTCTTGCCACAACAGGCTTTCCACGGTTTCCCCTTCCCCTGTTTCACGGAAACTATCCGGGTTGCGGAAACAACCGAAACCCTGTATAATACACTTGCGCTTTGGTATGGGTCTGAATTTGGGTAACTGCAAACGGGTAAAAATTATCACGCATAATAATTACAAGGAGGAACAGCCATGGGCGAAACAAAGCAATACAATGAAAACGAATTGTATGAAATGTACGATTACCTTCTGCAAAAGGAACAGGAACTGGAAGCCGCTATGTTAAAGGCTTCCCCGGAAGGCCTTAACGCTAACCGTGAAAAGGAACAGCTTAAACTGTTGAAAGGGTTTGTCCGGCAGGAAATCAAAGCGCTGATCCAGAGGGAAGCGCTGGCAGGCAGGACATTAAGCCTTAAAAGCAAAGAATTTGAAGATTGAACCCCAAAAACGGCGCCGGCTCCGGATTACCATAAGTAGTCCGGAGCCGGTGCTTTCTATATTTTACTTTCTTTTTCCAGCCTTCGAATATCACACAATCTTCTTGAATCGCTATTCTCATTATAAAACTGGATGAATTTCAGCGCCAATGGGGATAACGGTCGCCCTTTAACCTTAACGACGGATTTGTAAAGCTCCGTGTCAATATCCAATATTTTTTTAATGTTATATACATCCGGTTCAAGTACTTCCCCCGGATCCACCGGAACCACAGCCACGCCGCTGTCGATAAGCGCCCACTGCAGCGCTGTAAAACGCGATGTATTGATGCTGAGTACTTTTGGCCGGAAGCCGATTTTATCGCATGCCTTCTGCAAAATAGCATAGCAGCCTGAAGAAACACTCAGGGGAATGTTCCTTAAATCGCTCAGATTTAATCCTTTACGTCTCGAACTCTCCATCCACCGGGAGTCATGCTTAAACACCGCCGCCAGATATTCATCACGGCGGAACAGTTCTTCAAAATTATCTTCCTGCCCTATCGGCGTGCTCAAAATTCCAATCTCGGTGATTCCATTCAGCAGTTGCTGGCTCTGCTCATAAAAACTGGTTTCAAAAATTTCAAAACTAACATCCGGGTACAATTCCGAAAAGGGCTGCAACGTCTTATTGATAAACGAAGCGGAACGGGAATTCGCCACGCTGATCCGCAAGGTGCCGGCCGCTCCTTTTTTCGTGCTGATGATTTCTTCTTTGGCAAGATCCTCCAGCGAACAGATATATTTCGCTTTCTGGTACAGCAGCCGTCCTGCTTCTGTTAATACGACCTTACGGCTGCCGCGTTCTGTAATCAGAAGCTTGGCCCCATAAAAATTCTCCAACGTGCGAAGCTGTTTGCTGAGCGCGGGCTGCGCCACATGCACATACTCAGCGGCACCCGTCAGGCTGCCGGTTTCGATGACAGCCAGGAAATTACGATAGTTTTCAAGATCCATAATGCCTCCTACACAACAGGGTATACTTGCGTCACTCCATACGCATTTCATTTTACCACAAAATATATCAAATACAATATGTGCTAATTGATAATCGTTTCTAATATTCCGTTTGGTTATATTTTTGTTGCCTAACGGGTATTTTTATTTTTCAGCCCGCTGCCCTATACTGAAACTACCCTAGCAATTACCCAAAGTTGCAAGCAAGAGCTGTGAATAAATAAACCGTACAGTTTTTGCCCGACCCGGACAGGAGGATACAGATATGCTTCCGGAATTTACGATGAATGCAAAAAAAATCGCATCAATGAATCTTTCCGACGAAACAAAAAGGCTGGAGCGGTTTCTGAAGAGCCTGGACTCTCACAAGTATCACCGCATACTCGGCGACGCCGCCACCCATCCCTTTTATCTGAATCCTGACAAAATGTATACGATGCGCGAATTGCCTGATCTCCTGCCGCCAAAAACTGAAGAAACGGCACCAGAGAAAAAGAGAACGACTAAAAAATGAAAAATGGAGGTTTACCACATTATGACACCAGTTACTAAATGCCTGCTACTGCTTCTGGTAGTATCAATCCTTTTTGTTACGGAAATAATTCCATTGGCTGTCACTTCAATGTCAGCCGCTATTGCCTGCTGGATTTTAGGCCTTGTTCCTGCCAAAGGAATCTTTCTTGGCCTGGCCGATTCCAACGTTATCCTGTTTGCCGGTATGTTCGTCGTAGGCGCTGCCATGTTCCATACTGGCGTGGCCCAGAAGGTTGGCAGTAAAATCGTCCGGGTCTGCGGCCAAGGTGAAAACACGCTTATGATCGGTCTTATGGTTGTCGCTGCTTTTATGTCTGCCTTTCTTTCCAACACAGGCACAACTGCCTGCCTCATCCCTGTTGTCATGAGTATCTGCGCTACTGCAAAGCTTTCCCCCCAGCGTCAGTTAATGCCTCTGGCCTTTGGTGCCGGCCTAGGCGGAACCATCACGCTGATTGGTACGCCGCCCAATATGCTGGCCAACGTTGCACTGGAAGCTGCGGGCATGCCGGAACTGAAATTTGGTTTTTTTGAATACGCTTACATCGGTATACCTATTACCATCGCCGGTATTATTTACATGATTTTTATCGGCAAATACCTGTTACCTAAAGACCGGGATTTTGATCCCGATAAGTTGGAAGCGGAAGCCCGGGACGCGGAAGGCATTATCGTTAAGACCAGCAAGCAGATTATTTGCGGCCTCATTATTTTAGCCGTAATCATCAGTATGGCTCTGGATGTAATCCCGCTGCATATCGTAGCCGTAATCGGCGCACTGCTGTGCGTGCTGACCGGCTGCCTTACAGAACAGCAGGCTTATGCTTCAATTGACTGGATTACTATCTTCCTGTTCGCCGGCATGATTCCCGTTGCGGAGGCCATGAATACCACCGGCGCCGGCAAAGCCATTGCAGCCGCAACAGTAGAAATGATGGGCGGCGATCCTTCACCCTACGTTGTTACAGCAGTTTTGTTTGTACTGGCAGTCGTGCTCACCCAGTTTATGTCCAACACCGCTTCCAAAGCTCTTCTGTGCCCAGTCGGCATCGCTCTGGCCCAACAGCTTGGTGCTTCACCCCGAGCAGTGCTTATGGCGATTCTGATCGCATCTTCCTGCGCGTTCGCTTCACCGGTAGGCACACCCCCCAATACGCTGGTACTCGGCCCCGGCCATTACCGCTTCACCGATTATATCAAAGCAGGCGGCGGTTTGATCTTTGTCTGCTTCGTAGTATCGTTGATTGTAATTCCGACAGTCTGGCCCTTCTTCCCCGGTAAATAACCACCTTTGGAAAGAAGTTGACCATAAACATAAGAACCCGCAGTCTGAGCCGCTGCGGGCACCTCCTTCTTAAGGCCTGCGGAGTTTTAGATGATTCCGTACGCCCTAAAAAAACAGCACTGACATTTCTGCCAGTGCTGTTTTTGTAATTTCTTTTATATTTTATTTTCCCTGCAGGATTGCTTTGCGGGACAGGTTGATGCGGCCCTTGCTGTCAATTTCTACGCATTTAACCATAATCTCATCCCCAACGGAAACCACGTCTTCCACTTTTTCCACGCGCTCGGTGGAGAGCTGGGAAATGTGGACCATGCCTTCCTTGCCAGGCAGGATTTCAACAAACGCGCCAAAGTTCATGATGCGGGTTACTTTGCCGGTGTAGATCTTGCCCACTTCCGCTTCCGCCGTAATGCCGTCAATGGCTTTGATTGCCTTTTCAATGGCATCGGAGTCCGGGGAAGCGATATACACTTTGCCGGTATCTTCGATATCGATCTTGGCGCCGGTGTCTTCCACGATCTTCTTAATGGTCTTGCCGCCAGGCCCGATGATCTTGGCAATCTTTTCCGGATCCACGGTGATGGACGTAATCTTCGGAGCCCACCGGGACAGGGACTTGCGGGGCTCGCTGATGCATTCCATCATCTTGCCCATGATGAATTCACGGCCGCGTTTGGCCTGGGCCAGCGCCTGTTCGAAGATCTCACGGTTGATGCCGTCGATCTTCATATCCATCTGCATGGCGGTGATGCCATGTTCTGTACCGGCTACCTTGAAGTCCATATCGCCCAGGGCGTCTTCCAGACCCTGAATATCCGTCAGGATGGTGAAGAAGTCGCCGTCCTTTACCAGGCCCATGGCCACACCGGCTACCGGCGCTTTAATGGGCACGCCCGCGTCCATCAGGGACAGGGTGCTGGCGCATACGGAACCCATGGAAGAAGAACCGTTGGATTCCAGTACTTCGGAAACCAGGCGCAGGGTGTACGGGAAATCCTCTTCGGAGGGAATCACCGGCAGCAGTGCACGTTCTGCCAGCGCGCCATGACCGATCTCACGACGGCCGGGGCTGCGCAGGGGTTTGGTCTCGCCTACGGAATACGGCGGGAAATTGTAATGGTGGATGTAACGCTGCGTCTCTTCCGGTCCCAGCCCTTCGATGATCTGCGCATCGCGCAGCGGGGCCAGGGTGCAGGCGTTCATGATCTGGGTCTGGCCGCGGGTGAAGAGAGAGGAACCGTGTACGCGGGGCAGCAGGCCTACGCGGCAGGTAACCGGACGTACTTCATCCAGGGCACGGCCATCCGGGCGGATCTTGTCCACCGCAATGGTACGGCGTACGATTTTCTTAACCAGCTTCTGGGTAATATAGGCAACGTCGGTGCCGTTTTCCGGATACTTTTCGATAAACGCTTCCGCGATCTCTTTCTTCACACGGTCCACGTTTTCTTCGCGCTGCAGCTTGTTGGCGTCCATGAGGGCCGCCTTCAGTTTTTCCGCGCCAAACTCTTCGATCTCTTTTACCAGTTCTTCCGGCGGATTGTACTTGGGCACTTCCATCTTCGGCTTGCCGATCTCAGCTTGGATGCCGCTGATAAATTCACAGATCTTTTTGATGTTCTCATGGGCAAAGAAAATGGCGTCCAGCATTTCCTGTTCGGAAATTTCCTTGCAGCCTGCTTCTACCATTAAAATCGCATCACTGGTACCGGCTACCGCCAGGTTCAGGCGGCTCACCTTGAACTGCTCAAGGGTCGGGTTGATGATGTATTTTCCGTCGATCAGGCCTACCCGCACACCGGCGATGGGGCCTTCAAAGGGAATATCGGAAACACACAGCGCGGCAGAGGCGCCGATCATGCCCGGGATATCCGGCGCATTGTCCGGGTCTACGGAAACCGCAGTAGCTACGATCTGTACATCATTCCGGTATCCGTCCGGGAACATGGGACGGATGGGGCGGTCGATCAGACGGCTGGTCAGTACCGCATGGGTGCTGGGACGGCCTTCCCGTTTGATAAAGCCTCCGGGAATCTTGCCAACGGCGTACATCTTTTCTTCAAAATCAACAGTCAGCGGGAAGAAATCCACGCCTTCACGGGGAGTCTTGGTACCCGTTGCGGCCACTACTACTACCGTATCGCCATAGCGTACCAGTAAACCGCCGTTGGCCTGCTTGCAGACTTCGCCGAACTCCAGTGTCAGCGGTCTGCCGCCCAGGTCCATTGTGTAACTTTTCATCTTTTTTCCTCCTATACTCTTACACTTTCTCTTACCTTTGCGATAAAACTTACCGCAACTATAAAAATGGGTAACTGAAAACAAGCATAAACATATATATTATAAAGTTTGTTACACTTTTGGTCAATATTAAAATAGTAATAATGAAAAGATTTTCCTGTTTCTTCACAGATTGCAATACAATGTGGGAACTAAGTGTTTTTATACAAAATCATCCCCCGTACATTTCATCCATCGTAATTAATACCACCTCGCCATTTTTCTGTTTTTCAAGCAAGGCCTCGGTGAAACCGGATTTTGAAAAAATATAATAAAAACACGCATCATTTGTATTGGTGAAAACAGATGCATAATTACGGATCAGATCCAGTTCGCCGGTTCCGATCTTCTCATTTTTAAATTTGCAGGAACCGATCAGGTATTTTCGTCCGGCCCGGACATTGTTCGCCCTGGAATCCAGCGCCACAATGTCCAGCTGGATTTCTTTCTTTTCTGTGGGATGGGCGCCCCACCATTCGCCGATTATACCGACAGTAAAAGGAAGTTTTTTTGCATAATGTATCAGGTATTGCCGGCAAATCTGCTCAAACACCAGCCCCATATATTCCGCAAGGTAACTGCCAACAGCTCCGTCATAAACCGCAGGCATGGTTCCGGCGGTGACCGCCAGCATGTTGCCCGGGACAAACCGGTACCAGAAACGGAAAAAATTATCCGTAATACGATACAGGGACTTTCGCCACGGGTTCTCAGTCACCGGCGCCGTTTTCCGTAAAATCCCAAGCTCTGTCAGCACGCTGATATATTTTGCGCATTTTGCCGTATCAAGGCCGGTCCGCAACGCAATATCATTAAGCCTGGCCGCGCCGCCGGCAATGGCGCCGATGATGGAATTGTAAACAGCCGGTTCCCGCAGTTCCTGTTTCAGTAAATTTTCCGGTTCCTCAAAAAGGTAGGCCGAGGTGTCAAAGAAGTTTTCCAGTAAAGCTTCTTTAATGCTTCCCTGTACATTCAGCTTATTTATATAATGCGGAACGCCGCCGGTGATACCATATAACAGCGCATTGTCTTCCGGGGAAAGTTCCGGATGAAATTTTGCCGCTTCAAGATACGTAAGAGGCTCAATCTTAAACTGTGCCGTTCGCCTGCCAAACAAGGGACTCTTCTGCCCCAGCACTTCCTTTTCCATAAAGCTCATGGAAGAACCGCAGAGAATAAGAAATAACCGGCTGTCCTGCCAGTCGTAGTCCAACAGATGCTGCAGCCGGGAAGGAACCGAAGCATCCGCTTTGGCCAGATAGGGAAATTCATCAATCACAAACACGACCCGCTCTTTCGCAGCCAGACGTGTTATTTCGGCAAAGGCAGCATCGAAGGTCGCATATTTAGGAGCCTCCGTTGCATCCGGATGCTGATACAGATATATGGACCGGGACAGCGCAGTCAGATTATCCTGCGCATTCGAGTTCAGCGCCGGAAAATAAACAACTGGCTTGTCTTTGACAAATTCATTGATCAGCGCCGTCTTTCCCACCCGCCGACGACCGTAGATTACAATGCATTCCATCGAATTACTGTTATATCTGTGATTCAGTTTTCGCAATTCCATTTCACGACAGAGAAACATCTTACGCCTCCATACAAAAACTCGTAAGTTAGTGAATCACGAGTTACTAACTTACGAGTATATTACAATATAAAGTGAAAACTGTCAAGATAATTGAAAGCACCTGACAGCAGTCATTGTGCTACAGTAAATATAAACTGCCTGAGAGTGGAGGCGCTACGTTTGCCGGCGCCCACCCTCGCGCGGCGCAATCCTTCCAGGTTTGTTTGTAAGCAAAAAAACGCGGCCTGCCATTTCTGGCAAGCCGCGTTTGCATGCGTTTCATTTCGGAGACAATAATCCGTTTTTCTAATTATTTACGTTACAGCGTTCCCAATACTTCAACAGGCAAACTACCCATTTAAGTATTCTGACACATTACCCAAACAGCCTTGCAAAGAACCCCTTCTTTTCAGGCTTCTGGCTTTTGCTCTGCGTAAAGACCGAAGGCAGCCTGTTCACATACAATTCCGGCGGCAACGCTTTGTTTTCCAGAATATGCCGCGGTCGGACCGAAAGCAGTTCCTCTGCCATTTCTTCACTCCAGTGCTTTACCAGCTTTTCCCGGGCGCCTTTTAAATTCGTGGTCCGGTGCCGCAGATTGTGGGCATCGCTGCCTAAAAACGCGATCATATCCCTGTTCAGCAATCTGTGTACATTATCATGTGCTCTTTGACCGAACACACCTGTCAGACTGCCTCCGTTACTCTGGGCCACGCAGCCCCTTTGCAGCAGGTTCAGCAGTTTTTCCGGCTGCTCCATCAATTGCATCTGCCGTTCCGGATGAGCCAGTACCGGTACGATGTCCATTAGCTGCAGTTCATAGATCATATCTTCCAGGTTGGGCGGCAGCATCAGGCTGGGCAGTTCCATTAAACAATACCGGCTGTCCGCCAGACAAAACCGGCTGTGATCTTCCCGAATCAGCTCCAAAAGATCCCAGTTCAGTTCCGTTTCCGCGCCAGGGTAAATGCGAATAGGTATCTCTCTTGCATCCGCTTCCTTCTGCAAGGTTTCCACGTGGCGCCGGATAGCGTCCCAGGTCAGTGTCGTGCTTACATCAATTACATGAGGTGTTGCAATAATATCTGTTGTTCCGGTTTCGGCGGCCATCTGCAGCAATGCTATGCTGGTTTCCATATCCCGGCTGCCGTCGTCAACGCCGGGTATGATGTGGGAATGGATATCGATTTGCATGGGTTTTTGGGTATCTCCTAGTATCTGCGACTACTATTTCCAACCGTCTTCCGCTACGCTGTCCATACGGTCCAGCAGGATGGTGCCGTCTTCCCTCACTGTACCGTAAATGGTGCAGCGCTGCCCCAGCGGTACATACGCCCCGTTCATGTAAACGTTCACCTTCGCATTGCGGATGTTCCAGAATTCCATCAGCGTATCTTTTTCAATTGTCTTGATAGGGCGGACAACAACAGCTACTTTCGTTCCGGTAGGTGTGTCCTTGATGTCTTCTAGTTCCACTTTCTTATATGCGCCGAGGTCCGTCACATTCGCCACGTTGTTCTGATAGAAATTCTGTCTGTCGCTCACCGGGTTCTCGTGGAAGTATGCCACGTCACGGTCCGTATCGATCTTGGCGGAGTTCTTGATTTCTTCCGGTTTCCGTTCGCTTTCCTGCTGGATGCGCACCACAGGGTCCTTGTATTCTACTTTCTTCATTTTGAAGTAGTCGCCTTTTTCGTCCGTCTTCATCTCCCCCTTGGCTGTGAAGTAATGACGATTCAGCATGCGGCCGCCGTGTTTGCCCACGTCCATCCGGATCTCCTGACCGTCGGTGGTCGTCACTTTATAAATCGTCCCTTTCTCATGGCCGGTGATCCGCACGCGAAGGGAAAGTTCTTCTGCTTTCGCAGCTTCCTTGTCCGGCGCCGCAAAAGCGGTAAACGCACAGACAGCGGAAACAGCCAGACAGGACACTACAGCAGTCATCAGTTTTTTCGTACTCATATTTTCACGTCCTCTCGTATTGATCCGTGCCCCGGGGCGTCGACTCCGGAACCGGGTAGTATCGGTCAGGACGGGAAGGACAGGCATGCAGCCCTTCCCTCCTGCTTTATCACAACACGCTTACCTGTTTCAAACTGCTATTATCCGCGCTGCGGGATAATGCGTACACGCTGGATATGCGGCGTGCCATCGTTGTAATGCGTCAGCGTATCAACCTTTACGCGGGCCAGTTCCGGAGCGAATTCCTGTAACATCCGGTTGTCCACTTCGATGCCCTTGCTCATCAGGCGGTAGATGATGGCTGCCATCTCGTACCGGGTCAGCTGGCGGTTGCCCTTGAAGTAACCGTCCTGGTAACCTTCCAGAACACCGTTGCCGGCCAGTACTGCCACATAATCATAGGCCCAGTGGTTTTCCGGCGTATCCGGGAAGATTGCTGTCTTGGACGGATCCAGACCGCCCTTGCCGGTCAGGTCATAGACCAGGGCTTTCAGTTCTGCCACTTCTTCACGCAGCTCGATGATTTCCTTCGCCATGGCTTTCTTGGAGCGGGACTGATTACTGTGCTGACCAAAGCGCCATGTGATTCCTGCGTTAATCATATCATCACCGTTTCCTACAGTAGCACCCAGGCTGAAGATCGTATCATCATTCGGATGATAGAATGCGCCGATTGCGGCTGCAGTCTCACCTCTGTAATGACCTACGCCAGCAGAGAATTCCAGCTTGTCGTCCGGGTCAAAGTCCAGCGGATGGAGAGCAGCCAGTGCCGCAGCACCTGCCAGGCCTTTCTTCATTCGGTTATCCAGATTATCAATCCTGTTGTTTACAGCATTGATGTTATTATCAATTCGCTGCATTTCCTCAGGATCAACACCTGCTCCATCTTTGCCGTCTACGCCGTCTTTACCATCAATGCCGGGATCGCCTTTGTCACCTTTGTCGCCTTTATCACCCTTATCTCCTTTTTCGCCGGTATCGCCTTTGTCACCCTTTTCACCAGGCGCACCGTCTTTACCATCTACGCCATCCTTACCATCTTTGCCGTCAACACCGTCTTTTCCGTCCTTGCCGTCAACGCCATCTTTACCGTTGATGCCATCTTTACCATCCCGGCCATCACGCCCGTCAAGTCCGTTCAAACCATCCCTGCCATCTTTGCCGTCAGCACCATCCTTGCCGTTGATGCCATCTTTACCGTCACGGCCATCACGTCCGTCTTTACCATCAACACCATCCTTTCCATCGGCGCCATCTTTACCAGCTGCGCCATCTTCGCCGTTCTTAATGTTGATTTCCTTTCCGTCGCTGAAGGTTACCGTAGTTCCGGTTTCGTCGCTCACGGTCTTGGTAATGGTTACTGATGTTCCATCTTTACCATCAACACCGTCTTTTCCGTCAACACCATCTTTACCATCCCGGCCATCACGTCCATCTTTACCATCAACACCATCCTTGCCGTCGGCGCCATCTTTACCAGCTGCACCATCTTCGCCGTTCTTAATGTTGATTTCCTTTCCGTCGCTGAAGGTTACCGTAGTTCCGGTTTCGTCGCTCACGGTCTTGGTAATGGTCACCGATGTTCCATCCTTACCATCAACACCGTCCTTACCATCAACGCCATCCTTACCATCAACGCCATCTTTACCATCAACGCCATCTTTACCATTCTTGATATCGATTACGTTTCCGTCGCTGAAAGTTACCTTGGTGCCTTCTGGTGTAACCTCTTTGTTCGTGATAGTCACTGATGTGCCATCTTTGCCATCCACACCATCCTTACCGTCAACGCCATCCTTACCATTCTTGATATCGATTACGTTTCCGTCGCTGAAGGTGACTGTAGTACCTTCCGGTGTAACCTCTTTGTTCGTGATAGTCACTGATGTACCATCTTTGCCATTTACGCCGTCTTTACCATCTGTGCCGTTTTTGATTTCAATTTCCTTTCCGTCGCTGAAGGTTACCGTAGTTCCGGTTTCATCGCTCACGGTCTTGGTAATGGTTACAGATGTACCATCCTTACCGTCAACACCATCTTTACCAGGATCTCCTTTCTCACCTTTCAAGTTCGGATCATTCTTAATGTATTCTTCATCAAGACCAACATGCCAATAGCCCTTAGAAATTTCAGACGCTTTCAGCCCATCGCCAAAGTCGAAGGAAACATTTAATTTGTCGGTACTGCCAACCGAAGAACCTGCTGTATAGCCGCTCTTATTACTACCGCCAGTATAAACGCTGAACATAGAAGGTACATTAACCGTATACTGGGAATATCCATTGGATATGTTCCTGTCTACCGTTACGTTGCTTCCTGCCAACACTTCTACGCGAGCGCGCTTCAGCTGTGCTACGTTTACTGCGTCCGTGTCTGCCATACCGGCAGCCACACCGGTAATCTGGCGGGTATTCTGCGCGCCATTACCTACTGCGATGGCATTTTCATTCGCTTTCCATACCGGACTTCCATCCGTACTTGCTGCATTTAATAAAATATCATACCCTTCGATCCCGGCTTCTGTGGAGGCGACCGAACGACTGCCCAGGGCCACCGCATCGGTTACCACTACTTCTGCATCCTCGCCGATGGCCGCTGAGTTTTTCGCATCTTTACTGGTCTTACCACCACTCATTGCCAGGGAATTCTCAGCCTGTGCTACGCTTCCTTCACCAACAGCCGCCGCATTCGTTGCTCCCTTAACTGTTGTGCCGCCAATGGCCGCCATAGAGTTGTCCGCACTGGCATGAGAATTGTTGCCAAAGGCTGTAGAATCCGCTCCACTTGCCGCCGAATTCATACCGAACGCCGTAGCATTTTCACCTTCAGCCACCGTTCCAGTGCCAAACGCCGTAGCCTGGTTCCCATTTGCAGTCGTACCAGAGCCAAACGCCATGGCTTTGTTTCCGTTTGCGATAGTGCCACTGCCAAACGCCATTGCATAATCGCCCTTGGCCTCGGCATTTTCACCAAATGCCATTGCGTAATTACCAGTTGCTTTACCGCCCTGCATCGCTACCGAGAACTCGCCGGTAGATACCGACTGTCCTCCAATGGCTACAGCTCCTTTGCCTTTCGTCGCGTCACTCTTATCACCGGCTTTTGCGCCCTGGCCAATCGCAACAGACTGCTCGCCAAACGCTTCTGCATCTACACCTAATGCAATAGAGTTTTCCTTTCTGGCTTTTGCTTCAGAACCTATGGCAATACTGTTCTTTCCCTGCGCATACGCATAGAGACCGCTCTCGTGACCTTTCGCTGTCGCTTCCTCTACGCCGTCAATATTTACAAACGGGCTGATAATTTCCTGCTTGCCTTCCTTATTTTCCTTTAATCCTACAACACGGTTATCCGTTGCGATGCTGTCACCGCCTCCAATGATATAGGTCTTACCGTCGTAGGTAATTTCCGTAATGTTGTCACCTTCGGTGGTTGCACTTTCGAATTTGCTGCTAATCTTAATGCCATAACCATTCTGGGTTTCCGTGTTTTGCATATTAGAAGCGGAAATATCAATGCCTTTACCGGCAATGAGCTGTACGTTGCTCTTGTCCGTATTGGCATCCGGTTTGCCTACTACAGACTGGGGCAATGCGCCATCATCATTGGTACCACCGTCTTTGTCGATACCAACCTTCCACTGCAGCTGGTCATAGGCAGCGTATAATTGGGATCCGTTGATAGCATCTGTGCTGTCAGACAATATTCGGCCTGCAGCTACGTTCGTGATCGTACGTTCTTTTCCTGCATCGCCTACACTGACTGTTCCGATTACGTTCTCTCCAGTTCCTGCAAATCGGCTGGAACTGTACTTCAGGCTTCCAACTACGACATCGTTTTCGCCTGCAGTTTCATAGCCATCTACCGTATCGGCCTTAGCATAGCTTCCCAGAGCAACAGAATCCTCAAGAACACTGTCAGCATCAGTACCCAGAGAAACACTGTTCTTACCGAAGGTATGGTCGTTTTCTTCAATATGATAACCAACGACAACCGTATTGTCTTCTGTAGTGGTAACATTATTGCCAACCACAAAAGAATTGATTCCCTTAGTTTTGTCACCGTCCACACCAATAGTATTGTTATTGCCGAGAGCATAAGAACGGTTCGCGTAAATCTTATTCGGATCGCCAAAAGCTCCGGAATAATCACCGGATACAATATGGCCATTACCAACCGCAAGGCTCTGTTCACCGGAAACCTGGTTCTCATTGCCCATTGCGTAGCTGTTGTCACCAGAAACTGTGTTCAAATGACCGTATGCACCGGCAAAGGTTTCTTTTTTACCGGTAATGGTGTTGTTAGAACCCACCGCATAGCCGGTAACATCGCCTTCGCTTGCTTTAACCAGACCGGTCGAGTTGTCAGGTTCAACTGTACCGACAGTATTAAGGGAACCAACACCTAAAGAATCCGGACCGGAAACTTTGTTCTGCATACCAAAAGCATTACTGCGTTCACCTGTCGTCATGTTGCCATAACCGGCTGCAGTACTATAGTCGCCGGCAGCCTGGTTGGCTCCGATAGATTCATAGGTACGTTTGCCTTCTGTATTTACACCATCACCAGTAGCATCATCAGGCGTATTATCGAAATCATCTTCCCCTTCGGTATGGTTGATAGACCAGCCTGCACCGATTGCCGTACTGAATTTACCGGTTGCCTGATTGGAATCGCCGACCGCTACCGCATGCCAGCCTTCCGCATTGGTTCCGGCACCTACTGCTGTCGTAAACTCAGAAGTGGCACGGGCACGGTTACCGACAGCTACAGCCGAATTACCGGACGCTGCTCCTTTAACCAGATATTCCAGTCCATTGTCATCGGTTTCAATAACATCAGCTAAAATATCTCCGCTTGTTTTATCAAAAATATTTTCTTTCAGACCTGCAATCGCTTTATTACCAATTGCAATGGAGTTCCAGGCATTGGCGTGGGCGTTATTACCATAAGCCGTTGCATTGCGCATCCTCGCCTGTGTATTGCGACCGACTGCGGTTGCATCTTTGCCGTCAACATAGCTGTCGCGTCCGATAGCAATGCTCTGGTCGGCAACAAGGCGCTGGATATGGTTGCTCTGCTCATCCGCCAGTTTCATCTTGGGATTGCCACTCTCATCCAGGACAACGTTGCCATCATCGTCAGTTTCCTGTTCCCATTTCCACTGCTCGTTATCAAGATACTGTACAGTAGCGTTATCGCCAATCGCAATCGCATAATTGGTATTGCCACCTGCCAGGCGGCCCATTGCTATGCTGGACTGGCCGTATGTATGAGCGTAATTACCCACAGCGATTTCCTGGTTATCGTGCGTATTGGCGCTTTCGCCAATCGCAATAGCCGATGCGCCTTCAGCCTTACTTCCCAGGCCAACAGCTGTAGCATGCCAGCCGGTAGCCTTGCTATTCCCACCGACAGCAGTCTGTCCGGCTCCTGCAGCCTTTGCATTGACGCCAACAGCCGTACTGAAATCATCGGAGTTTAACATTCCGGTCTGCCAGGCTTCAAAATCCAAATCATTTTGAAGTTGTGGAGACAATTCATTCCAGCGGGACTGCGTGTACCAATACTTTTCATTATCTGACCAGTTTGCATAGTCCGGAGGTAAATTCTTATTTAATTCGTATTCAAAACGATTCTGAATCTCGGTTCTAACAGCTTCTTCACTGCCATACTTTGTCAAAACCGCATTTCTCAAGCTTTCTTTGCGCTCTTGCACAGTATTAACAGAAGACCAGTCGCCTGCATAACTGCCCGACCCAATAGCTACATTGTTATAACCACTGCCAATTCTGCTGTCTGCGCCGACTGCCGTGTTGTTGGCGCCAACATATTTCATTATTGCTTGTCCAGTACTATAATCATAATAGTACCGCCTTATTCCAACTTTGCTGTTTGTACCGATAGCGGTATTTAAAGTTTCCCCTGCAGCCGTACTTGAATATCCTACCGCAATATTCTGTTCACCAAAAACGTTGGTTGAAGCGCCTACCGCTGTACCTTTGTCGCTGATGACGTTGCTGTAACTACCCACAGCAACGCTATTAGCAACATCGCCGGTCACGCCATAATTATATCCTAAACTCTTTAATCCAACATAACTGCCAGCGCCCAGTGCAACATTTCGTTCACCGTTAATGTGGCTGTCCCCGCCAACGGCTGTTGAATAATCGCCTTTAGCAGTTGTATTGACGCCGGCAGCCATGGCGTACCTGCCTGTGGCCCCATCGTTGTCATAGTTTGCCTCATGTTCTCCGTCAACCGGTTCCGGTACGCTGTAATAATGTGTTCCGGCCAATTTTAACTGTGCAACGTTGACCGCATCGGTATCGGCGGTACCTGCTGCTACTCCTGTAATCTGGCGGGTCGCAGTTGCAGCCGAGCCAATTTTTGCATCAGTATCACCGGCTGCGCCGCCTACGGAAACAGCGCCCAGGGGCTGACCCAGGTTGCGCTCTCCTTGTCTTCCCCTGCATAGCTTTTCCCGGTTGTCACATCATAACCGGCGCCAGCACCGCCATTCTGCATCGCCCGTTTCGCTACCGAATGGGAACCAATGGCAACTGTATCTGCCCCTTCTGCTGCAGAAGCTTTTCCTAATGCAATCGAAGCATCCCCAGTAGCTTTAGCATAATTTTGGAATGTCGTCTGAGCTTTGTTATAAGATTCAGTCAGTGCCGAAATCTGAGAATCGATTTCCGACGTATCTGCCGTTGCATCTTCATCCACTAACGCCTGTTTTGCCGCTTCCAGTTCTGCTTTTTTTGCATCATAATCCTGCATAGTCTGACGGGCTTCGGAAGCGTCTTTAATTCCCTGTATTTCTAAATAAGGAGAAACTATTTCCTGTTTGCCATCCTGATTGTCAATTAAACCGACATTCCGGTTATCTGTATCAATTTCCGGTTTCAAGGTCTCCAATGCTGTCGTTACCATTTTCAGCTGGGCAACATTGACTGCGTCTGTATCAGCGGAACCAGCTGCAACACCGGTAATCTGCCGGGTAACAAAAACATCTTCATCGTTAAGACGGAATGCACCGAATTCGGGACCTTCGCCGTCCATAAAAGTACCTACTGATACAACGCCATCTGTAGAATTCCAGGTTAAGGCATCCATCAGTTCAGCCTTTTTTTCCGGCGTTTTATCGTTATGATACGCTTCAATCAGTTCTAATACATTCGCCGAAGGATGAACATACCCCTGATTTGCCAGACTTAAGTCATAACCGCCTTTCGCTTCTCTTTCAGTACCATGATAAGGATCAGACAGGGCGGATGAAAAAGTATTTCCATTTCTTTCAGAAATAGCCTGAGAACCAAGAGCCACGCCGCCAGGATTGTTATTAACCAGACTCAGTGATCCAAGCGCAGTACCTGCCTTACTGTTTTGAACCGAGCCAAAGTTTCCCAAAGAAGCGCCGTATGCACTGTTATCAACCCAGGACCAGGATCCTAACGCCGTTCCGCCATAGCTATACCCAACTGCAGAATATGAACCGAATGCCGAGCCATGCTCCGATCTTTCATATCGACTTTTTTCCAGTTCCCCCAGTTCATAGTAAGTGGCGTTAGCATTCTCTCCCACAGCGGTAGCGCTCACCAAATACGCTTTACTGTCCTTACCGATCGCAGTTGCCATATTCCCTAAAGAATATGCATGGTCACCGTAGGCTACAGAATGTTCGCCTGCTGCAATCGCACGCCATCCTGTTGCCACAGCGTATGAGTTATATGCCAGCGCCTGATGCCCTATCGCAACAGCACTTGTTCCTAATGCCTGAGTTGCAGTTCCAATCGCAATTGTATCTGTTCCTTTCGCAGTAGTTGTTGTCCAGACATCTCTGAAATTCCAAAGATATGCAGGCATTAGGGGATTAATTTCCGTTGTTTTAGGACCATAGCCTTCATTTCCAATTGCAATTGCCCCTGAACCGGAAGTAGTTCCTTCTGGTATATCAGCAAAAGCTGCATTGTGAAGACTTAACATCATGCCTGCGGACAAGAAAGAAGCAATTATTTTTTTATTCAAACTTGAACTACATTTCCCATTGCGTTTCGCAATCTCCGAAACCACCATGTAGCAATTTCTCGTCTTACTCCAAATAATTCGATAAATTTTATTCATATCGAATTTACCTCCCTTGTATATTTAAAATTAAAACATTTAAAATATCAGTATTAGATTTCCCATACTTTCCCGTTTATTAAACCGGTTCTTTAGACCCTGTATCATACACTGCCAGATTTCTTGCGGCATTGTAATCAACACTGATGAAACCGTTTCCGGTTTTCCTGTCATCCTTCCCATACCCACAGTGGTTGCAGACAAACCACTTTTTGTTTTCTGAAGGTTCCTGTAACGTACCACAGCGGCTGCACCGGTTCCGGATTTCCGCGTCGGTACATTCCACCACTTCGATCCCGTATGCTTCCGCCTTGTTTATGATTTTTTTACGTAACTCTTCCTTGGGCCAGTATGCCAGCAGAATGTTCTGCACGCCCTGACCGCTGCTGCCACCTGTATCCAGATAGATTTTGCCGCACCGGTTCTTTTTTGCGATTTCTGCAATCCACTTTGCATACCTTTCATTGGTAAGATTCCGGTAGTTCCGTTCTTTCTCATATAACGCCTGAAGGGGTTTCAGCGCGCTTTCCCGGCCATGGCCCTTGCGTCCCGACCATCTGTACTGAGTCAGAATCTGCTTTTTCCGGGCCAGCATCTTTTCCCGATGAGCCAGTAATTCGTCCCCGCCAAGCATCCCCCGTTTCAGCAAACGGTTGAACCCATAAGCAAGGGCGCATTGAAAACCGAAAACGATCCCCATCGCCAGCTCAGGTTCAAAACTGTCATCCGCGCCCGATGGCTCCACTTCATAGGGAATGCTGAGATACCAGTCCTTCTTTTTGCGAAACAGTGAGGCAATCCCCCGTTTCAGGGTTCCCTCCGCAAGCTGCTGCAAAACCCGCCCTGCGGATTTGTCCCGCCAGTTACTGGCCAGCACCAGCTGGATACGCCCCGGCAGTTTCTGCGTTTTTGCAGCTTGCCGGGAAAGGAACTGTATGCTTGCCACATAGGTATCCGCCCCGGCTTTCAGCAGGCTGTACCCGCTTACGGGAATCGGAATGCTGCAGTCTTTACGGAAACTGGGTAAGGACGTTTCCGAATACAAAATGCCCTTTGCGTTTTGCTTGAACACTTTCCGGGCCCGTCCTTCCGCCGCGCAGATGATCCCTGCCGGAATCTCCGGATATTCTTTGACCAGATGGGGATAACAATAAAGGCGCCCCTGGGAATTCAGATTTTCCGTTTCCAGGTTCATGGCCCGTAACAGATGATGGGTCATGCAGTAATTGGAAATTTTACAAACTTTAAATGACAGCCCCCTCCACAAATATCCCATATCGTCCCATTTTATGGATTCGTCATAGGGACGAATAATCTTCAGTATGATGCTTCGTTGCATAATTTACTCCAAATAACCCTATTTCAGCCTTCCGGCTGTCAGGACTTACGGTTCTGCCTGAGCTTTTAGTGAGTGGCAACAGTCCCATTCGCTGCGCCTTCTCCCCTTTGGGAAAGCAAACGAACCCAAAGGCAACAATGCCTTTTCTATGAAATGGAATGATAGTTAACTATACATCCGGTTTTCATACGACACAATTAATGTTCTAATGATAATCAGTTGTTTTTCAGTTACCATTTATTGCAATGCGCAAGCAGGTATTTCATGTCTGAGTCACAGACATGCAGCATGGTCCCGCAGTCAACTTGTAAAGCATCTGCAATGACTTGCAACAGACTCATGTGTAATTCTTTCTGATAGGTTCCTGCTTCTATTCTCTGCAGGACTGTCTGGTCGATATTTACCTCATCTGCCAGTTCTTCAGGCGCTAACCCGCTTAAAATCCGATAATACGCTATTCTGGCACCAATGTACCGGAAAACAATATCTGTCCCATATTTCATTAAGAGTCACCTAATTGTAATAGTTAAATACTTATATGAGGCCAATGTTCAAATAAGTACACTTTTACGGACGTCAGCTTTTCTTTTTCCGGCCGATAATAGCTCAACTTGAAACACAGAATTATTACAAATATATATTACCCTGTATCAAATATTTCGTCAAGAACCAAATGTCTATAAAAGTGTACTTTTACGGACGTCAGCTTTTCTGTATTATACTCTTTTTGATTTTATTATATGGTATAACCAGGAATGGCTTACGTGTAATTCTTTTGCTGCCTGCCGGTATGACATCATTCCGTTACAGACCAGATTCATTATTTCCTGAAAATTTTCCGGCAGCGCTTTCTTCGGTCTCCCCAGTTTCACGCCTTTCGCTTTGGCCGCGGCAATTCCTTCCGCCTGCCGCCTGCGGATATTATGTCGCTCCGTTTCTGCTACATAACTTAAAATCTGAAGTACGATATCGGCTAAAAAACGGCCGGTCAGATTATCCCGCGATTCCCGTGTATTTAATAAGGGCATATCAAGCACCGTAATATCAGCTTTTTTGATATGTGTTATATAGTTCCACTGTTCCAGTATTTCTGTATAGTTTCTTCCCAGCCGGTCTAAAGACGTTACGACAATACAGTCGTTTGGTTTCACAAGTCGCAGAAGTTTTTTATATTGCGGACGCTCAAAATCTTTGCCGCTTTGCTTATCTGTAAACAGACAACTCATCTGTATTCCGTACCGAAGCAGGGCAATCTGCTGTCTGTCAGTATGCTGATCTCTGCTGGAAACCCGTATATAGCCGTACATTTTTCCCCCTGCCATCTCGCTCCTCCTCCATCATCTCTGCAGGCGTTTATGTACAACAGCTATAAACATTTGGCCTGTAATCATTTTACATGAAATTTTTATTCTTGCAAATATTAATAGCAAACTTTTTGTTTTCTAGATATAAAAAACACCCAAACAACAGTTTTTAATCCTATTATTCGGATGCCTTTATACTAATTCCGTATAAAAAAGAAAGTGTATTTCCGAGATTTTTTAATCAATTTCCTTGATTATAGCAGGAATATTATAAAAACGCAATCGTTTTTATTATACTTATTTAATTATACTTATTTAATTATACAATTTAATTTATAATTTTTTATTCTTTACAGAAAGAGGGCCGGGTATCGAGCGCCAGTCATATTTTCTCGTTCATACTTTGTATATTCTATTGTATATAGAAAACAGTTTGCTTTTTTTCGCGCAAAGCCCCATGACCCCACTCTCAGGCAGTTTGTATTGTCTGCCTGGCGGTTACGCTTACTGATACAAACAAACTGTCTATCATATATTAATGAGTACGTAGGGTACAACCTCAGTAATCATGCGGCTTCACGAAAAAAATCCGGGTGTTTTTACACCCGGATTTTATGTCGCGCCTGCTTGCGCTCTTACTTTCAAAACTTTTTAGAACTGGTGCCCGAAGCTGAAGTGGAAGCGGCCCCGGTCTTCGCCGATACCGTAGTCCAGTTTCACCGGCCCGATGGGGGTCGCGAAACGGATCCCGACGCCATAGCCCGCTTTGATCTTCGACAGGTCGAACCGTCTTTCGTCCCGTTTATCCCAGGCGTAGCCTGCATCCACAAAGCCCAGTACCGTGAACTTCTTTGAAACCGGTATACGGTATTCCACCGTGCCCTTCAGCATACTGTTGCCCATGAACTGATCTTCCTCATAGCCGCGCAGCGAGGCGCCGCCCAAAGCAAACCGCTGGGACAGGGGCAGATCGCCCCAGGCGTATCCGGCCATCAGGTCCATGGCGATTACGTTTCGCTTCTGGGGGATGTAATACCGGTATTCACCGAACAGTTTCGTAAAGGTAAAATCTCCACCGAAGCCGGCCTGCTCCAGCGAGAAAGAGGTTAATGCACCCTTGCGCGGGAAGAATATGTTGTCCCGCTTGTCCGTGATCCTCGTAAACGTGATGCTCCGGGTCTCGCCGAAATTCTGTTTCCGCCGCTGCGCTGCCGTGGTATAAACACCGAAGTCCTGATAGTACTGCTTGTTATAGCTGTCTTCATAATACTGGGGGTTATAACCGTCAATCGGGCCGGCGTATTTGTCTTCCCGCCGCTTCAGTTTCAAGTAGTTCCGGGTGTATTCGCCTTCCGCACGGCTGAAGGTGATCTCCTGTCCGTTGGACTTCTTGTCGTAACGCCCTATCTCATGGGCATCCCGGTTGTACTCCGCGTATTCATGGGTATGTCCGTATAACGCAACCGTCATGGCCGTTTCCTTTTTGTCCAGCCAGGGATGGGTATAGGACACATAGTAATTGGACTTGCTCTTGGAACCGATTTCCCACTGGACCATCCCGCTGTCGCCCGTACCGTTCAGGTTGATGTCCTGCACCGTCACTGTGCCGAACAGCCGTTCCGACTCGCTGTACCCTACGCCGGCGCCCACCGTCAGCGGGGAATCCTCAATGACCTGCACTTCCACCGCAATCTTCCGCGGGTCTTTTCCCTTCTTCAGATGCATATCTGTACTGAGGAAGAAACCCAGGTTGTTCAGCCGCTGCAGACTCCGGCTGGCCTGTTTCACATTATAGGGTTCCCCCGGCTTGAACCGCATCTCGCGGAGTATGACATAATCCTTTGTCTTCTTGTTGCCTTTTACCGTGATGGATTCGATCAGACCTTCATCGATCACAATAGAAAGGGTTCCGCTTTCGGTCAGGGCCACATCCAGCACACGGGCCGCCGTATAACCGGCCTTGTGGTAATCGTCCATCAGCTTCTCCAGCTGGTAGTTGATGATGGTCGTGTTGGCGATCTCCCCGCCCTGAAGCCGCAGTTCTTTTGCTATGGTTTCATTGTCCACCAGGGTGTTGCCTGTTACTTCCAGCTGCTTCACCACCGGGTTCTCTTCTACTTCAAAGATCACATCCACCAGTTGTTTCCCGGCTTCCACACCGGTCTGCTCCGCCGGGTCCACTTCCTGCAGGCGGACCTGGATATCCGAAAACCAGCCCATGGTCGAGATTGCCTGAGCATCCAGCTGCACCGTCTCCGCATTAAACGGCAGACCGCTGCTGGTCAGCACTTTCTTCAGTATCGGGCCAGATGGCACGATCCGGTTGCCGGCCACGTCCACCTTCCGCACCACGTAGTTCTCCGTCTCGCCTTCTTCCACATTCTCTACCGGCGCCGACAGGATCGCATTGGTGGTAGAAATGTTTTCCTGGCTGATCCCCGCCGGCGCTTCCGGACGCTTCTGCTGTTTCGTCAGTACTGCTGTCCCCGAATAGGTCGGTTCTTCCGCAAAAGCAGAAACGCCCGTAAAGGAGGCAACGAACAGCGCGAGGACTGCCGCAGTGAGCCGAAAACGGTTTCCTTTACACATAACCGTCCCTCCTTACGAGCATTTACATTACTCTCTGGTAAAAAGGCGGAGCCGTCAGGTACAACAAAACGCTGCTGCCAGCCCCACCTGTTTTACTGTCTGTTACTTACCCGATACAGCTGTCTGCCGCACCGGCATTACGTTTTACTCAATACTTTCCACCATGTCCAGTGACAGGCAGGGAACCCCGTCCGCACTACCGGTCAATACCCCATACACAAAGCTGCGCTGCCCCAGCGGGATGAACGCGCCGTTCATGACCACACGGAACGGTTTGTTCGCCTGATCCCAGAAGAGCATCTCCTTGTCTTTGACGATCGTCTTGATGGGACGGCCAATCAGGGTCACTTTGCTGTTGGCACTCACTTTCATCATCTGTTCAGAGGTTGTTTGCTGGTAAACGGATAAATCACCCACCCCTTTTACATTCTGCGTGATGTAAGTCTTGTTATCCGTCGGTACCTGGTTCGGATAATAGAACGCCACGTCGCGGTCGTCTTCCACTTTGGATACCGCCGCATTATTCCCGTTGCCCGGGCGGTTCAGCCGCTCATCAATGGCAGGGTCTTCAAATTTTACCTTGTCCATCTTGAACAGCGGACCTTTGGCATCCTGCACGAAAGTGCCGGTGAATTCCATATCTTTCAGGCGCCACAACCGGCCGCCGTGTTTACCCAGGTCGGCGCGGATCTTCGCGCCGTTGGCCTGTTCGATGATCCAGATCTGGCCCGCTTCAAAGCGGGTGATCTGCCCGTTGATAATGATAGTGGGGTTCTCTTTTGCCGCCGCGAATGCACTGCCGCATACCGCACAGCTGATCAGCGCCGCTGCTGCTATTTTTTTCAGATTCTTCATCGTTTTCGCTCCTTTTCTTACGGATTGGTCCTCGCTCACATCAACTTGCCGTTTCTGCCTGCTTCTTCCAATTCCTGACCGGGAACAGCGGGGCATATCCCCGGGATATGCCGCCGGCTGCTCTTCTTTTGTGTTCACAAAACCAGTTCGTTCCTGTACGTTTCCGTGTCAGTATTACCGACGGTCTTTGATGATACGTACACGCTGGATCGACGGAGTTCCGTCGCTGTGTCTCGTCAGTGTGTCGACACGGATACGATCCAGTTCCGGAGCAAATTCTGCCAGTGCACGCTGCGTCAGCTGCGCTCCGTTCATCATAGCGCGATACAGGATCGCCGCCACTTCGTAACGGGTCAGATCGCGATCGCCTCTGAAGTTGCCGTCCGGATAGCCTTCCAGCAGTCCGTTGCCGGCCAGTGTTGCCACGTAGTCGTAAGCCCAATGATTTTCCGGCGTATCCGGGAACAGCTGGATCTTGGACAGGTCAAGCTGTCGGCCGAAGGCGCTGTCCGCCATAAGGCTCTTCATGTCTTCCATTTCTTTCCGCATTTCCAGAACCTGCTTGGCCAGAGCCACGCGGGAGTTGGATACATGGTTGGCGCCGCCGATCTTCACGGATACGCCTGCGGATACCATGTTGTCGCCGTTGCCTACTGTAGAAGCTACATTCAGCATCACATCTTCGCTCGGACGGTAGAACGCGCCGATAGCCACTGCATTTTCACCTTTGTAATGGCCGTAGCCCGCTGCTACATCCCACTTGGCATCCGGATCGAAGTCCAGCGGATGCAGGCCTGCCAGAGCAGCCGCGCCTGCGCCTACCTTGTTCACCCGGTCGCCCAGTCTGTTCAGGTTGTTGTTGATGTTGGTGATGTCGCCACCGATCCTGTCTTCGAAGTCGCGCAGCTGGCTTACGTTGACCGCGTCGGTATCGTCTTCGCCCGGCGCCACGTTGATGATCTTCATGCCGCCTGCGTCGATGCCTTCCTTGGTCACGCTGGGACCTTCGTTGATGGTCAGGCCGTTGTCGTTGATGACGGTGTCACCGGTGGTCACGCTGCCTTCCTTGCCAAGGTCGATGTCCTTGTTCAGCTTGACGGTCAGCTTGCCGTCGTCGCCGTCCTGTTCCGCTACCACGCCGATGTTGCCGGTGGTCAGGTCATCTTCGTTCTTCGCTTCACCGATTACATTGACAGTCTTGTTCAGCTTCACGGCTGCGCCGTCGCCGAAGTCGCCGGCATACTTCATGCCGTCGTCCAGGGTGGCTACTTCGTGTTCGCCGTCACCGTCTTCGTAGATGATGCGGGTCACGCCGTCTTTGCCGTCCAGACCAGGTTCGCCGCTGGGTCCTACCTGGATATCAACGCGGTTGGTGCCGTCCTTGCCGTTGGTGCCATCCCGGCCGTTGATGCCGATGGTGCCGTCCTTGCCGTCCTTGCCGTTGACCGCGATGTTGTCAACGTTCAGGTCTTTATCCATTACTACATTGATCGTTGTTACTGCTTCAGCGCCCTCGCCGGTCTGGGAGATGATGGTCTTCAGGTTTTCACCGCTGTAGTTCTCATCGTCCTTCTCGCCTGCGCCCTTGATTTCCACAGTGCTGGTGAGTTTGTTGGCTGCCGGGTTCGGGTCGCCGCTGTTGGCGCCGAAGTACAGGCCGTCGTCCATGGTGGCTACCTGATGCGGATTGCCTTCCGGATCGGTGTATTCGATACGGGTGATGCCGTCCTTGCCGGGATCGCCGTCATTACCTACCGTCGGATCGCCCCAGATCATATGGATGTCGCTGATGCCGTCAGCACCGTCCTTACCGGCCGGGCCTGCCAGACCGATATGGCCTACGCCGTCCTCGCCTCTGATGGAGACTGCCGGATCGCCGTCCTTGCCATCCTTACCGTATACGGTGATGCCATCCTTGCCGTCGATGCCTACGCCAGACTTACCGTCAGCGCCGTTCACGCCGATAGAACCGTCTACGCCGTCCTTACCATCTTTGCCCGGGCCGCCTAATTCAACCTGATCTGCCAGTTTCAGGTCATAGATCTCATGGTTGTCATCCGGATCGTTGCTTACCGTCAGATCCAGGTTACCGCCGGTGTTGTAATTGCCGTCGGTGCCTGCTTTCACGCCACCGCCTACGGTAACTTCCGTCTTTGCGGCCGAAGTGTATTCTTTCAGCTGGCTTACATTGACCGCGTCGTCGTCGGCTTCGCCAGGAGCCACGTTATGGATCTGGTTGCCTCCGAAGGAGATGTTATCGCCGTTGATGACGATGTCGCCTTCCGGACCGCCGTTGGTGATGGTCATACCTTCGTTGTTGATCACGGTATCGCCCATGGTCACGCTGCCTTCTTCAGTCAGGTCAATGTTCTTATTCAGTTTTACAACCAGCTTGGCGCCGTCGCCGTCAGCTTTTGCTACTACGCCGATATTGCCGTCGGACAGTTCGTCTTCGCTTGCTGCAGTAGATTCACCTACGATATCTACAATATTGTTCAGCTTCACCGGTACCGGATCGTCCTTCGTGTTGCCGAAGTCGCCGCTGTACTTCATGCCGTCGTCCAGGGTAGCTACTTCGTGGGTCGTCCCGTTATGGTCTTCATAGACGATGCGGTCCATACCGTCGGTGCCGTCAGCGCCGTCAGTACCGTCAACGCCTACCGGTCCCTGCTGTACGGTGATATCCGCAGAAGCATTCTTGCCGTCAGCACCTGCCGGTCCGGTCAGACCAATATGGCCTACGCCGTCCTTGCCGTTAATAGCTACTGCCGGATCGCCGTCTTTACCGTCTTTGCCGTATACGGTGATGCCGTTTTCGCCGTCGATGCCTACACCGCTCTTGCCGTCAGCGCCGTTCACGCCGATGCTGCCGTTCACGCCGTCCTTGCCGTCTTTGCCGGGGCCGCCCAGTTCGATGTTGTCGGCAAGCTTCAGGTCGTAGATTTCATGGCCGTCGTCCGGATCGGTGCTTACAGCCAGATCCAGGTTGCCGCCGGTCGCATAATTGCCGTCCGTGCCTGCTTTTACGCCGCCGCCAACGGTAACTTCTGTCTTAGCTGCAGCAGAGTACTCTTTCAGCTGGCTTACGTTCACAACATCTGTATCTTCCGTGCCGGCTGCCACATTGTGGATCTGGTTGTCGCCGAAGCTGATCTTGTCGCCGTCATGGATATAAACATCGCCCATGGTGATGCTGCCGGTATCGCCCAGGTTAATATCCTTATTCAGTTTGATGATCAGGTCAGCATCCTTGCCGTTGGCGTTCTGGTTCGCCACTACGCCGATGTTGCCGTCAGTCAGGTCTTCTTCATTTTCCGCTTCGCCTTTGACATTTACGGTGTTGTTCAGCTTCACAGCCGCGCCGTCACCAAAGTCGCCAGCGTACTTCAGGCCGTCGTCCAGAGTAGCTACGTCGTGATCGTTGCCTTCCGGATCTTTGTATACGATACGGGTAATGCCGTCTTCACCGTCTAAGCCCGGTTTGCCGTCAGTCTGTACGGAAATCGTGGTGGTCTGGCCGTCTTCACCGTTGATACCGATCTTACCGTCTTTGCCGTCCTTGCCATTGACTACGATGGTGTCTACATCCAGGTCGCGGTTCATCTTCACCAGGATCGTGGTGTTCCCGTCTTCATCCTGGTCTACGGTGGTGGTCAGGTTCTTGGTGGAGTAAACGGCGCCTTCCGCCGGTTCTTCACCCAGAATATTGATGGTGCTGTTCAGCTTATTGGCTACCGGGTTGCCGCTGTTGGCTTCAGGTTTGTTGGCGCCAAACTTCAGGCCGTCGTCCAGAGTGGCTACTTCGTGGGTATTATGTTCACCGTCTTCATATACGATGCGGACTTCGCCGTCCTTGCCGTCCAGACCCGGTGCGCCGTCCTTGGTGATGGTAATGGTGCGGGTCACGCCGTCCTTGCCGGTCAGGCCGACTGCGCCGTCCTTGCCGTCTTTACCGTTCACTACGATAGTATCGACGTCAATGTCCTTCGCCAGACGTACGTCATAGATGTCGTGTTCATCGTTCTCATCTTTAGTACGTTTCAGTTCCAGATTGCCGCCCGTTACCGGAGTGCCGTCTTCCGTTACACGTACATCGCCTACGGATACTTCCGTCCTCGCTGCCGCGGAGTACTGTTTCAGCTGGCTTACGTTCACCACGTCGTTATCTTCCACGCCGGGAGCTACGTTATGGATTACATTGTCGCCGAAGCTGATTTCGTCGCCGTCATGGATATGTACGTCGCCGAAGGTGATGCTGCCTTCATCGCCAAGGTTAATGTCTTTATTCAGTTTAATGGTCAACTTGCCGTCTTCACGGTCCTGATCAGCAGTTACACCAATGTTGCCGTCTACCAGATCGTCTTCATTCTTAGCATTGCCGACTACATTCACGGTCTTGTTCAGCTTCACGGCTGCGCCGTCACCGAAGTCGCCGGTGTACTTCAGGCCGTCGTCCAGAGTAGCTACCGGTTTGTCATCGATGATGATCCGGGTGATACCGTCTTTTCCGTCCACACCGGGTTCGCCGTCATGGGTTACCGTAATGTAGCTGGTCACGCCGTCTTTACCGTTGATGCCGATCTTGCCGTCTTTGCCGTCCTTGCCATTTACTACGATGGTATCGGTTTCCAGATCGTTATCCATCTTCACCAGGATCGTGGTGTTTCCGTCTTCGTCCTGGTCTACGGTGGTGGTCAGGTTCTTGGTGGAATAGGTATGTCCTTCCACTGCATCTGCGGCTTTGATATTGACAGTACTGTTCAGCTTGTTGGCTACCGGGTTGCCGCTGTTGGCTTCCGGAGCATTGGCGCCGAATTTCAGTCCGTCGTCCAGGGTAGCTACCGGTTTATCGTCGATGATGATACGGGTGATACCGTCTTTGCCGTCTACGCCCGGTACGCCGTCATGGGTTACCGTAATGTAGCTGGTCACGCCGTCTTCACCGTTGATGCCGATCTTGCCGTCCTTGCCGTCTTTACCGTTCACTACGATAGTATCGACGTCAATGTCCTTCGCCAGACGTACGTCATAGATGTCGTGTTCGTCGTTTTCATCTTTCGTACGTTTCAGTTCCAGATTGCCGCCCGTTACCGGGGTTCCGTCTTCCGTTACACGTACATCGCCTACAGATACTTCCGTCCTCGCTGCCGCGGAGTACTGTTTCAGCTGGCTTACGTTCACCACGTCGTTGTCTTCCACGCCGGGAGCCACGTTGTGGATCACATTGTCGCCGAAGCTGATTTCGTCGCCGTCATGGATATGTACGTCGCCGAAGGTGATGCTGCCTTCATCACCGAGGTTGATGTCTTTATTCAGTTTGATGGTCAGCTTGCCGTCTTCGCCGTTCTGGTCTGCGGTTACGCCGATGTTACCGTCAACCAGGTCATCTTCGCTGGCTGCGTTGCCGACCACGTTCATCGTCTTGTTCAGCTTCACGGCTGCGCCGTCGCCGAAGTCGCCGGTGTACTTCATGCCGTCGTCCAAAGTGGCAACCGGTTTGTCATCGATGATGATGCGGGTGATACCGTCTTTGCCGTCCACACCGGGTTCGCCGTCATGGGTTACTGTAATGTAGCTGGTCACACCGTCTTCACCGTTGATACCAATCTTACCGTCCTTGCCGTCTTTGCCGTTCACGACGATGGTATCTACGTCGATATCCTTAGCAAGCTTCAGATCGTAAATATTATGTCCGTCTTCTGCCTGGGTCACATTCAGATCCAGGTTGCCGCCGGTGTTGTATACGCCTTCGCCTTCTCCGGCCGGTGTGCCTTCGCCTACGGTCACTTCAGTATGGCCGCTCTTCATGGCTTCGGTAACTGCCCACAGCTGGCTGCCGTTGATAGCGTCTGTAGACTCTTCACTGATACGGCCTGCCGCTACGTTGGTGATGGTACGTTCTTCACCTGCTGCGCCTACGCTAACGGTACCTACCGGTTCCGCACCAGCAAAGTTGTACGTAGTTCCACCAATTTCATAAGAAGGAGTGCCGACAACTTCGACTGTCCGTGCACCGGAACCAATGGCTACAGAGTTTTCGATGTTCGCCTGCGCATCGTCACCGATGGCCACTGCACTGTCTGCCGAAGCAAGCGCTTTGTTGCCTACCGCCGTGGAATTGTCATTGCGGGCAATGGCCATGTTGCCCACCGCCGTGCTGTTTTCACCTTCAGCAATGGCATTTACGCCGGCTGCCATAGCGTTGTCGCCGGTCGCGCCTTTGTTATCATAGTTCAGGTCGCTGCCCGGATCAATGGAGTTAACGCTGTAGTCGTGGATCTGCATTGCATTTTCCAGACGTTTCAGCTGTGCCACGTTGACAGCGTCGGTATCTTCCAGACCTGCTGCCACGCCGGTAATCTGACGGGTAGTTTCTACAGTCTGCACCAGATAATATTCACCGTCAATTTCCACTGCACCGGGAGTACCCGGTTCTACTTTCGTCTTAACTTCCTGCGTGCCGCCAATGGACAGTGCGCCAGTGGAAGCTTTCCAGGTTGCGGAATCCTTATCCGTACCGTCATAATTGGTACCGGTGGAAACATCATAACCGGATTCGGTTGCGGCCGGACGGTCTGCCACAGAGTTAGCACCCAGTGCAACAGCGCCCATTACGGAAGCATTTGCATTATGACCAACTGCAGTTGATGTAATGCCGCTTGCCTTTGTATTGGTGCCTGCTGCCAGGGAGTTGATGCCGGTAGCACCGTCGTTCAGCCAGTTGTCCTGCTGCGTTCCGTTGTCATTTACACTGTAGTAATGAGTCTGTACCGCAGCCAGCTGGTCTTCTGTTGCCGCACGGCCTTCCACGATGTTAGTGGGATCCCATGTCCGGTTGTCCAGATTAGTGATGTAATTGCCGGTCTCTTCATCACCAGCCTGATTTACAACAGTCTGGTTTGCAATGGTGATCGGGTTGATTAAATCGCCTTCTTCATTGACCGTGCCACCAACTACTAAACTACCATCCGAACCGAGGTTGATATCTTTGTTTAGTTTAATCTTCAGTTCAGCACCGCCGGTGGGATTGCCTTCCTCGTCTACTGCAGGAGCAGCAACCACACCGATATTACCGGTGGTCAGACCGTCTTCCGACTCAGCTTCGCCTTTGATGTCAACCAGGTTATTCAGTTTTACCGCAACCGGATTGTCCTTATCGTTGCCGAAGTCACCGCTGTACTTCATACCGTCGTCCAGGGTAGCAACTTCAATCGGTTCGCCTTCCGGATTCTTAGGATCGGTATAAACGATACGGGTGATGCCATCTTCGCCGTCTTTGCCGTCAACACCGGGGGTGCCGTCGTTCGTAACGGAGATATAGGCTACCTCGCCCGGAGTCCCGTCTTCGCCAGGCTCTCCACGGATACCGATCTTGCCAGGTGTACCGGGTTCTCCGTCCTTGCCGTCTTTGCCGTTAACAATCAGGGTATCGAAGTTCGGATCCTTATCCATCTTAACGGTGATGGTGGTTGTTCCGTCTTCTGCCTGACCCACGGTGGTGGTCAGATTTTCCGTGCTGTATTCGCGGCCTTCAACTGCTTCAGAACCTACAATGTTAACAGTAGAGTTCAGTTTATTGGGAACCGGGTTCTTGCCTTCTTCTTCTTCCGGAGCATTGGCGCCGAATTTCAGACCATCGTCCAGGGTTGCAACTTCGTGTTCGCCGTCACCGTCTTCGTAGATGATGCGGGTAACACCGTCTTTGCCATCCAGACCCGGTTCGCCACTGGGCCCAACCTGGATATCTACGCGAGTAGTGGTTTCCCCGGATTCGCCGTCCTTACCGTTGGTGCCATCGCGACCGTTGATACCGATGGTGCCCGGAGTACCAGGTTCTCCTTCTTTGCCGTCCTTACCGGTTACGACAATGGTATCTACTTCCAAATCGCGGTTGAGTTCTGCTTTGATAGATGTAATACCATACTTATCTTCCGTTTTAGAAGTCAGAATATTACCTGCTTTAGTCAGTTCAGCCTGAGTAACTTCTGTTTCGGTATATTCCGCATCTGCCGGCAGTTCATTACCATTTGCGTCGACCCATTTTCCTTCTTTTTCGGTGTAAGTAACGCCTTCATAGATTCTGCCATCTACCTTAGTCGTAGTATATTCGGAATCACCGATGATGTTTACCTGCTGGTTATGGATACGGGTGATCTTGTTATCCGTAACAGGGCCGGCTTCCGTTTGCACTGCATCTATTGCATCGTCGGCGCCGAAATAATGGTCCCCACTGCCTGCTGCTTCAGCTACAACCTTCTTCAACTGAGCTACGTTGACCGCATCGGTATCTTCTGTACCTGCTGCCACGTTGGCAATCTGGCGGGTGTAAGTTTTAGTAATCTGTTCTGCTTCGTTTGGATCATCTGTAATAGTACCATCTGGACGCACATAGTTGCCGTCTGCATCTTTTTTAGCATAGGTAAAAGTCTTACCGCCAACGGATACAGCAGCTAAAGTGGAAGTCCAGGTGCTGGAATCGATTTCTTCCGGAGTCAGAGGCTGGGATCTCCACAACGGATTGTACCCGGTTTTCCCCGATTCAATATTTGCCAACGCATTGGAACCCAATGCAACGCCTTGAGAAATCGTTGTTGTAGCATCCGTGCCGATAGCAGTAGCTGCCCAGCCACCAGTTGCAACAGCTCGTGCGCCTACAGCCAGACCATTATCGCTGCCGCTAACTACCGCATTCGTGCCAACAGCTGTTGCACCACCGCTGCTGGTAACAACGGAATTTTGACCCAATGCTTGGCTGCCGCCGCTGCTAGTAACGGAAGCTCCATTACCTAACGCCGTTGCGCCGCCACTGCTGGTAACCGAAGCACCGTTACCAATCGCAGCATCTCCGCCGCCATAGCTAACTTTTGCATTGACACCGATTGCCTGACTGCCACCGCTATTAGTAATACTGGTTTGATTACCTAATGCAGTTGCACCACCGCTGCCACTCACAGTAGCGTTTCCACCAAACGCCTGGCTGCCGCTGCTACCGCTCGTAATCTTCGATTGATCACCAATTAAGTAACTGCCACCACTGCCACCTTCGATTGTCGAACTCTCACCCATCAAAAAGCTGCCGGCACTGCCGCCTTGGATTGTTGAAGAATTGCCAATAACAACAGAACCGTTACTGCCTTCAGTTACATTAGAATAATTACCAATTACCCTGCCGGCATTAGCTTTAACGGTTGAATTGTTGCCAAACACGCCGCCGCCGGTTCCAGCGCTGTCAATCGTATTATTGTTACCCACAATCTGGCCATTGGTATAAAGATATGAACTATTACCAATAAGCACACCGCCGCTACCATTACTGATTGTTGACTGGTTACCAAACAGATGGCTGCCAGCCCCATTATAAATAGAAGAACTATTACCAATCAAGGTACTGCCGCCATCACTGCTGATGCTGGAACTATCACCAAAGACATTACTGCCCGAACCACCAGATATACTTACATAATTGCCAATCGCAGTACTACCAGAACTGCCCGAAATGCTAGATTGGTTTTCTGCAAGTAGAATTGCTCCGGTAGAGTTGGTAATATGTGCATCATTGCCCATTGCAATCGCGCCACTGGAACCGCTTGTTGTCGCATTTACGCCTAAAACTGTAGCCCCGGAACCGCCGCTAATATGTGAACTACTACCAATCGCCGTACTGCCGGAAGAACTTGATACATCGGTTGATGTACCGAAAGCAGCAGAACCACTGCTTCCATTTGAAACATTAACACTATTACCAACTGCTGTCGAACCACTAGAACCATTGGATACATGAGAATTCGTACCCAAGGCTGCCGAACCGTAACTACCGGAAACTCCTGTCTCGCTGCCGACCGCCGTAGAACCACCTGCCCCTGACAAGGAAGTACTATTACCAAGTGCCAAACCACCAGAACTGGAAGTTATTCTTGCTTGTTTGCCAAAAGCATAAGCTCCTTCACTGGAAGAATCAATAGAGGAACTGTAACCAATAACTGCACTATTCGCACTGCTTGTAGAAACACTGCTGCCAAGAGCTGTAGCATTACTATTACTTGTATGGGAGTCGTAGCCAATTGCTGTCGCGTAACTACCGTATACAGTTGCATTTTGACCAAATGACTGACTAGCATAACCCGTTGTATGTACATTATTGCCTACAGCAGTGGAATTATTACCGTTTACGGTTGCGTCATAACCGAAAGCCTGGCTGGCTGATCCGCTTGAAATATGAGTGTTATAGCCAACCGCAGTTGAAGAACTGCTGCTACCATCAATAGTTGCGTTATTACCAATTGCCTGGCTTCCACTGCTTGAAACATGAGTATTATAACCGACCGCAGTCGAACCTTGCCCGCTCACTGTTGCATTGCTGCCAAAAGCCTGACTGTCAGAACCTCCGGAAACATGTGTGTTATTACCAACCGCAGTCTGATTCTTGTTTGCGTCTGTCGTGGAAAGATAGCCAACTGCAACATCATTTTCGCCTTGCGCAGAAGCTTTTACGCCTGCCGCCAGAGCATTGTTTCCGGTTGCGCCATCGTTATCGTAGTTGTTGTTTCCTTCTTCGTCAGTTTCTTTTGTTGTCTTTACACTATAGTAGTGCGTCATCGCCGCTTTCAGCTGGGCGACGTTGGCCGCATCTGTATCTTCCGTACCGGCTGCTACGCCATTGATCTGACGGGTAATACCATTTGCCGGATCACCGATGGAAACCGCCGCTTCCGTAGATAACCAGGTCGGCGTTGTGTAATCCATATAGGATTTCGGATTCGGAATATATCCGTCCATTTCTTTGTCAGTAGAAGCTACGGAACCGGAACCTAAAGCTACGCCGTTAGCAATATTAACGGTAGAACCTGTACCAATAGCTACACCGTTGGTAGCATCTTCAACTGCAGACGCATTATTACCTAGGGCAATAGAAGCATCAGCTGCTGCGGTTGCACCTTTGTTTTCATCACCGCCGCCGATTGCAACACTATTTTCACCGTTGGCATGTGTTCCGGTACCGACAGCAACTGCACCAGCACCGCTGGCATTGGCTCCCTGATCCTCACCACCGCCACCGAGAGCGACAGCGGAATCTCCACTGGAACGAGAGCCGGAACCGATAGCAACTGCATCTTCAGCCGACGCCTGAGCGGAATTGCCGGAAGGCTCTCCTGTTGTTGGATCGGTCAAACCACCGCCGCCTAAGGCAACCGCCCGTTTTTCTGTTGCTGCTGCACCAGAGCCCAAGGCAGTGGAATCTTCACCGCTCGCCTTTGCGCTGGTACCGTTTGCTGTAGCATTAGTTTCTGTTGCAGAAGCAGCCGCACCGGTTGCGGTGGCATTCGTGGCCGTTGCTTCTGCCCCGGTGCCTAAAGCAGTACTTGCCTGTCCGCTAGCTTCAGAGCCTGCGCCAACAGCACTACTTGATCCGCCTGAACCTTCAGCCTGCTCGCCAATTGCAATACTGGAGCCACCAGAAGCTGTGGCGTCATAACCAGCCGCAAAAGAATCAGCGCCTGATGCCGTAGCAGCATTACCGATTGCTGCTGCGCTGGTACCTGATGCATCAGAGTCATGACCAATAGCTGTGCTTTCAGTACCACTCGCTTCTGCGCCGCTGCCAAAAGCTGAACTGTCCCGCTCACTTGCAACAGCACTGTCACCAACTGCAGTACCACGGGCCACGCCTTCGTCAACCTTCGCCCTGCTGCCAATAGCTACACTGCCTCTGCCTCCGGCAGTAGTCTGGCTAGTACCAATTGCAATGCTGTCGTCCCCAGAAGCTGAAATCGTATTGTCACCGATTTCTATAGAATTATTGCTGTTGTTGAATACAGCTGTTGCAGATTCATCACTATTAGAACTGATGTCCACTGGCGCTGCCCACGCACTGCCCATCGGCGCAAGCAGCATCGCCGTTACGGCCGCCGTCAGTAATGCGGACGAACCAGCTTTTTTTACAACCCCGGTCACACCGGTGCCGCCTTTGCTGTGTGTTTTCGCGATCTCGGAAACCACCACGTAGCAATTACGGGCTTTACTCCAAATTACTTTGTAAATTTTGTTCATGGGTCTCCTCCTTTTACAAAAAATATTTGAGTCCAAATAAAAAAGTTAAAGTGTATATCAGTGCAGACCCAACTTTTACCGCAAAAGCAGGTCCGAATGCGCCTGTATATGGATGCGGAGATAATATAATAGTGAATGAAATTTTAAAATCATCTTAAATTTAAAATTCCCCCTATTTATCATTATAGAAATTTTCACAAAAATGTCAAGATTCACCCACAATTCGAAATTTTCACCTATACCACAATATATTGGTCTTTGCTACAGAAAAATCTTCGAGGCACAGTGCTTGTAATTTTCAGCATACTATATATGGTGCGGAGGATTAATTCATATTATTTCTTACAGAATATGAGTTTTAAAAGTGGTTTCACCATGTACAACAGAAACAGGAAGAGCGACTGCCTGCCCCGGAAAGGGCTGCAATCGCTCTTGTTTTTTGTTTGTATTATAGTGTATAGCTGTAAGGTTTAGCTTCAGAACACGGTTCCGGCTTTACTGCTTCATCACCTTGCTGAACTCCTCTTTATTTTCTTCAATCGCATTCTGCCCGCCGACGACGCAGAGATAATTGTCTGCCAGCACGTCACGGATCATCTTCGCCAGCGCTTTGATATCCGCCAGGGTAACGTCAAGAATTTCATTCCGCGTCTTCTGCCGGTCGGTATCGGAAACGGCCAGCAGTTCCTGCAGGGCTGCGCGGGACACTTTCAGGGAGTTGGTCAGGGGCACGTCCACCCCGCTCATGGTACCGATGACATATTTGGTCATCTCCCGGTCAGTCAGGTCCAGTTTTTCCAGCCAGTCCGGCAAGGCGCGGAAGGCTTCCAGGCTGTTCTTCAGTTGCGGATCCCGGTAAGTTGAAAAATACATGACGCCGTTCCGGTCGAACACGGCATTAGCCCCGTAGGCCCCGCCCTGTACCCGGATCTTTGTCCACAGGTATTCATACCGCAACATGGTGGCCAGCACCAGCATGCTTCCATTATATTGATACCCGTGTTTGTGATAATCACCGCCGGCCAGCACATACTGCACCTTGCCCGGTGTGATGATGGCTTCGTTTTTCTCCGGCAGCGGAAGAGGCTTTGCTTCTTGTCCGGAAACGTCGCCGCAAGCAGGCAGCGCTTTGGCAAATTCCAGCGCCATCTGCCGCACCCCGTCCCTGTCAGCCGCGTCACAGCTGTAGCTCAACAGGTAGCTGGTTTTGTTAAAGAATACGGGCAGCAGTTTCTGCAGGTTGGCGATCACCGTATCCGCTTCCCTGTCAAAATTCTCTGCCAGTTGTTTGATGAACCGGTAATAGCTGTAGTAGTCCTGTTCCGTTACCCTGGATTTGGCGGAAAAATAGGACGCCAGGCGGGCGATTGCCACCGACTGGCCTTTGGCAAAGAACGTGTTATCCCAGTCCGTTTTAATCTGGCCGATCAATTCTTTTAACCGGTTTTTATCTGCAAACTGCGTGTGCAGCGTCATGGCTTTTAAAATTTTGAACAGTTCCGGCAGCTTGGCCGTCAGGCATTTGGCAGCCAGTGAAAATTTTACCGTATAATCGTTGCAGTCGCTGTTCCGGCTTAACGCTTCCATCTGGAAGGAGATGCCGCCGGTATACATGTCCGTATATTTTGCCAGCTCTGCATAGGAATATTCCTCCGTGTTCAGTTTGCCCAGCACATCGCTCAGCAGATTGCAGTACGGCAACAGTTCCGGGTCAATGCCGGTCATATCGAAGTACCAGCTCAGGTAGGTCACCTTGTTGGTCGGCAGGGCCTGGTACAGCAGGGTTCCCCCGTCCGCTGTTTCCGTTTCCACTTTTAGCTTTTCGGTTTCCCGGCGGATATCCTTCCGTTCCAGCAACGGAATGGACGCCAGGGCTTCTTCCGGATCCGGGGTTGCCTGCCGCTGATGTAATTCTGTGCATTCCGCCGCATACCGTTCCAGCTCGCCGCGAGTCATGGACGCCTGTACCGCGGCCAGCTTCTCCGCCAGTACGGCCTGTTCTTTTTCCTCTTTACCCTCTTCCGGGGTCAGGGTCAGGATCACCCGGTGGGTATTGTCCAGCAGGTTTGTTTCAATCAGGGTTTCATAATAGTTGGTATGGACCGCGTCCCGCAGTTCCTTCAGCTGCTGTTCATACTGCAGGCTTTTTACCGGATCCAGATCGTAGATCCAGGAATCCAGCACGCTCAGTCCGTAGATCAGTCCTTTCGGATAGGTTCCGAAATCCGCTTCCCGCAGTTTGAATTCCGCACTGTTCAGGGCGGCTTCCAGCAGTTCCTTGTCAATGCCTTCCATGGAAATCTTCTGCAGGTTATGGTACAGCGCTTTTACAAAAGCATCTTTCTGCCCCGGTTCGCTGCCACTGGCACGGACGGAGAAAATATTCTGTAACATGCTGCCGCTCATACTGCCGGAAATATCCTTGGCCACGCCTGCGTCCAGCAACGCACGACGCAACGGCGCCCCTTCCGATTCCAGCAGCACGTTTTCCAGCAGGCGCAGGGCCATGATGGTCTTCTGGTCCCGCATGTCCCCCGCCACGATCTGCACTTCATGGAACGTCATGGCTTCTGTGGGAGACCCTTCCGGCACCGGATAGGTCCCCTCAAACTCTGCCGTTTTGGCCAAAGGCTGCTGCAGCGGGATTTCGGAATGTACGTTTCCTGTTTTGGGGAAATCTTTGAGGTAGCTGTCCAGATGGGCCAGCGTTTCCTCGATATTCATATCGCCGTACAAATAAATATAGGAATTTTCCGGACTGTAATACGTCTTGTGGAAGTTGATAAAGCCTTCCTGGGTCAGTTCCGGGATGGCGGACGGCAGCCCGCCGGATTCAAACCGGTAGGTGGTATCCGGGAACAGGATCTTCTTCCCGTAGTATTCAAGATAAGAATCCGGAGCGGAATACACGCCTTTCATCTCATTGTAGACAACGCCGTTGTACTGTAGCGGGTCGCCGGCATTTTCCAGTTCGTAATGCCAGCCTTCCTGCTTCAGGGTAAATCTGTTTTCATAGATCAGCGGATAGAATACTGCGTCCAGATAAACGTCCATCAGGTTATGGAAATCTTTGTCGTTGCGGCTGGCCACCGGGTACACGGTCTTGTCCGGGTATGTCATGGCGTTCAGGAACGTATTGAGTGAACCTTTCACCAGTTCCACAAACGGCTCCTTCAGATGATACTTCCGGGAACCGCACAGGACGGAATGCTCCAGGATGTGGGCCACGCCGCTGTCATCGGAAGGCGGCGTGCGGAAGCCGATGGTAAATACCTTGTTATCGTCGTCATTCGCCAGATAGAAAAGACGGGCGCCGCTCACTACATGCTCCATGAGGTACGCCGTAGAGTTTACTTCTTTTATAAATTCTTTTTTACAAACGCGGAATCCGCTGTATTGTTTTCCTGTTTCCACTGTTCTTTGCTCCTAACTTTACAATTCATTTTTAAGGAAACACTGCTTAATCATTACCTGTCATGGACAATTGTTTCTGACTGATCAGTTCCTTCTATAACAATAACTAAATAAAATTCGAGTACCATTGTACCACACTTTGTACCGCAAAAACAAAAGGAAAACCATTCCCGCACACATTTTTTCAAAGAGTTCACAAAGAAGGCAGTTTTTCTGTTCTTTCTATTGATTTAACGCTGTTTCTCGTTTATAATAACAGTAAAAGTTGACATTGAACTGATGTCAGATTTATCAGGAGGTATCTGTTATGTCCGCTATGGAACAATATCGTTTTACGCTGCGCATCCACCCGCTGATCATGGAAAAGATGAAATATATTGCAGAAACAAACGGGCGCTCTGTGAATAAAGAAATTGAACAGATCCTGAAGTGGGTCATCGACGACTTTGAAAACAAACGGGGCCGCATCCATATCGATGAAGTGGACCAGCCCGGTTTCCGCGGCACCCGCACCAACCGGGAGGAGCTCCGCCGTCTGGAAGAGCAGGCCAAGATGCGGAACCGTCCCATCAGTTCGGCGTTGTTCAAGATAAAATAGCAGGGACTGACCCAGATTTTGGTATGAAAAAAGGCACACGTTGTGTGCCTTTTTTATTTGGCTTTCAGTCCGCAGGATTATTATCAGACCCCCACAGACAAAAATTAAGGGAAACCGCGGCTGCGCAGTTTCCCTTTTGTTTGCGAGGTGAGTGTTCAATAAGCCGAGTTCTGTTCCGACAAGCGGTGGCAATCATTTATCTATTCCTGCGATTACTCGCAAGATACAGCGACACAACCCGGAAGGTTCAGCGGGCCGCTTCATCCCTTCCCTATTTGGTCTTACTCCGAATGGGGTTTACCAAGCCAAGTAATTACTTACTTGCTGGTGCGCTCTTACCGCACCGTTCCACCCTTACCAGATAAATCTGGCGGTACACTTTTCTGTGGCACTATCCCTAAGGTTTCCCTCGCCGGACGTTATCCGGCATTCCGCCCTATGGAGCTCGGACTTTCCTCACCGTCTTAATTTCTTGCGAAATAGACGCCGCGATTGCCTTTCACACTCACGTGAGTATCGTAGCACAAGGTATTTTGCTTGTCAAGGCTGTTTGAATGATTTCAAAGTTTCGCCATTATTTTATTTCAGCATCAGGTAACGTTTCATCATGTTGTTATATTCCCAGGCCGACTTGCTGTCTTTCACATCAAACTGGTTCATGATGGAGTTCACTTCATCCGCATAATGAACGATGAACGCTTCTTTGGTAGCGCAGGCCATGGGCGATCCTTTTTCCTGATCCCCGTGGTGGGACAGGATCACATGCTCCAGCTGCTGCAGTGCCGTGGAGGGAATCTTTAATTCCAGAGCCGCTTCCCGTACCATCAGCACCGACATGGTGATGTGTCCCAGCAACCGGCCTTCCGTGGTATAGGGAAAGCCCAGGCCGGACGAAATCTCCTTCACCTTGCCGATGTCATGGAGCAAGGCCCCCGCCGCGATCAGGTCTCTGTCGGCGCCTCCGATTACGTCCGCCATGGCAATGGCCAGTTCGGTCACGTCCACAGAATGCTGCAACAGGCCGCCCAGATACGCATGGTGCATCTTCATCCCCGCCGGGTTTTTGCAGAATTCCTCATAAAACTTACCGCTGAAGATCTTTTTCAGCAATGTGCGAAGGCTGGGAGTCTTCACTCCGTTGACCAGCGTATCCAGTTTATTTTTGTACACTTCCATGTCAAACCCGCCCGTGGGCACCAGGTTGGATATGTCGTCCTCCGGCATGATGTTGTCCAGTTTCTGGATCACCACCTGCAGGGCCAGCGTGGAAGAATATTTCACAATATCCACCGGGCCGGAGATCATGAACGCTTTGGGCGCGTCCAAATCGCGCAGCCGGTTCACGATATCCCGTTCAAACGCGATGAACTGGATCTTGCCGCTGTTATCTTCAACCGTGCCTCGGGCGAACACGCCGCCGTTGGAAGAATTACCTACCTTTTGCAGGCGTAGCAGCACCGCCTGGGTGATCCGTTCCCCTGCCTTTATATTCTCAATCATTGGTATCGCCTCTTTACCTTTATAAAGTTAACGGCTTACGCAGGACGTTAAAGCCGGTTCTTGCAGATGTATCTTTGTATTCCCTTACCGCGAACGGTTCAATCAGATTAAACGATACTGATTAAAATATCTGCAGCAGCTTTGTTTCTTTCGCTACCAGCACCTTCGCGGTATACCCGTCCCGGCTCAGGCGCAGAGCCAGCCGATCGGCCAGTTCGTTCACCACAGGAAGTTCCGTTGCCTGGTGGGTCGCGTCAATCACGTTGATGCCTTTTCCCCGGGCATCCTGCGCGTCGTGATATTTTACATCGCCTGTCACGTACGTATCCGCCCCGGCCCGGACCGCATAATCCAGAAAATCCATGCCGCTGCCGCCACAGACGGCGACTTTCTGTACCGGACGCCCTGCCGGGATCACGGTAACATGCTGCAGTTTCAGTACACGCTTCACGGTTTCGGCAAACGCCTCCAACTCCATTTCTTCACTTAATACACCGATCCGGCCGATGCCTTCCAGTGTTTCTGCATCAGCAAGCCCTTCCACGTTTTCCAGCTCCAGCAGGTTTGCCAGCACATCGTTCACCCCGCCGGCCGCGCTGTCCAGATTGGTATGGGCGCTGTACACTGCAATGTCATGCCGGGCGGCTTCCAGCAGCAGTGCCGTACGCCAGTCCCGGTCAGTGAGCTGTTTCACACCGTGGAAGATAGCCGGATGGTGTGTTACGATAATATCCGCGTGAAGCTGCACCGCCTGTTCCAGCACTTCGGCGGAAAAGTCCAGCGCGCATAAAATAATCTTTACTTCTTTATCGTTATGCCCTACCTGCAGCCCCACGTTATCCCAGTCTTCCGCCAGCCGCGGAGGGGCCATTTCATTCAGTATCCTGACAATATCCTTAATCGCAATAAACATGGTTTCCCTTTCAAATTCCAGTCACGGGTCCCCGGCATCCGGCTCCGGGTTTTCCATCATTCCGAGAAGTTTTTCCAGTGTTTTATATTTTTCACTTTCCATGGCTGCCGGGCTGCGTCTCATCTGTTGTAAGAGAAAACGGTAACGGGATACTTTTTCCATGTAATATTCCTGCCAAAGCGCCGGCTTTTCATTTATCAGGCAGGGCCCCAGTTCCCGTTCCGGCAACGAAAGCGTCTGCTTCTCAACAGCATGCAGCGCTTTTATGATAACATAAATATGACCGTTCTCCTTGCAGAGGCGCTCCTCCGCAATCCGATAACCGTGGTCACACAACCACTGGCGCAACAGCCCTGCCGCGTTCATGGGCTGCAGGATAAAAGCATTTACCGTTTTGCAGATATCCGGGCTTTCATCCAGAATCGCAGCAATGGTTGCCCCGCCCATCCCGGCAATGACAATGGCCTCCGCTTCGTTGGCATTCAGTCCCTGCAACCCCGGCGCAGTGCGGACATCCATGACCTGCTGCAGTCCGTATTTATCTCTGGTTTCCCTTGCGGCCTCACAGGGGCCCTCAGCAATGTCCGAAGCAATCACGTATTTACACTGTTCTGTCAATAGCAGATACGCCGGCACATAGCCGTGGTCCGTACCGATATCTGCTGCCGTATGGCAGGGGGGCACCATGGACGCAACGGTTTTCAGGCGTTCACTGATCTGTAACATTTCTATCTCCATCTACCCTGCACTCAGTCATATAAATAATTATACCTGCATTCGTTTTGTGAGGCAAGGCTTATGCAAAGGCTTCACAAAGAATTTTCAGGTACGCTCTTTCCTGTTGTAAGCAGTGAAGGGTACGGTAAAAAAGGCAAAATTAAAACGGTCTGCCTGTATGGCAGACCGTTAAGGGCACAGAACTTATTTTTTCGCTTTTTTAGCTTTTGCTTTTTTAGCCGGTTTAACATTAACAGCATCTTTGAACGCTTTGCCAGCTTTGAAAGCAGGAACCGTAGCGGCAGCAATCTTGATTGCAGCGCCGGTACGCGGGTTTTTGCCGGTACGGGCAGCACGGTCGCGGGCTTCAAACGTACCAAAACCGATTAACTGTACTTTGCCTTTTTTGGCAACTTCTGCTACAACAGATTCTGTAATAGCCTTTAATGCTTTTTCAACATCTTTCTGAGATAATCCGGATGCTGCAGCAGCTGCTACGATAAGTTCTTTTTTGTTCATCGTAAAAACTCCTTTGCAAAAATATTTTTCAGATGCCGGATTTCTTTGCATCTATGTTAATAATAACAGTGTTTATCAGTGTTTGCAAGCCTTTAGACAAAAAAAATCCCATTTTTTAACATTTTTTCAAGATTTTTTTAGAAAAGACCTGTTATCAGGACGGATTCACCGGAAAAGGAAGCTTTTCGGATAAGAAAAAAAGCTAAAATCAGGATTATTATCATAATTTCTTGACACTGCCCTTAAGTTCGGGTAAAATAAATATTGTTGAAAAACAGGGGCCCGTAGCTCAGCTGGTCAGAGCCGGCGGCTCATAACCGCTTGGTCGGGGGTTCGAATCCCTCCGGGCCCACCAATCCGGATAACAAAACCCGCTTCCGAATCACTTCGGAAGCGGGTTGTTTTTTTATGCTGTTTATTCTGTTACGGCAACGGCCGGAATCAGTCTGCCACAAAATCACGCAGCTGGGTACAACGCTTGCTGCTGCTGCGCAGTCTGCGCAGGGCTTTGGCTTCGATCTGGCGGATGCGTTCGCGTGTTACGCCAAAATGCTGGCCTACCTCTTCCAGTGTCCGCTGCCGGCCGTCCTTCAGGCCGAACCGCAGTTCCAGCACTTCCCGTTCGCGGCTGCTTAACGTGCTTAACACTTCGTTCAGCTTTTCACGCAACAGGGCAAAGGACGCGGCGTCAGCCGGGGCCGGGGCGTCATGGTCTTCGATGAAGTCGCCCAGATGGGAATCTTCTTCTTCGCCGATGGGTGTCTCCAGGGAAACCGGTTCCTGGGCAATCTTCATGATTTCCCGTACCCGGTCTTCCGTGGTCTCCATCAGTTCCGCGATCTCCCGCGGAGTCGGTTCCCGTCCCAGTTCCTGCAGCAGCTGCCGGGATACACGGATCAGTTTGTTAATGGTCTCAACCATATGCACCGGAATGCGGATCGTCCGTGCCTGGTCCGCAATCGCGCGGGTGATCGCCTGACGGATCCACCAGGTTGCGTAGGTACTGAATTTAAAACCTTTATTATAATCAAATTTTTCAACCGCTTTAATCAGGCCCAGGTTTCCTTCCTGGATCAGATCCAGGAACAGCATGCCGCGGCCAACATAGCGTTTGGCAATACTCACCACCAGACGGAGGTTTGCTTCTGACAGGCACTTCTTCGCTTCATCTCCCTGGCGTTTGACCTCTTTCAGCAATTCAGCGAAAACGGTTTTGATTTCTTCCAGACGCTGCGCATTCTTTTTATCTGAACGGTACACTTTGCTTTTGGGACTGATCGTTTCCAGGCGTACTTTCAGCCACGCGGAAGACGCTTCGATCAGCTGGCTGATTTCTGCCAGGTTATGCGGTTCGGGTCCGTTGTCCTCTTCCCGTTCGGGGCATTCTTTATCCCAGTCTGTGCACTTCAGTTTTTCTTCTTCCAACAGACCCATCAGGCGGAGCCGTTCATTTTTTGTGAACTGGACAGTATCCGCTGCAAAATCGGCGACAGTATATTTTTCCCCGTTGTCGCGTTTATCCTCAAACTTCCGGAACGCAACAGGGATCGAACGCATGTCGGTAATCGCCTGTTCAGCAGCCAGCAGACCGTTCAGCTTTTCAAAGGACTCTTCAAATTCCTTTTTGGTCTTGAATCTTAACGGCTCCTCCGTATTTTTCCGGGCCGCTTCCATCCGTTCGATCTGTTTGCTCTTGTCCATACGCTTGGCAAGTTCCACTTCGTCTTCGCTCTGCAGCAGGGGAACACGCCCGATCTCTTTCAGGTACATGCGCACCGGGTCGTCGATGCTGATGCCGTCCGGTACGGTCATGGAAGAAGCAATCTCGGCTTCGGTAATTTCTTCGGATTCCTTTTCTACGTCTTCGTCTTCCGCCGGAGGCAGCAGATCGTCCTCTTCTTCATCCTGCGGATACAGAATGGTGATGCCTTTATTCTGCAAATACTCCATCATAAAGTCGATGGCTTCCGGGGTATTGACCGAAGCAGGCAATATATCATTCACTTCACTGTCCTGCAGGAAGTTCCCGTTGGCTTTGCCCCTGTTTTCCAGCTCCAGCAGTTTTTCCACAGGGAAACCCGCCGGCATCATGGCCAGCAGTTCTTCTCCGGCTTCTAATACCAGCTGCGACGTTTCCGGCGTCTCTTCTTTCGGTTTATCGCTCTTTGCCGCTTCTTTTTTTGTCTTATTTTTTGGCGTGCTCTTTTTGGACGTGCTTTTATCTTCCGAAGCACTCGTTTCGGGCGCACGAATCCCTGTATCGGCGTTAACCGTTTCTTTTGCAGAAGACTTCTTTGCGGCTTTCTTCTTTTCCGGCTTAGGTTCTGCAGCCTTCTCTTCCGGTTTCACTTCCGGCTCCGGCTCTTCGGCTTTCTTTTTCGCCTTTGCCTTCGGCTTGGGTTCTGCAGGCTTCTCTTCCGGTTTCACTTCCGGCTCAGGCTCTTCAGCTTTCTTTTTCGCCTTTGCCTTCGGCTTGGGTTCTGCGGCCTTCACTTCCGGTTTTACTTCCGGCTCCGGCTCTTCGGCTTTCTTTTTCGCCTTTGCCTTCGGCTTGGGTTCTGCAGCCTTTTCTTCCTGTTTTACTTCCTGCTCAGGCTCTTCGGCTTTCTTTTTCGCCTTTGCCTTCGGCTTAGGCTCTGCAGATTTTTTTTCAGGTTTTTCCTTCGGTTCAGGTTCTGCAGCCTTCACTTTTGGCTTTGCGTCCGCCTTTTCCTTGGTCTTTTTACCCTCTTCTTTTACAGCCGTCTTCTTACTGTCCTGTCTTTTCTTCTCCGGTACTGCGGTTTCTTTCTTCGCTGCTTTTTCCGGCTTCTTTTTGGATTTTACATCCGCTGCAGCGTTCTCAACAGCTGCCTTTTTCTTTTTGCCATCCTTCTTTACAGCGGTTTTCGGTTCCGCGGCCACCGTTTCTTCTGCCAGTTCCATATTCAGTTTTTTGTTTGATTTCTTTTTGTCAGCTGCCATACAGATTAGTAATCTTCCCTCTTAATTCATTACATATTTTCAACTCTTCCACGTACCTCGGATCGTTCATGCCTGCATAGGTTTCTGCAAGCCGCCGGTGGTCCTCATAGGCACGCTGCAGAAAACTCTGCTGCATCAAACGGACACAGTCATCCGCAATCCGCGTCCGGCTTTCTTCATCCGGTGCAAAATCTTCCCCGGATAAAATCCTTGCGGTTTCCGCATTGATCTCCGCATCCCCTGCTGCAAACAAGCTTTCTTTGACAGTGGAAAAATCTACATTTCCCAACTCGCAAATTTTTTCATAAATGCTCTGACGGACAGGTGATGCAAAACCAATCTCCTGTAGAACTTCCCTATAGGAATCTATCATGCCCGGATACCGGAAGAATAACAATAACAATTTACTTTCTGCCTGTTCTAATGCGCCGGACAGTTTCCGGACAGGCTGCTCAGGAATCCGGGGGGCCTCACCGTTACGGGAAAAGCGGTTTGCTCTTTTTCGGTATTCCCCCATGATCAGGCCTTCGTCGATGACCAGCTGTTGTGCCAGGAACCGGATATATCCGGCGGCCTCGATCTCGGTCCTGCATTCCTGCAGGTACGGGATTATATTCGACACACATTGTACTTTTCCTGCCAGCTCTGCAACATTATTTTTAGAAATCGTATAACGGATCTGGAATTCCGTACCGTCCCACGCGTTTGCAACAAGGTTTTCAAAAGCGTCCCTGCCAAACTTCCGGACAAAGGCATCCGGGTCCTTTCCCTCCGGTACATTCAGCACCCTGACGGAGAGACCTGCTTTTTTGGCAATGCTGACAGCCCGGACGGCATTGCGCCGGCCCGCGTCGTCGCTGTCGTAGGCGAACACTACGTTTTCCGTTATACGGTGGAGCAGTTTCGCGTGCTGCTCGCTGAAGGCGGTCCCCAAAGAAGCCACCGCCCGGTTGATTCCCGCAGCGTGAAGGCTGATGGCGTCCATATATCCTTCTACTATAATAGCTTCTTTCGCTTCCCGGATTGGTTTGATCGCCACATCCAGGCCGAACAGCGTTTCCCGTTTCTGGAACACGTCGGTTTCCCCGGTATTCAGATACTTGGGCAGGCCGTCGTCCATCACGCGGCCGCCAAACGCAATCACTTTACCCCGCGGATCCTTGATCGGTATCATCACCCGGTTAATGAACACGTCCCTGTATGTACCGTTCTTCACCTTGATCAGCCCGGCCGCTGCAAGCTGCTCCCTGGCACATCCCTTTTTGCTTAAATTGAACTCCAGCGCATGAAAAGACGGCAGGGCAAACCCAAGGGAAAAACGCTCAATGATGGCATCGGTAATACCCCGGTTATGAAAGTAGTCCAGCGCCACGGCGCCGGGCCGGGTCTTATGCAGGCAGGCGGAAAAATAACGGCAGGCCAGGTCATTGACCCGGTACATCTCCCTGCGTTGTTCTTCCCTTTGCACATCCGCCGCCGTCCGGTGCGATTCCGGAACCGGGATATTGGCCCGTCCGGCCAGTGTCTTTACGGCTTCCGGGAAGGTGCTGTTTTCCATCTTCTGTACAAAGGTAAACACATCCCCGCCGGTATGGCAGCCGTAACAGTAGAAGAACTGACGCTCCTTATCTACGCAGAAAGAAGGAGTCTTCTCCCCGTGGAACGGGCAGCATGCCCAGTAATATCGCCCCTTCTTTTGCAGTGATATATAACCGCCAATCACATCGACGATATCGGAGCTGTCTTTTACCTGTCTTTTAAAATCTTCATACTGCTGTTCCATCTCCGGCTCCTTATCATCGAACTTCATTAACTTATTCTCTGTTTCCGAAAAAAATCCTCTTTTTTGTAAAAAAAATACTTGACACTTTAGTTTGTAAAAAAACGGAAGCGACTGAACCTGTTCAGCCGCTTACTTTTTCACGTCCGTTGTCAAGTTACATTGAAGCAATCATGTCGCGCCGGAAACTGTATATGTTCCCTTACTCGCTTATCTTTGGCACAAAATGCTGGTTGAACATCCTGACGGCACTGAGATCTGTCAGGCCTGCCACATAATCCACAATCGCAGTCATTTTCCCGAACCGTTCAAAATTCAGCTTTACCGCCTCCGGCAGCAGATTAGGCTGCGTATCGTACAGATCCAGCAGGCTCAGGATCACATGTTCTGCTTTCTGGTGTTCCTTTTCCAGCGCCGGGCATTCATACACGTACGCAAACATGAAGTCACGGAATTCCTCCACCGCTTCGTCATAGTACGGGTCCAGCATGATCTTATCTTTTCCCGCGGAGCATTCCACGATATTATGCACCAGGATATCCAGGATCTGGGTGGGTTCCGTACCCAGACGCATAGCCACCATGCCCGGCAGCTTGTCCGGCCCCACAAGGCCAACCCGGATCCCGTCATCCAGATCGGAACACAAATAGCAGATACGGTCACACCGCCTGACAATGGCTCCTTCCGGCGTATCCGGCAGTTTTTCACCGGTATGGCATAAGATGGCGTCCTGTACTTCCGTGGTCAGGTTCAGGCCGCGCCCCTGCCGACCGTAATAGGTTACGACCCGGATGCTCTGCTCGTTATGGGCAAAGTGGCCCGTATACTTATTGATGGCCCGCTCCCCTGCATGGCCGAAGGGTGTATGTCCCAGATCATGCCCCAGCGCCGCGGCTTCAATCATGTCTTCATTCAGGCGCAGCGCCCTGCCGATGGTGCGGGAAAGCTGCGAAACTTCCATGCTGTGGGTCAGGCGGGTACGGTAATGATCCCCCGGCGACAGGTAGACCTGAGTCTTATGCTTCAGGGCCCGGAACGCCTTACTGTGGATGATACGGTCCCGGTCCCGCTGGAACGCGGTACGCAGATCATCCTGCGGTTCTTCAGTGAGACGGTGGGACGCTGCGCTCTTGCAGGCCCAGGGCATCAGGTTCTTCTGCTCCAGCCCTTCTGTATATTCACGAACATTCATAATCGGTATTTCTTTGCTCCTTACCGGCGGGCCGCATTGTTTTTATAATAATAGTCCAGAATGATGCCGGCGGTTTCTTCAATGGCACGGTTGGATACATTGATGATCATGCAGTGCACCCGCCGCATGATCCCTTTGGCATAATCCAGTTCTTCGTTGATGCGGTCCACATCCGCGTACTCGGCATCTTCGGAAAGCCCCATGGTCTTCAGGCGGGTCATGCGGATATCTGTCAGCTTGTACGGGTCAATGAGAAGCCCGATGATCTTATGGTGCGGAACCTTGAACAGTTCCGCCGGCGGAACGATCTCCGGCACCAGCGGAACGTTGGCCACCTTCAGCTGCTTATGGGCCAGGTACATGGACAGGGGCGTTTTAGAAGTGCGGGATACGCCGATGATCACAATATCCGCTTTCAGAAGTCCCAGCGGATTCTTGCCATCGTCATACTTAACGGCAAATTCAACTGCCTCCACACGTTTGAAATATTCATGGTCCAGCGCATGGATCAGTCCGGCCTGGTTCTTGGGAAGCAGACCGGAATTCTTCTGGATGGCGCGCAGCATGGGCCCCAGAACGTCAACCACCTGGATCTGCAGTTCCACAGCCCGGTCGGCCAGGTGTTCCCGCAGGCGGGGGTTCACAATGGTATAGCACACCACGGCCCGGTGCCGCGCCGCTTCTTCCAGTGCTTCGTCGATCTGGTCCTTGTTATTGATGTATGGAACCCGGACTATATCAAACTTCGTTTCCGTAAACTGGCTGGTTGTTGCTTTGATCACAGACTCTGCCGTTCCGCCGATAGAATCTGATAACGCATAGATAATCGGATTCGTGCTATCTATGATGACCCACTTCCCTTCCTTCTGCAATGTCTACAAACAGTTTTGTAAAGTTTGTTTTGGTAATACGGCCTACCACTTCATAGTCTTTTTTCTTTTCATCCACACATCTGACAACGGGAAGACTGTCGATCTGATTGTCAATGACTTTGCGTGCGGCGGCAGCGACTGTTGTATCCCCGAACACCATCACCATTTTCGACAGCGGTGTCATGGCCATGACCACAGGTATCGTCTTCATGTCGCCGTTATTATTGGTCGCCAGCTTCAGCAGGTCCTTACGGGAGACCACCCCCACCAGCAGGTTATTCTCATCCACTACGTATACGGAGCCTACATCTGCCACAAACATACTGATAACGGCTTCATATGCGCTTTTCGTGTTCTGGATCACGACCGGCTGGGACTGGATATCGGAAACCACAATATTAGTGACCTCTTCCGTCAGTAAGCCCAGCGTACTTTTGCCGGTAAAGTAATACCCCACTTTCGGACGGGCGTCAATCATACCGCTCATGATCAGGATCGCCAGATCGGAACGCAGCGCCGCCCGCGTTACACTTAACTTATCCGCAATACGCTGTCCGGTGATAGGTCCTTCAACCCGGACGATTTCTGCAATCTGTTTCTGTCTTGACGTTAAGCCCATTTCTTTGTCCTTTCAAGCGTAAACGCTACCCGGTCACTGTACTTCTGAAAACGTGGAATACTGTATATTTTTTGCGTTTCAGGCTACACCTGAAACAATATAGCTGTAATACATCAGACAATTATTATACACTGATTATATTTCTTTTTCCTAATTTTGTAAACTATTAAGATTCATTTCATCCTATATAGAGGATACGTCTAATAGATACGTCAAAACCAAAAACAGTCTGTCTTTAGATTCCCGCCTGTTCCCGTAATGCGGCGGCCTTGTCCGTATGTTCCCAGGGAACGTCAATATCCGTACGGCCCATGTGCCCGTATGCCGCCGTCTGTTTATAAATCGGACGGCGCAGATCCATGCTGCGGATGATGCCGGTGGGGCTCAGGGAGAAGTTTTTCCGTACCAGCTCCGCGATCCTGTCGTCCGCGATCACACCGGTACCAAATGTATCGACTAAAATGGAGACAGGCTGGGCCACGCCGATCGCATATGCCAGCTGGATCTCACAGCGTTTTGCCAGTCCTGCTGCCACAATATTTTTGGCTACATAACGGGCCGCATAGGCTGCAGAACGGTCTACCTTGGAAGGATCCTTACCGCTGAAGGCGCCGCCTCCGTGGCGGGCCATGCCGCCATACGTATCCACGATGATCTTGCGTCCGGTCAGGCCGCTGTCGCCCTGGGGCCCGCCGATTACAAAACGGCCGGTCGGATTAATGAAATATTTGGTGTTCTCGTCCAGCAGTTCCGCAGGCACAACTTCTTTGATAACTTTCTCGATCATGTCCTTGCGGATCTGCTCCTGGGTCGCATCGGGATCGTGCTGTGTGGAAATTACAATGGTATCCACCCGTACCGGTTTTTCATCTTCATACTCTACCGTAACCTGGGTTTTCCCGTCAGGACGGAGATAGGTCAGGGTTTTATTTTTGCGGACTTCGGTCAGACGGCGGGCCAGCTTATGGGCCAGTGAGATCGGAAGCGGCATCAGTTCCGGTGTTTCATCGCAGGCGTACCCGAACATCATGCCCTGGTCGCCGGCGCCGGTTTCATCTTCCGCAGCGGAGCCTTCTTTGGCTTCCAGTGATTTGTTCACACCCATGGCAATATCACCGGACTGTTCGTCAATGGAAATCAGGACGCCGCAGGTGGATCCGTCAAAACCGTATTTCGCCCGGTCATACCCGATGCCCAGCACGGTATCCCTGGCAATTTTGGGAATGTCTACAAAACAGGTAGTGGAAATTTCCCCTACAATATGGATCTGGCCGGTAGCTACTACCGTTTCACAGGCAACCCGCCCTTCCGGGTCTTTTTCTAAAATCGCATCCAGGATCGCGTCAGAGATCTGATCGGCAATCTTATCCGGATGTCCTTCCGTAACAGATTCAGAGGTAAATAATTTGCGCATGTTCGCTTCTCCTTTCAGGCTGTACCCCGGACTACTGGCCTGCCCGGGTATAAATCAACATTCTTTTCATCATTTTTTCTGTTAACAAAAAAAGATGCCCTCGCACACGTGAGAGCATCTGAATCTGCAGAACAGTTCTCATCTTGCGATTTCTCGTAAGGATTTAGCACCGTTTGACAAAGCAATGGTTGCTGCGGCTTCACTGGGCCAGTTCCCTCCGCCGCTCGTGATGAGCTTTATTCAATTATCGGTATTATTATAACAGAAAAATCCTGTAATGCAACCGGTTCACACGAATTTCACACCGTCAGCGGTTCCGTTTTTCCATAACCCGGTCTAACAGGATGGACGCCACTTCATCCTTGGAAAGGATCTGCAGCGCTTCCACCGTTCCATCCGGATATAAAAACTTGACAATGTTGGTGTCCGTATTAAAGCCGGCGCCTTTCAGGGATACATCATTGGCGACGATCATATCCAGATTCTTCTTTTTTACTTTATTGGCCGCATTTTCCAGCAGGTTTTGTGTTTCTGCCGCAAAGCCTACCAGGAACTGCTGTTTCTTCATACCGCCAAGGGTCTTTAAAATATCCGGATTCTGGTCCATCACAATGGTCATCCCGTCTTCCGGATGGATCTTCTTGATTTTCTGGTCCGCTACCGAGCGGGGTTTGAAATCGGCAACCGCCGCCGCTTTGATAACGATATCCGTATCCGGATACACGGCGAGACAGGCATCCAGCATCTGCTTCGTGGTTTCCACGCGCACCACCTTTGCATAGGGCGGCGGCGTCAAGGCGGAAGGCCCGGTGATCAGGGTCACGTCCGCGCCCCGCAGCAACGCCTGCCTGGCAATGGAATATCCCATCTTCCCGCTGCTCCGGTTTCCCACAAAGCGCACCGGGTCAATGGGCTCCCGCGTACCTGCTGCGGTGACCATCACCTTAAGGCCGCGCATATCTCCTTCACGCTGTGCAAGAAAACGTTCCAGATAGGCAATGATCTCCGGCACTTCCGGGAGCCTTCCCGCGCCAGTTGTGCCGCAGGCCAGTTCCCCGCTGCCCGGTTCCATGACCGCTATACCGCGGCCTGCCAGGGTCTTCAGGTTTTCCTGTGTCGCCACGTTTTCATACATACCTGTGTTCATAGCGGGACATACGATTTTCGGACACGGGGCTGCAAGGATCACCGTACTCAGCAGGTCATCCGCCAGCCCGCAGGCCATTTTGGCAAGAATGTTTGCCGTCGCCGGCGCTACCAGCAGCAAATCTCCCCAGTTGGCCAGCGCAATATGCTCTACATTAAATTCATCCCGGCCGTCCCACATGGAAACAGCGCATTTATGTCCGCTGATTTCGGCAAAAAGAAGAGGGGAAACAAATTTTGCCGCATGCTCTGTCATCACGACACGGACCTCTGCCCCCTGTTTACGCAGTTTGCTGACAAGATCGACCGCTTTATAGATAGCGATACCGCCGGTTACCCCAAGTACAATCTTTTTTCCTTTAAGCATATTATTTCTCCGTTATTTTTTGCGGGTGTAGGTTATTTTTCTCTCACCGACTTCTTTCAGCGCGATGCTGACTTCCTTTTCCCCGACTTCTTTTTCTCCCTGGGACTTCCCCGGCTTTGTCAGCTCACGTGCCCGTTTGGCTGCCAGAATCGCCAGGGTGTATTTACTGTCTACCATTTCCGCCAACTTATCGATAGAAGGATCTACCATGCTCATTGTTATCTGCCTCCTGTAAATAATTACTCCGCTTTACCCGGATTGATGATCTCGTCCACAATAAAATATGTCCGGCCGGCACGGTACCGTTCTGCTTCCAGCAGGGTCAGTACACGGGCAGCCGCTTTTTCCGCCACATCGTTTACGATAATATAATCATACTTGCTGGCATATTTCAGTTCGCTGCCTGCTTCTTTCAGCCGTTTCTCTATAACAGCCGGTTCGTCTTTGCCCCGCTTATAGATCCGCGCCCGCAGCTCCTCCAGCGACGGGGGCGTAACAAACACAAACACCCCGTCCGGGAACACTTTTTTGATCTGGAGCGCGCCCTGGATATCTATCTCCAGCAAAACGTCCCTGCCTTCGTTCAGTAAATTCATCACGTAAGGTTTCGGCGTCCCGTAATAATTCCCGTATACCTGGGCATACTCAAGCAATTCGCCCCGGAAGATCATGTTCTTGACTTCTTCAACGGTTTTAAAGAAATAGTCCCTGCCATCCACTTCCCCTTCCCGGGGCGCACGCGTCGTAACGGAAACCGAGTAGGCAAGTTCCGGCAGTTTTTCCCTTAATATACCGCAGATGGTCCCCTTCCCTGCACCGCTGGGACCGGACACCACCAGCAGCAGTCCCTGGGGCACTCTTGGCTTCTTCTCCGTCATGGCTCTGTTTCCTCCGTTTCGGAATCAAAACGATTCGCAACTGTTTCCGGCTGTATCGCAGACAATATTACATGGCTGCTGTCTGCTATGATAACGGCCCGGGTCTTTCTTCCGTATGTCGCATCGATCAGCAGCCCCCTGTCCCTCGCCTCGGAAATAATGCGTTTGACCGGCGCCGATTCCGGGCTGATCACCGCGACGATGCGATTGGCAGAAACGATATTGCCAAAACCGATATTGATCATCTTAATACCCATAACTGCTCCTGTTCATTATCATTCAATATTCTGGACCTGTTCCCGGACTTTTTCAATCTCGGCTTTCACATCCACCACGGTTTTTGCCAGTTCAAAGTCATTGGCTTTGGACGCAATCGTATTGGCTTCCCTGTTGAATTCCTGCACAAGGAAGTCAAGCTTGCGCCCCACCGGCTGTCCGCTTTCCAGAATCACACGGAACTGCCGGATATGGCTTTTCAGCCGTACGATTTCCTCTGTGATGGCTGTCCGGTCCGCAAAAATGGCAACCTCCTGCAGCACACGGTCCGGATCGGCTGTGATCTTTTTGTCAGCCAGCAATGCATCCAGCCTTTCGCTCAGTTTTGCCTGATATTCCGCCACTACCTGCGGAGAACGCTTTTCGATTTCCAATACGTTATTTTCAATTAACTCCAGCCGTTTGCGGAAGTCTGCTGCAATATGATTGCCTTCTGCCTCCCGCATGGCTACCAGCGCTTCCACCGCCTGATCCACAGCCTGTTTGATTTTGGGCCAGTAAGCGTCGCAGTCAAACAGCCCTTCTTTGGCTGTAATCACTTCCGGGCAACGGGCCAGATACAGGATCTCTGCCTGCTCGCTGATGGAAGGAGAAGCGATGCCGATCGCCTGCCCCACTTCCTGCAGCGCTGCATGGTACGCAGCGGCCAGCGATTTATCCACGGTAACATTCACTGCGCCCTGATCCGTATATCTGGCTGTTACGAAAACATCAATACGGCCTCTGGATACAGAAGACAGAATCGTTTTGCGGATCCTGTCTTCCAGCGGGTTCAGAAAATGGGGTAAACGGATTGCCGTTTCATTGTAACGGTGGTTGACAGATTTGATCTCCACCGTAACAGAAAAGTTTTCTTCTTCATAACATCCCCGGCCAAAACCGGTCATGCTTTTGAGCATTCTATTGGCCTCCTGTCTTAACGGATCGCCGCCGGGTCCACATCAAAGCGGCGCTCTCCGCAATATTTATCCGCAATCAGCACCGTATACGGCTGTGCCGGATTGAACTGGGAACTGTCGAAATAATACTGCATTTCAAGAACCGCGACCTTTTCCGTCTTTGCATCATTCCCCGGTTTCTTTTCGTTTACCGTCAGCTGCTTCCCGTCGTCCGGTTTCGCTGCCGGGCTTTCCTTTTTCTCGTACCGGTTGATCATTTCATGGTGCAGATAAATGGACGCGTAGGGCGCAAGGTTCGTTTGCCCCTGTACAAGCCTTACGGTATATTCGCCTTCCTGCAGTACAACGGGGGTATTCAGCCTGGCTCCGATCAGCGTGATACCGTCATATTCCTGAATTGCTTTCTTTATGTCTGCCAGTTCCGGGACACGTGATTCTTCCACCTTGTCCCTGGTATGGATTACGGCTAAAAGATACGGGGTATAGACAAAAATGCTTTCTTTTTGCCGGTAGGGGTTCTTCTGGTTCTTTTCCGCTACCAGCCAGGGATCTACCAGCTGGTACAGCGTACGGTTTTCCTGTTTGCCGTTTATTCCATACTGGATCGCCTGCTTCATATTTTCATCCGTCATGGGAGTGAGCGCAAAACATTGGGACAGAAAACAGCAAAACAGTATTGTTAAGAAAACTTTTTTCATTCTGATTCCTCCGAAAGATATTTTGTATGAAATATGATATACTTGAAAAGAAATACAGAAACCGTACCGATATTATAAACCATTGTGAAAGCGAAAGCAACCAAACCCCTTAAGAAAATAAGAGAAAAAGGAAGATAAACCATGAATCTGGAAGGTATAACCTTATATGCGCTGACAGAGTATCTGAAACAGGAAATTACCGGAAGCCGGATTTACAAAATCGGTATGCCTTCCGGCCGCTCCCTGTATTTTTCGCTGAAGCGGGAATATGATACGCTCCACCTGATCATTGACGTAAATGCCGCCGCCCCCTCAATCCGCCTTGCAGACAAAGCGCCAGACAATCCACCGGAACCGCCGGCTTTCTGTATGCTGTTGCGGAAACATCTGGAAGAAGGGATCATAACCCAGGTCCGCCAATACGGCCTGGACCGTGTCATCGAACTGGAAATCAGCCTGCTGGGACGGAACAGCCAGATTATCACAAAACAGGTCATCGTTGAACTCGCAGGCAAAAATTCCAATCTGGTTTTTGCGGAAAACGGGAAAATCCTGGACAGCATAAAACATGTCAGCCCTGTCATGAATTCCGTTCGCGTCATCCAGCCCGGATATGACTATAACCCGCCGCCGCCTCAGGCAGGCCTGGATATCCTGACCGCCTCAGCAGAAGCAATCGTGGCAGCCATTCCCGATGAAGTGACCTCTTCCCTGTGGAAACCACTGGTCAAAGAAACCACCGGGATCGGCAAAGCTTCGGCTTTACAACTGCTCTGTGCGGCAGAGATCCCGTTAAACGCCACCTACCTCACCCCCATGGACCGGAACCGTCTGGCCTCTGTGATTGGCGCGCTGCAAAAGATTGTATCAGAAGAACGGGCAGCACGTTCTTTTACTGCCATCATCGCCGCAGACAACCAGTGCCAGACTATCTTCCCCTATCCGGCCGCCTATGTACCGGAAGGATGCCGCAGCGAAACGTTTCCCGGTATTAATGAAGCCCTGGGTTACGCTGCCCGCTTACAGCCGGCAAAGCTCCCCGAGCAGGATCAGTTACGGAAGGCCGTGCAGTCTGAAATTCGAAAAACAGAAAAAAAGATCGGCGCGCTTACACAGGATCTGGCTCTGTCCAACGACGCGGACGCCTGCCGCATAATTGCCGACAGCCTGATGGCGGCCCTGTACCAGATCCAAAAGGGAGCGGTTTCCTGCACCGTATCCAATATTTATGACGGAACGCCCCTGCAGGTCACGTTGTCCCCTGTGCTGACCCCTGCCGAAAATGCGCAAAAATACTATAAAAAATATAATAAACTGAAACGGGCCCAGGAAGAAGTGGCCCATCAGTTAACGGAAGCGACAGATATGAAGACCTATCTGGAAAGCATAGAAGAAAGCCTGCATTTCGCCACCACCCGGCAGGAGACAGAAGAGATTAAAGAAGAACTGCAACATGCGGGTGTCCTTCCGGTTCCCAGACGGAAAATGAGACCCTCAGGGAAATCTTCTCCCCTTCATATTGTTTTCTCCGAATCTACTGAGATTTATATTGGTAAAAACAACCGACAGAATGACGAAGTGACTTTTAAAACCGGTACGGGAAATGACCTCTGGCTGCACGTGCAGAAAATCCCCGGCAGCCATGTTTTACTGAAAACCTCCCTGCCTGAACCCGAGCCGGAAGCATTGGATGCTGCGGTACAGCTGGCCGCCTGGTTCAGCAAAGCCCGTGGCGGCAGCCAGATACCCGTAGACTGCGTTCCCCGCCGGTTTGTTAAAAAGCCTTCCGGCGCCAAACCGGGTTTTGTCATTTTTACAAACCAGAAAACCTTTTATGCAACGCCTGATGAAGAATATATTAACAACCTCTTACAAAATTGCTCATCAAAATGACCGTAAAGGCGAATTGTCATAAGCGTATCTCACGGTTATGCAACTACAAGCCGGTCGTCTGGGCCCGTATGCAAAAGCCGCAGTATTCAGAATAAGCTCCCTGAATACTGCGGTTTTATTTATAAAAATACAACAATTAATGTTTGGCCACTATCAGCCGGCTCAGTTTTCCGTCCGTCAGTTGCATGAACTGATTGTAGGCATGTTTATGGTCCGGCGTAGGATCGAACCGCATGATGATGAACCGCGGATCGGTGTGATCGTCTAACGAAGCAAGCTTGCCTTTGTAGCATTCCAGCAATTCCGCTTTTGTCATGCCGATTTGTATGCCACTGGCCGTCTTATATCCGTTCCCTGTCATGTAATACGCGTCCGGTCCGTAGGAAGGAGGCAAAGGCTTCCCATACGTTTCCCCGTGGTCCCGGATCTCATTAAATACAAGGCCCGAATATTTAAACTCTTTTAACCCGGCTGTCTGTTTCCTTTCGATAGGCTCGCCCAGTATTTCTTCAATTTCTTCCCAGCGGCAGCCGATGCCGACCCCCATCACCGGATCTCCTTTGATTTTCGGGGCCACCGCGGCTTTCAGCCATTCGACATGGTCCTTGTTCAGCGTCTTCCGTATTTCTTCCGTATCTGCCTTAAATTTGGCATCTGCCTTTCCATACTTCTCGCCCAGTTCTTTCAGCTTCGCATCTACCTGTTGTATCGCCGCTTTGTGCCGGGGGGACAGTTCGGAAATAGCTTTATCCAGCGCTTCCCCTTCCAGCCCTTCCGGGATCCGGATCTGCTGCGCCAGCTTCAGTTCTTCCAATATCGCCGCTTTTTCTTTATTAAACTTTTCTTCTTCCCCGCAGCCTGCCGAAAGGAACGCTGCCAACAGTAAGAGTAACACGACCGGGAACAGCAGCCTGCGCCGGAATCTGATCGAACACTTCATGCGATCCAACCTTTCAAGGTGTTTTGAGAATTACAAACCGGAACCCTGTTCCCGGTTATACTTCTTCTCCTGACGGAGCCGCTTTATGAGGCATCAGGTTTACCCATTTCACAAACTCATCCTGGTCCAGCTGGACGACAAAGCGCAACCCGTTTTCCAATTGGGCGGCAACGACGTGTTTCGTCTTGCTGTCCCCACCGAGGATGGCGCCGGCCAACGCGCCTAATGGACCAAAGATCGCAAGTCCCACAATGCCCCAGCCAATGCTGAATTTCTTTTCGTTTTCCTGTGTCACTTCTTCATAAAACGAAATATTGTCTTTGATACCGATTTTTTCCGAAGAGAAAATACCGGTAGAAACATTTAACACAAAATCATTGCACAATAAACCCGGAGCAATCAGTTCCGCCTTCACTTCTTCCTGCTGGTTGTCGGTACCGCCTAAATATTTTGCCATATTGAGATATCCTCCTTTACTGCCTTACATTGTCAGGTTCATTAGTACGCTCTTTTATTATACGCCTGCTGTAACATGATTATTATAGCATCATCAGCCGTTTTATTTCTTGACTTTTATGTGAAAGATTTTTACGAACCGGATATTACACGCTGACATCTTCGTTATGCGAGAGGCGGAAGAATATTAACAGGGACACGATGGAAGTCAGGGTCAGGATCGTAGAGTATGCCGCGGCATTGCCGAAATTACTGCGGATGACCTCTGCGTAAATCGCAACTGTCAACGTACTGGTGCTGCTGGTATATAAAATGATGCTGGAACTTAATTCGCTGATCAGGGTGATCCAACTCATAATAGCGCCGGCCAGTACGCCCGGAAGCATCATGGGCACCATGATTTTACGGAAGGACTTAAACTCACTGGCGCCAAGGCTGATCGCCGCTTCTTCCACACTGGGCGAAATCTGTGAAATGATCGCCGTGCTGGACCGGATCGTATAAGGCATACGCCGGATCGTCAGGGAAATGATGATAATCAGAGCTGTACCGGACAAAACCAACACCCCTGAGTTAAAGCCGGACAGCAGCGCAATACCTAACACAGAGCCCGGAATAATATACGGGAACATGGTCAGCGTATCCAGGATGTTTGTCAGCAGGGACGGTTTCCGGGCTGTAAGATACGAGATCAGGATACCCAGAACTACCACGATGCCGATTGCGCACAACCCAAAAGCATAGGTATTGAAAATCGATATGTTATCCTTTGAGAACAGCGTGTTCTCGTAGTTCATCAACGAGAACTTCCCGGTATATACCGCGCCTCCCACTGTTTCCAGGAAAGATGTAAAGATAACGGTCAGCTGGGGAAGCATGGCGATAAACGCTACGCCGAACACAAACAGATAGGCAAAGAATTTCTGGCTGCCTTTCGCCTGTACCGGCTGCATGGGCTTTAATGCCGTCATCGCATAGGAATAACGTTTTGCTACCATGCGCTGCAGGAAGAACAGGAACAGGGTAATTACAACGACGATTACGCACAGGGCCGCCGCAAAATGGTCGTCCGTACTGACTTCGCCCATGAACTGGGTATAAATCAATACAGGGAACGTCTTAAACCCTTCCCCGATCAGCATGGGCGTACCGAAATCCGAGAACACCCGCATAAACACCAGCAGGGAACCTGCCAGCAGGGACGGCATGACCAGCGGAAGGATGATCTGCGTCACACGCTGGAACGCATTGCAGCCCAGGCTTTCCGCCGCTTCATTCAGGGAGCTGTCAAGATTCTTTAACGCGCCGGAAACATACATGTAAATCAAAGGAAATGACTGCAGCGAAAAGACAAGGACGATACCTGCAAACCCGTAAATGCCTCCGAACTGGATGCCGAACAGGCTGTTGATCAGCTGCGTGATAAACCCGTTGCGCCCCAGCAGCTGGATCCATGCATAAGCGCCGATGAAAGGAGGCGACAAATAAGAGATTACAATTAAAATATTGACATATTTGCTGTAAGGGATTTTAAAACTGCGCAACACATATGCCATGGGCAGACCGATAATGGCCGCCAGCAATGTCGCGCAAACGGTTACCTTGAAACTGTTGACCAATGTGCTCCAGTAGAATTTGCGCCCGAAAAACTTTGTAAAGTAATCAAAGGTCAGCGCGTGGGTCTCGGGATCGACCACACTCTGATACATGATCAGAAACAGCGGGTACACTACAAACAAAAGGAAAAAGCACAGTATCGCCAGCGTAAACCCGGTCCAGATGTTCGGCTTCTTCATGCGTCCTCACCACCAATTCGCCTGCCGTTTATATCTTCTGTCTGAATGATCAGCGACTGCATCCCGTCTTCCGTAAATACATTGATACGTTCCGGTTCAACCCGCAGTTTAACAGCTGTATGATTGGGAATGATCCGTCCCACATCCGAAGGTGTGATCACTTCCACCTCATGCCCGTCGGACATGGTCAGGAAGTAATGGGTCGATATCCCCAGGAATACGCTGTAATTGACCACTGCGTCCAGACCTTCCCCGTCCAAATGTACGGTAAATTCTTCCGGGCGGACGGCAACCGTTACTGGGATGTCTGCTGTTCCGGAGGCACCGGCATATTTTGCAACAGCAGCTGCGTCCAGCGTTTGCATGGGAACCTGGTATTTCCCAAAGGAAAGGATATGCTGCGCGCCGCTTTTCCTGACAACAGCCTTAAAAATATTTGACAGACCGATAAACGTCGAAACGAAACGGTTGGCAGGCCGCTGATAGATGTACTGGGGAGACCCTACCTGCTGGATGACGCCATCGTTCATGACGGCAATACGGTCGGAAACCGCCAGGGCTTCCTCCTGGTCATGGGTCACATATACGGTTGTGATCCCCACCTGCTGCTGGATGTTTTTAATGGCATTACGCATTTCCACCCGTAATTTCGCATCCAGATTGGATAACGGTTCGTCCATAAGCAGCACCTGGGGATGGATTACGATAGCCCTGGCCAGTGCAACGCGCTGCTGCTGGCCGCCGGACAGCTGTGTAGGCATCCGGTCTTTCAAATGCCCAATCTTGACTACATCCAAAATCTCAACAACAGACTTTTCAATTTCTGCTGCAGGAACATTCCGCTGCTTTAAACCAAAGGCCACATTATCGAAAACAGACATGTGGGGGAAGATTGCATAATTCTGAAACACCATGCCCATATTGCGTTTGTTGACCGGGATGTTGTTAATTACCTTATTGTCAACCTTTATCGCCCCGCCCTCAATGGAGTTAAAGCCGATGATCATACGCAGCAATGTAGTTTTGCCACAGCCGGACGGACCCAATAACGTAAAGAACTCCCCCGGATGGATTTTCAGGGACAGACCGTTGATAACCGTGGTATCCTCATATTTTTTTATGACATTATCTATATCAATGGAAACACTCATCAGAACTCTCCTTTGTATAACAAAATGGCGCCAATTCATCTATTGGCGCCATTCATAGCTTCAGCACAAATTGATTACGGAATGACCCCGCACTTCCTTATGCCGTTTTACAGTTACATAGATTTTTCCAGATGTTTGGTGAATTCTTTGGTAAATTTTTCTTTGTTTTCGGAAACCCATTTTTCGTTGAACTTCGGGGCAATTTTGATCTTGCTGGCCGGAGTCATATAATCCGCCAGTTTGGCATTTTTACGCAGCGGACGAACCGTTAACGTGGTGCCAACCAGGTTCTGGATCTTTTCGCTCAGCATATAATCCACAAACTTTTTCGCGTTTTCGGGATGCTTGCAGTTTTTGATGATCTGCACGGATTGCGGTGCATACAGAGCGCCTTCTTTCGGGAACACAACTTCAACCGGAGCACCGCTCTTGACCAGTGTCGCAGCCGGATCTTCCCAGGTCAGGCCGACAATATATTCGCCGCCTGCCACGCCTTTATAAACCTGGCTGGAGCTGTTCATCATCTTGCCGTTCAGCTGTTTCAGGAACTTGTCACAATAATCCCAGGCCTCTTCACTGAAGGGATCACCGTTACCCATATCATACAGCATAACAACCAGGGACTGGAATGCCGAAGAGGAGTTTACCGGATCGCCGAACGCGATTTTATCTTTCAGTGCCGGATTCAGCAGATCGCCAAAGCCTTCAATCTTCATATCGCCCTTCATCTTCTTATTTACGACCATAACCGTCGGATCGGAAAATGCAGGTGTGAAGAATTTTGTTGTGTTTCTGAATTCATCCATCATGTTCGGATCTTCTTTGGAAACATATTCCTGGAAGAGTTCTTTTTTAGATGCCAGCATGGCTTCGCTGCCAGCCCATAAAATATCGCCCAGCGGATTTGCTTTTTCCGATGCGACACGTTTCACAACTTCCCCTGTGCCTGCCACTACAACATTAACTTTTATGCCTGTATCTTTTTCGAAATTCTTGATTACCGCGTTGTTCAGGCTTTCACTGCGGGCAGTATATACAGTCAGTTCTTTGGCCGCATTATCTGCTTTCGGAGCCTCAGCCTTTTTGTCTCCGCCGCCGCAGCCGCTGAACAACATGGACAAGGACAATAATGCTGTTGCTAAAAATGCTACTGATTTTTTCATACTCTCTTCCTCCCATTTTTAACAAACATTGTAACTTGCATCTGTTACGAACCGCAAGTCCTGTATAATTCGATTATAACACTTCAACGCCAATATCTCAATTACTCATTCAAATAAAAAGCAGCCCGTATCTATGTAAAAGTACAGGCTGTTTTATATATTCTCTATTTTATTTATTCTTTGAACTCGCATTTCAGGTGCTGGCGTTCCGGCATCAGCTTATACTTAACCCGGGGGTATCCTACCATCATGCAGCCAACCAGTTTCTGTTTCGACGGGATCCCCACCAGATCCAGCAGCGGTTTGTATCCGGCAATACCGCAGGCCTGGATGAACCCGGCAATTGTCGTTCCCAGACCAATGGCCGGTGCAAACAGTTCCGCGTAGGCAAGGCACTGCTCGCTGTTGCTCACCCCTGTCACATTCAGGCGCCTCGTTGATACAAAAATGAGCATCGGCGCATTGCGACCAATAATATCAACGTTTTTTTCATGAAATGTATGCAATACGGCTTTGAAGTACCGTTTGTTTACCGTTTCCTTTTCCACTTCTTCCGCCATCCACTCCGCAGTCGTCCTGCGGATCGCAGCCAGCGTATCCGGATTGGAAATTACCGTAAAATACATGCTCTGACTGTTGCCCGCGGTGGGTGCGTACCGGCAGATATCCAACAGTTTTAACACCTCTTCCTGCTTCGGCGGCTGCGGTTTGAACAGGCGCACGCTGCGGCGGGACCGCAGAAAGTCATAGGCCTGCTTTTCCGAAATAATCGATTCAGGAGCCGGAACCATTTCTTCCCGCGGTGTATATTTATTATCCATAGCTCCCGTGGGACAGATGGCAACGCAATGACCGCAGCTCATGCAACCGCGGTCTACATTACATTCCGGGCCATTTTCCCCCATATCCAATATACATGCCGGGCAGTCTGCTACACACAGACCGCATTTTATGCACTTATCCCGGTCAACACGAAGTAAATCCAAAACAGGCACCTGAAAGAACCCCCAATACTGTTTGATAGTTTTCTGCTATCCAATAAAAGGCACAGTTGTAATTGACAATCGTTCCTATCGTAATTGTCCAAAAACAATACAGCGAAAAATATATTTTACATTATACCACAAATCAAAAGAAAAGATAGTCTTGAATTCTAATTTAAATATTATAATCGGGAACAGATTGCATCTGCAACCCCAACAGACCGGATTCGCCATTTCCTCTTCAGCAAAAAACTCAGGATTTCCGGTGAAAAATCCTGAGTTTTTAACCATGTTTAAACCTAAATTACCGCCTATTTGCCTGCTCGCTGGTCAGCTTGTACATCAGCGCATTGCAGATGGCCGCCGCAACATTGCTGCCGCCTTTGCGGCCCACAGCTACAATATACGGCACACCGCTGGCCATAATGATTTCTTTGGACTGGACCACGTTGACAAATCCTACCGGCACGCCGATGACCAACGCCGGTCTGATCTTGCCTTCCCTGACCAGTTCGTCCAGGCGTACCAGCGCCGTCGGCGCGTTGCCTACTGCAATGATTACCGGTCCTTCCAGCGTAGCTGCTTTCTCCATGCAGGCAGCCGCCCGTGTGCTTCCCGCCTCTTTTGCGCGGGCCGCCACATCCGGGTCGCTCATGAAGCAGACAGCATTGCCGTTCAGTTTGGCCAGCGCGGCTTTATTGATACCCGTCTGGGCCATCTTGGTATCTGTAACAATCGTAAAGCCGCCCTTCTTCATGATTGCCAGCGTATCTTCCACCACATTGTCACTGAACCGTAACGTACGCGCATAGTCAAAATCCGCTGCGGTGTGGATGCAGCGCTTGATAATGCTTTCCTTGTCCGGATCCAGTTTTAATTCGCCTAATTCTTCAGAAATAATTTCAAAACTGCGTTTTTCAATATCCATCGGTAGCACATTTTCCAGATTCATAACGATTCCTCCTTTACCTTACTTTTCAATGCCTTCCCGGGCCGGTATTCCTTTATCGAACGGATGCTTACGCTTGCAGACTTCGGAGACATAGTCAGCCAGTTCCAACAACTCCGGCGAAGGGTTACGGCCTGTCATGACCACTTCCAGATGTTCCGGTTTGTGTTTCAGAAAATCAATGAGCAACGCTTCATCCAGCAGGCGGGTACCGCAGGCGCCGATCACTTCATCCAGCACCAGAAGATCGGTTTCTTCTTTACTGCAGTATGATGCCAGTTCCCGGATAAAATCGTTATGGCTTTGCAGCACTTCTGCTTTTTCCTTCTCATTCATTTGGAACGAAAACTTTGTCAGCGGCTTGCCCCGGAACACTTTCACACCCGGCAGCAAAGCAAGGGTGTGCAGTTCTCCTGTTTCCCGGCCCTTCAGGAACTGTCCCAGAACGACCTTCAACCCTCTTCCGCTGGCCCGCAGGATCAGCCCAAGCGCAGCCGTAGTCTTTCCCTTTCCGTTGCCTGTATAAATATGGATCAGTCCCAGTTTACTTTTATCCATAGTAAACCTCTCTTTATTATACCATCAGGCGCGAAACTGCCAAAATGCTCACGCCTCTTATCCGTCAAGTCCGTTCTCCACAATCTCGTAAACTTTTTTCATATCCAGATGCTCACGTACGCTCTGTGCCAGCAGGTCGTACTGCTGTTGTTTATACTTCTGATAGTCGATCACTTTCACATCATCCATGCTCAGGCCTTTTCTGGCCAACAGGGCTTCCACAATTTTGGCAGCAATGCCTTCCCCATCGAATATACCGTGGATGTAGGTGCCATACACCTGCAGACCGCCGCGCACCGTCTGGCTTCCTTCGGCAAAAGCTTCTGCCTTTTCGTTGATCGGTTCTACGGTATTCAACGCTTTGACTGCTTCCAGCGAGGTTATGCCGCTGTGGATCTCATAGCCGTAGAATTCCATGCCGCTTAGGCCGGAAAATATGCCTTCCACCCTGTTAAAATGACCCTTCATCTGGATCGTGCGTTTGTTTTCAACAAATTCCGTTTCTGTGTTCAGCAGCCCCATGCCGGTCGTAACGCTTCCGGCATGACCGCTGTCATACCCAAAGGGGTCGGACAGGCTCCGGCCCAGCATCTGATACCCGCCGCAGATACCAAAGACAACCGTTCCGTTATTGGCCTTATGCAGTACCGCGGTTTCCAGTCCGTTTTGCCGCATCCATTTCAGGTCATCAATGGTATTTTTTGTTCCGGGCAGGATGATCATGTCCGGGTTGCCAAGCTCTTCCGTAGATTTGACATACCGCAACGATACGCCGTCAATCAGTTCAAACACATTGAAATCCGTAAAATTAGACATACGGGGCATCTTGATTACAGCAATATCAATCAGCGCATTTTTACTTTTCACCTGGGTCAGGCGTTCCGACAGGCTGTCCTCATCTTCTATGTCAACATGCAGCATGGGCAGTACACCGATCACCGGTATACCGGTTTTTTCTTCCAGCATATCCAGACCGGGTTTCAAGATGCTGACATCGCCGCGGAATTTATTGATGATGACACCCTTTACCATGGCACGTTCATCCGGTTCCAGCAGCATAAGGGTTCCGTAAATCGAGGCAAATACCCCGCCGCGGTCAATATCGGCAACCAGCAGTACCGGGGATTTTGCCATCCGGGCCATACCCATATTCACGATATCCTGTGCCTTCAGGTTGATTTCGGCAGGACTGCCTGCGCCTTCTATGACCATGATATCACTTTTGTCAGCCAGTGTATTGTAAGCCTTCATGATATCCGGGATAAGCTTGGTCTTAAATTTGTAATACTCTACTGCCGGCATCGTGCCGATGGCCACGCCGTTGACAATGACCTGGGAGCCGCTGTCGCTGGTAGGTTTCAGGAGGATCGGATTCATCAGTACGCTGGGTTTCACTCCCGCAGCTTCAGCCTGAACTACCTGCGCCCGTCCCATCTCGGCGCCTTCTTCCGTAATAAAAGAGTTTAAGGCCATGTTCTGGGATTTAAACGGATTCACCCGTTTCCCATCCTGATGGAAAATGCGGCATAACGCTGCCGTAACCAGACTTTTGCCGGCATTCGACATGGTCCCCTGTATCATGATTGCTTTAGCCATTATACTCACTCTCTTTCATTAAATAGTTAACTATATCTTTGTACGTCGCGATGCCGGAACTTGGCCGGTGCCCGGTTCTTGTTTCCGCGGCAATCACCGGTCCCCTGCCACGGGTATGTTTGCCCGTAACACTGCTTGTCACATGGTCACCGCAGATCACAATGCGTAACGGTTCTTCCGCCGTATCCAGCAGCGGTTCCAGAAATTCTTTATCAATACGGGCGATAAATTCGGCCTTTCCTTCATAATCATGACGGTGCGCCGCTTCGTCCGTCCCGTTAAAATGCGTCATCACAAACGGATATCGGTTGATCATCTTACGGGTAACCGCCAGTTTCTCCCTTATATTTGTGTCCGTATCCGCTGTACAGTAGGAAAGTTCTGGGACTTCCATCTTCAGTGCTTTGCCGATGCCCCGGACGATTTCCGTCTGGCATACCAGTGCGCCTTTCATCCCGTTCAGGGCCTCAAAGGAAGGCATCTCTGTCCGGCATGATGCGCCCCAGGGATACAGCTTATATGTCAGCTCATTACGGTTATACTGTTGCAGAATCTGATCCGTTTCCTGCATGAACACCTTCATGGCAAGGGAAGACTCTTTCAGTTCGGCCAGCAGTTCTTCCACCGGCAGTCCCATGCTTTCATGCGGCGGTGCAGTCTGGGTCCGCAATACATTTTCATTTCGGTCCATAACCAGCAAATTGCGGTAATCAGATAAATGGATAAATTCTATATCCGTCGTCAAAGAACTGAACTGCCGGGCCATAGCCACGATTTCCCTGGCTGACAGCCCCATTCCGTTGAACGAAACCAGACGGCCGCCGCTGTCCTGGGATACCACATTACAGCGCAATACCATCTCATATTCCGAGACATCCCGGTTTTGGGCCAGCAGTTCAAGATAAGCCCGGTTTGTGGGAAAAACTTCTTTGGGAACACCCAGAAGCCGCAGGATACAGGTCAGGCTTCCCGGCACCACATCCTCTTCACAGATGCTGACCTGCGAAAGACTCCCTTCCCTGATCAGTCTGTCCATCTGCGGATGCAAAGCACGGGAAAAAGGCGTCTGCCCATTCCAGGCAGGAATCGGATCGTCGCCCAGTCCGTCAATTAATATAATCAAAGAAGTCATGCTTTACCAGTTCCTTCATTATTTTTATCAGCCTGCGGTTATCACGGCGTGTCTTCACCGCTATCCTGTAAAATCCGGAAGACAGACCACGGTAATTGGAACAGTCCCGGATCAGGATATGGTGTTTCCTCAGCTTTTCCGGCCAGGGATAATTATGAAGCGATTTTATCAGAAGGTAATTGGCCGCACCTTCAAACACTTTCAGCCCGATTATGCGCAGCTGCGCTGCCAGATAGGCTTTTTCTGTGTCAATCAATTCACGGGTCTCAACCAGATAGTCCGTTTCCTCCAGGGCGGCAACGCCGGCAGCCTGTGCCAGCACGGAAACATTCCAGTCCTGTCCGCACGCATACAGCTTATCGATCAAAACCGTATCAGAAGTCAGGCAAAAACCAAGCCGCACTCCCGGTATGGCAAAGATTTTCGTAAAGGCTTTCAGGATGACCAGCCCGGGATGTGCAGCCAGCTGATCCTTCAGACTGTATTCTTCCTCATTCTGTACAAAATCCATGAAACATTCATCGATCAGTAACGGAATATGCAGCTCTTCACAATGTTTTAACACCGCTAAGAGCAATTCTTTATCCATCAGCTTACCGGTAGGATTATTAGGGTTGCAAAGCACAACCATCTGTGTCCGTTTGGTAATCGCTTTCAGGATCTCCGGGGTAACCGCAAAACCGTTTTCTTCATGTAATATAAAATAATCAATCTTACTGTCAACCGTCAGGGCAGCCTTTTCATAATCAGCAAAGGCAGGCGCTAATAACAGCGTACGTTTCGGCTGCAGTGCTGTCATGATCCGGAATAAAACATCAGCCGCCCCATTCCCGCAGTAAACCATCTCCGCAGGGACAGAAAATCTCCGGCCGATCCGGGCGCGTAGCTCCCTGCAAAAGGGATCCGGATAATTCACGCTGTCCGCAACCGCGGCCTTTATAGCGCTGCGGACACCGGAAGGTATGCCCAGGGGATTGATATTTGCGGAATAATCCAGCATCTCTTTGTTCTGTTTTAATGTCGGATCACTGTAAATGTCTCCGCCATGAACATATTGATACATATAAAACTCCTTATCCTGCCGTAAACAGGTAGACGGCCCGTAAGAGGCTGAAGCCGAGCAGGCCGGTAATGGATGTAAAGTACATCAGCAGGTTCATCTGCTTAATATGTTTGGAAGCAGGCTTCTGCAGATCATCCCCTATGGTCTCCTTGTGTACCAGCTTGCCAAAATAATAATGGTCCCCTCCCAGCATCAGATGGAGGGCGCCCGCCGCCACAGATTCCGTCTGGGCAGAATTGGGGCTCAGATGGTGATACCGGTCGCGCAAGAATATTTTCCACGCATTTTTAGTATCCAGCCCGGTAAAAAAACTGGCTGCCATCATACAGAAGGCACAGATACGGGCCGGAATAAAATTAGCTATGTCATCCAGTTTCGCAGCATACCGGCCAATATAGAGGAATTTCTCATCCTTATAGCCGATCATGCTGTCCATGGTATTGATGCCTTTATACAAAAACGCCAGCGGGGCGCCTCCAATGAACATATACAGCATCGGGGCGATAATACCGTCGGCAGTATTTTCTGCGACCGTTTCCACCGCGCCCTTGATCACTTCTTCTTCCGAAAGTTCAGCCGTGTCACGGCCCACGATCCAGGAAAGCATCTTCCGGCCCAGCGGCAGGTCCTGAGCCTCCAGCGCATCATAGACCTTCATGCTTTCATCCCGCAGGGAACGGGTACAGAAAATCTGGTAACACATCACCGTTTCCAGGGCAAACCGCAGCCAGGGATCCACTTTCCCTGCCGCAAACAAAATGAGATACGGCACGGAAAACGATAACAGGCATACAACAAGTACAATGACGAAACCGCCCCGCAGCAATTTATCTGGATCGGTACCGCAAACAGACCGGACCCGTTTTTCAAGCCAGCTGATCAGATTACCGATCAAAATAATCGGATGCGGCCAGCCGTGGGGATCGCCAATCGCCAGGTCTAACAGGAAACCGCAGACGATGGCTCCTAACAACATCATATAACATACACCTCTTCAAAAGGTATAACGAAACGTCAACTCATGTCAATTTAAAAACCACAACAGAAAACTTATTTCTCAGAATTATGTTTATGATACCGGATACAGGCCTGCACAAAGTTTTCAGCAAACCCGATATTGCCCCAAAGGTGCAGGTGCGGATACCCGGCATACAGTGTTCCGTTGGCCTGGGCTGCAGGCCAGGCAGTCGTTTTTCCCGCTTTCTGTACCGTAAAGGCAGTTCCGTTCTCATCGCTGTCCGAATAGTGGAACTCATGGGCGTGGATCGAATCACCGGCTTTGCACAGTACATTATCTGTATTCGCTGTCATATTCACATAGCCAAAACGAACCAGCTTGTCCGTCATCCAGCAGTGACCTTTTACAGCACCTACCCAGGGATATACAGTACCCTCTTCCCTGTAGCCTTCCATCAAATACATAAAACCGCCGCATTCCGCGTAACAGGGAAGCCCGGCTTCCAGTTTTTCACGCAGTTCCGTTAACAATAACGTGTTCTCACTTAACTGTCCGGCATATAATTCCGGGTAACCCCCGCCTAAAAACACGCCGTCACAGTCCGGCAGTTTCGTGTCCTGCAAAGGGCTGAAGGATACAATTTCTGCCCCCAGCATAGCCAGCAGGTCCAGCGAATCCTGATAATAAAAACAGAAGGCCTTATCCTGCGCAACCGCAATCGTAACTTTACCTGACGGTTTGATTTCCAGAGGTTCAAATTCCAGCGGTCCGGCATTCCCGGCCAGCGTCATCAGGCCTTCCAGATCCAAAGACTCATCCGCCTGTTTCGCCAGACGTTCCACGATGGTTTCCAGCGTTCCGATTTCTCCTGCAGTCACAAGTCCCAGATGACGGCTTTCCAGATTGCATTCCGGCAAATGCGGAAAATAACCGTAAACTTTAACGCCGGTCTCCTTTTCGATCACGTCTTTATAAAACTGGTATGTCATCTTTTTAACATTATTCAAGATCACACCCTGAACATTACTGTCTGCCCGAAATTCTTTAAAACCCTTCACAAGGGCTGCCATGGAAACGGCCGCGCCTTTCCCGTTTATTATCAGTACGACAGGCGCTTTAACCGTCCGCGCCAGATCGTAAGCGCTTGCTTCCGTGGTCTTTCCCATCCCGTCATAAAAGCCCATAGCGCCTTCCAGAACAGCTATATCACAGGACGAACTGTTTTTAGCCAGCAGACGTTTTACATTTTCCCGGCCTGTCAGAAACAGATCCAGGTTACGGGACTTTGCACCGATCACTTTTGAATGGAACATGGGGTCAATATAGTCAGGCCCGCTTTTGAAAGCCGCTACCTTCAGCTTTTTATTCAGCAGGGCCCGCAATACGCCACAAACCACCGTAGTCTTGCCGCTACCGCTCTGGGGCGCCGCAAAAAGCAGCCGGGGAATATCCATTGTTACCGTTTCAGCCATCCTGTTCACCCAATCTTTTTTACTGCCGTAATGATATAAATCGGATTCTGTGCCATCATCAGGTTGTATCGGCCCAGCTTTTTATTGTAAGCGGATGCAATATTCACCACATCGAGTACATAATCCGTTTTTTCCTTATAATATTCTACCACCGCGCACAGCGTTTCCAGCGCGATCACATTGATCACGATACGGCACGCAGGATTACGTGCATACAGGCTGTCCAGCATCTTGGCCATGTTGCCGCTGCTGCCGCCAATAAAGACGCAGTCAGGTACCGGGGTCTTTTCCATTTCTTCCGAGGCTTCCCCCGGCACGATTTCCATATTGTCACAATGGAACCGTTCCCTGTTCAGACGCAGCAGCTCCAGCGCCTCCTCTTTCATTTCAAAGGCATACAGTTTTCCCTGCGGCGCCTGCAAGGCAAGTTCTACGGAACAGGATCCCGTCCCGGCCCCGATGTCGTAAATGATGTCATCCGGACGGGGCTGCAATTTGGAAATGGAAACCGCGCGGATCTCCTGTTTGGTCATGGGCGCCTTCCCCCGCAGGAACAGGCTGTCGTCCAGACCGTGGACACACTGCCGCAGCGGATTTCCGGCATTTTCATTCAAGATCATCATAACCGAAAGAGAAGGAAATTCTCCCTGCGCGATTTCCGAAGCGGTCCCGGTTACTATTTTTTCTTCCGGATAGGACAGATCCGAACCCACATGTACCAGCACATCTTCCAGTCCCTGCCTGCACAGCTGCCGGCATAATACCTGCGGGGAATTCTCTCCGCCGGTCAGGGAAAAAACTTTTTTATATTGTAAAACAGCAGAAACCAGATTCTGCTGTCTTCCATGCATACTGATAATTTTAGCGTCATCCCAGGACATCTGCAGCCGGGAAGCAAAATAAACCAGGCTGCTAATCCCACAGTACCGCTTTACCTCACACTGAGGCAGCTTCCCTGCAATGGTTTTGGCCAGACTGAAAAAGCCCACATCACCGGATACGAGGATACCCAGAACATCTTTTTCCGCATCTGCGTTCGCCGCAATTTCCGCCAGCTCAGCCAGTTTTATCGTGGGATATACTTTCTTCCCTTCCCCAAACTGGCCTACCATCCGCCGGTCTCCTGCCAGAACCGTACTTTCGGCGATTGCCTGTCTTGCCGCTCCGGTCAGAAGATCGGGATTTCCCGGACCGATTCCGATCACATTCACTTTCAGCATGACCTGTCTCCTGTCTTACGTAACACACGTTCTAACATAAATTATATCTGACACCTTACTCAGGCACATTCAGTCAAATCTTTCTAAACACATGATGATTGCCGCAGCACACACGGAACGGATCCAACGCATCCAATCAGCAGCAAGTGCCGAACTGTTCTTTCAGTTCCGCCAGCACCTGCTCCAGGTTTTCGCCGGTCTCCGGATTCCTGTCGATCAGAATCAGTTTGGCCCCTACTTCGGCTGCCGCTTCCAGTTTGTCTTCAAAGCCGCCGGCCTTTCCGGAATCTTTTGAAACAATATATTTTGCGCCGGCGCGCCGGAACATGGCTATGTTCAGATCTTTGGCAAAGGGTCCCTGCATGCAGATGATCTGCGCCGGTTTGTAGCCAAGATTCAGCGCGTTGTCCAGCGAGTCACGCAAAGGCAGTATCCGGCAGGTAATGCGTTCCGCATAACCGGGAAGCTTTGTAAAATCAACCAGGTTCTTGCTGCCGGTGGTTAAAAACACCGGTCCTTCCGTACCGCTCAAAATTTCGATGGCTTCCCCGAAATCTTTCACCGTGATACAGCCGGGATGTTCGCTGGCCGGCCGCAGCATCCGTTTGTACGGAAACCCGGTTTCCCTGCAGGCCTTCTGTATCGTATCCGTAACCACTACCGCATAAGGGTGGGTGGAATCCAGCACCAGATCCGGGTGCACCTCACGCAAAAACGTGCACATATCCTCAAACGTCATGCGCTTTGTCTGTACATGGATGTACGGATTGTCAGGATATAAAGACGCACCGTATGCCGTAGCGACAGAGACATAGACATCTACCTGCATGGCAGCCAATGCGTCAGCGATTTTTCTTCCTTCTATGGTTCCGGCAATCAGCCAGACTTTTCGTTTCATAAATGATATCCTCTGGGTGTTACGATCCGTCCGTTAATTACCTTGCTCTGGGAATTCCCGATGATAACCGTAGAAAACATATCCACATTTTCATTATCGCCCAGTTCTTTCAGCGTGGTCAGTTCGTAAGATTCACCTTCCCGTCCGATATTATGCACAATACCGCAGGGAACGTCGCCGTTCTGATGCTTCAGCATGATATCGCAGGCTTTTTTCAGATAATCTTGCCGTTTATGGCTTCTGGGATTGTAAATGGCAACACAGAAATCTCCCTGTGCAGCACAGTCCAGCCGTTTTTCAATCTTCTCCCAGGGGGTCAGCAGATCGCTTAAGGAAATCAGACAAAAATCACAGATCAGGGGCGCCCCAAGCAACGCAGCCCCCGAGCAGGCAGCCGTAACACCGGGAATCACTTCAATATCAATTTCAGGATGATCGGCAGCCACCTGGCACATGATACCGGCCATACCGTACACACCGGCGTCCCCGCTGCTGATGATCGCTACCGTCTGCCCCTTTAGCGCTTCTTCCAGCGTCGCTTTGCAACGGTCCACTTCTTTACGCATCCCGTTGGACACGAATGTTTTTCCGGGGAACTCGTCTTTGATCAGATTCACATATACATTATATCCTGTAATCACGTCACAGGATTCCAGCGCTTTGATGGCACGTGCGGTCATCTGTTCCCTGCCGCCCGGTCCCAGGCTTACCACATAAATTTTAGCAGCCATTTTCTACTCCTTTTGCAATCATTATCCTCTTTATCATGAATTAAAATCTACAACAAAATTTTCAGCAGCCACAGCCAGCGTCACGCCGTTTCTTCCGGTCTTGCGCAACAGCAGTTTCCCACCATGACTGTCCAGCACAGCCGCCCTTTCACAGACATTATCTACGCCTACGGTTTTCGCCACAAAAGCAGAAGGCGTAAAATCCCCTTCCACAGCATTCAGTTCTTCCGCAGAATAAAACCGTACGGGCAGTGCATTGCTTTCAGCGAAGGCCAATAATCCCTGCTCGTCCTTCTTTACATCAATGGAAGCGATTCCTTTTACCACGCTCATTGTAACTTTAAGCTTTGCCAGTTCCTGAATAACCAGTTCTTCGATTTTATCCTCCGGCGTGCCTCTGCGGCAGCCAATTCCCAGATGAAGAACGCGGGGGCGCAATACAACCGTTTCTACGAAAGGCTGTACTGTTTTGCGCAGGGAAATCGCCATGCCGACAGTTCCTTCGTTAGCCAGGACCAATCCTTTGGGAAGAGGACCTTTGATAGGAAAATCGCTTTTCACTCCCACTTTTTTACAGTCAACCAGATACGAAGCAAAGGTTTTGGCGGCATCCATGTTAAATATGGACATATTATGCCGTGCAGCCCATTCGTCCACAGCAAACAGGTCATTCACATCCGTCGCCGTGGTAATTACGGGAACCGCCCTCAAAAAACCGGCAATTCCCAGCGCCAGGCCATTGGCGCCACCGATATGCCCGGAAAGCAGAGGAATCACAAACTTTCCCTGTTCGTCAATCGAAACGACGGCCGGATCCTTTGTCTTGCTGCGGATATAAGGGGCAATACTGCGAATCGCAATCCCCGTGGCGCCGATAAAAACCATGAGACGGCACCGGGAAAAAGCTTCCCTGCACATTTCCTGTAAAGAAGGGCTGATTTCCTTTAAGGCAGGATCCACATCCTTATACCGCCGTGTAGTAAATATCCCACTCTCAAATCCGCGGGACTCAAGATACTTTTTCAGTTTCAGGCTGATCCTTGCCCCGTTGCGGGTAAAAGAGAAAATTATCGCATTCATGTTATTTTACAGGTTTGTGATGTGTCCTGCTTACCGGTTTAATCTGCAACTTGCTTGCATCGGCTTTACGGAATCCGGTTTCGAATGTAGGATTGTACAGCTCGCTGCGCTCATAAGCCGAACCCAGAAAACCACCGACAGTGATCAGGGCCAGATTCCTGATGTTATTGGCCGCTGCGGTTTCTGCAATCGTACCAACGGTACAGTGCAGCACTTTTTCATCCGGCCAGGAAGCTTTGTAAACAATAGCCGCCGGTTCATCAGCTCCATAACCGCCGCTGATCAGTTCCTTCTGGAGCTTCTCCAGCATACCGGCACTGAGGAAGATGACCATGGTGGCATGATGCTTCGCATAATCTTTGATCTTCTGTTTCGGAGGAACCCCTGTCCGCCCTTCCATACGGGTAATGATAACGGACTGGCTGACCTCCGGAAGGGTATACTCTGCTTTCAGGGAAGCAGCCGCCGCGCAGAAGGAACTGACTCCCGGCACAACTTCAAAATCAAGATTATAACTCTTCAGCAGATCCATCTGTTCCCTGTGGGCGCCGTAGACGCTGGGATCGCCTGTATGGAGGCGCACTACCAGTTTGCCTTCCTGGGCAGCCGGAACCATAGCCGCAATGACTTCTTCCAGCGTCATGACCGCGCTGTTCATAATTACGCACTCCGGTTTTGCATAGTCAAGCAAAGCCGGATTAACCAGAGAACCTGCATAAATGATCAGGTCTGCCTTTTCCAGCAGTTCTTTCCCGCGAACCGTGATCAGATCCGCTGCTCCGGGACCTGCGCCAATAAAATAGATCATTCCTGTTCAAACTCCTTTTCTTTTACCAATATCACTGAAAAATAACTGCTTTTATCGTCAACTTTGCTCAGATCTTTGTATATCTTTTCTCCGGGCAGGCCGCAATTCTCCACCATCTGGGCATGTTTCAAAAGCCCGCGCCCGGTCAGCTCATCCCGGACCCTGCCGATCTCACTGGCGGATTTCATCAGGATCTTATTTCCGGGCATGTCCAGGAACCGGCTTGATTCTTTATAGCTGCCCGGCAGAATCGTCAGCGGTTCCGCTTTTTCGCACAGGGAAACATTTAATTTTGCCGCTACTGCACAGAAGCTCGTCACGCCGGGAACCAGTTCCGCTTCATATCCTGCTTTCAGTACAAGTTTATGAACGTAGATGCAGGTCGCATAAACCGTTGGGCACCCTAACGTAATAAAAACCACGTTTTTACCCTGATCCAGATAGTTAATAATATCATCCGCGCCTTTCTGATGCGCTTTGGAAATAATATCATGATCTTTGACCATCGGCATATAAACCAGAAGCTGTTCTTTATCCTTCAGGTCTACGATTCCTTCCACGATATTTTTAGCTACCAGCACATCACTGTCGCCCTGCGGAATTGCCAGCACATCGCATTCCTTAATCAGACGGACTGCTTTCAGCGTCATCAGTTCCGGATCCCCGGGGCCTACGCCAATACTGTACAGTTTACCCTTCATACTTCGTTTCTCCTTTATCTTTTCAAAAATTTATAGCAATTTATTGTTTCCGGATCAAATACCCCTGTTATTTTTTGCCGCGTCATTTTGATGCAGTTTCAGCAATTGGTCTGCATTGGCAGTTTTTCCTAATAATCCGTAAACATTGGAAAACAGGATGGCGCCGGTCTTTACTTTCCCATGTACCCGTTTCTGCATGTAGAAATCAATTTTTTTAACCGCCTCTTCCATCACCGTTTCAAACAGGCCTTCCCGCTTCAGGATCTTTGTCATTTCATCTGTTGTCAGCGCCTGATAAATCTCTTTACCTATCTCCGGAGCAGCGCCGTGGAAAAGAGCCTGCAGGGCCAGAAACTCCGAACGGCAGTCGGCATATTTGGAATGGGTATTCATAACCCCCTGGGCCAGTTTGATCAGTTTACCGGAATGGCCGATGATCAGAACACTCTCAAAGCCTTTCAGTACTGCATAATCCAACAGTTCTCCTACAAAATTGCTGCAGGTCACTGCCGTGCTGATATCAATTTTCATCTCATCCCGGGTAAAATCGGCTCCGTAATTACCAAAGAATACCAGCAGATCCTTGCAGCCGGCCGCCTTACGGGAATTCATTTCCGTATACATGGTATCGATCAGGGCCCGGTCGCTCATGGGTTCTACGATTCCGCTTGTGCCCAGAACGGAAATACCGCCCTCAATCCCCAACCGCGGATTGAATGTTTTAGGAGCAATGGCTGCGCCGTCCGGAATTGAGATTACGACACGCAGGGTTCCTTCAAACCCGTACCGGTCCATTGCTGCCAGAACTTCCTGCGTTATCATTTTGCGCGGCACCGGATTGATTGCGGGGCCGCCTACCTTACAGGCCAGTCCCGGCTTCGTCACCTTTCCTACGCCGATCCCGCCCCAGATTTCCACTTTTTCATCCATCTGTTCAACCGAAGGGGTCTGAGGCTGCATCACAGGCTCTTCCCCCGGGATCTTACTGTTTTTGTCAGATACCGTGGCATAAATCAGCGTTCCGTTTGTATCGTCCGGATCATCCCCGCTGTCTTTGCGGATCGCACAACGGACAAACCCGGGTCCCCGCAGGATATCCAGCACGTCCAGCGTCAGCGTAATTCCTTTCGGAGTATCCAGCCGGATCGAATCAGTTTCTTCCCCGGAAAGGAGCATCACCGCGGCAGCCTTGGAAGCAGCTGCGGCACAGCTGCCGGTCGTATAGCCGCGACGCATCAGTTTACCCTGAGAAACAACAACATCCTGTTCCATAATTCTGTCATACACCTTCTCACGAATCACCGGTAAATACCCCTGTTTATTGCAGGCAGCCTGGCCGGCGGTTCCTTACATAACAAAAAAGACTTCCGCATCCACAGGCAGAAATCTTCATAGTTAACCCAGGACGCAGCATCCTATACAATGCTCTCGCGCCTCTGCGTTACGCCATTTCCATCACTCGTGGATTACGGTGCATTAAATCCGGGCAGGTTGCTGACTGTAAGCAGTGTTTACAGAAAAGCTGCATAACAGCGACGGGATCGTGACGGAATTGCACCGTCTTCCCTTTTAAACGGACTGTACCCGGATATATTCATTTGTCGCTGATATTGAATTATACCATAGTTGGAGCCCCGACACAATATTTTCAGTGAGGAATTCCTACAATATATTAAGTTTTTTCTAAATTTTTTGTATGACGGACAAAATCCTTGCTTCCCTGCCGTTCCGTATATTAAAATTATACCATAGATCGAAGTACTGCTAATCTGCCGAAAGAAGTGTTATATATGCTGGATATCCGTTATGAAGACGAGGCGCTTCTGATTGTGAACAAGCCGCCCGGTATCCTTGTCCATCCCACAACAAAAGAAGATTGCAATACCCTCTCAGCCAGTATCAGCCGTTACTACCGGCAGAATGGCTGGAATCTTACCCTGCACCCGGTCTCCCGGCTGGACCGGCAGACCTCCGGCCTGGTCGTTTTTGCCAAACTTCCTGAAATCCAGGGGCAGCTGATTAAGCAGGGCATGCAGAAAGAATATTTTGCCCTGGTTACCGGAGTTCTGCCCGCAAGACACGGAATCATTGATTTCCCGATCGCCCGAAAACCAGGCAGCATCATCGAACGGGAGATACATCCCGAAGGCAAGCCCTGTAAAACGGAATACCGGCTTATATCCGCCGGCCCCATTTCCCTGGTCCGGTGCCGTCTTTACACAGGAAGGACACATCAGATCCGCGTGCATTTCGCCGGTATAGGCTGTCCCCTCTGGCATGATAATTTATACGGAAACATTCCGGGGCCTCCCCTGCGTCACGGGCTCCACGCCTGTAAAATCGCTTTTGTACATCCCTGGACCCGTGTATTTCTGGAAGTAACTTCCGCATTGCCGGAAGACTTACGCCTGGCGTGGCAGAACAATCTAAACTAGTGTATACTGCCTGTCCCATTATGTGCTATAATATATGCACAGAAGTAAATCACGGAAAAGCTGACTAATTTTCAAGGAGGTTTATTTTATGCCATTAGTTGATACAAAAAAAATGTTCAGGAAAGCCTATGAAGGACATTATGCCGTAGGCGCTTTCAACGTAAACAACATGGAGATCATCCAGGGTATCGTGGAAGCCGCCATCCAGGAAAAGGCCCCGTTGATCCTCCAGGTCTCCGCCGGTGCCCGTAAGTATGCCAAGCATATTTATCTGACCAAACTGGTAGAGGCAGCGGTCGAAGACACCGGTCTACCCATCTGCCTGCATCTGGATCACGGTGCAGATTTTGAAATCTGCAAAGACTGTGTGGACGGCGGTTTCACTTCCGTTATGATCGACGGTTCCAAGTATCCTTTTGAAGAAAACATTGAACTGACAAAACGTGTGGTAGATTATGCCCACAGCAAAGGCGTGGTCGTGGAAGCAGAATTAGGCAAGCTGGCCGGTGTGGAAGATGCCGTAAAGGTTGCTTCCCAGGACGCCACTTACACAGATCCTGACCAGGCAGTAGAATTTGTGGAACGTACCGGCTGCGACAGTCTGGCTATCGCCATCGGTACCAGCCACGGCGCCTATAAGTTTAAAGGCAAACCCCAGCTTGACTTTGCCCGGCTGGAAAAGATCACCAGCCTCCTGCCCGGTTATCCGCTGGTACTCCATGGCGCCTCTACCGTCATTCCTTCCTTTGTAGAAGAATGCAACAAATACGGCGGGAAGATCGACGGGGCCCAGGGCGTTCCGGAAGATATGCTGCTGAAAGCAGGTACCTTCGGGGTCTGCAAGATCAATATCGACACCGATCTGCGCCTCGCAATGACTGCATCCATCCGTAAATACTTCACGGAACATCCCGGCGATTTCGATCCCCGTCAGTATCTGGGGCCTGCCCGGGAAGCCATCAAAGCCATGGTCGCCCATAAGATGCGCGATGTGCTCAACTGTTCCGGTAAAGCATAACCATTACACACCAACAGCAAAACAGGCAGCCGGCCAAAGCCGGGCTGCCTGTTTTTTAATGTGCACTATCCTGTTTCAAAAAAGATTACATCGATCCTGTTCCCGATAGCTTTCCTGAAGAACGAACTATCCGGAACGATCCTGCCTCAAATATGCCCCGGATACTGTTTTACAGCTTCCGCCAGAAGCGCCAGCGCCTTTTCAAGGTCTTCGCAATTTAACACATAGGCCAGCCGGGCTTCGTCCACGCCTTTGCCCGGGGTTGCGTAAAATCCGTTGCCGGGGGCGATCATAACCGTCTCGCCGTTTACATCAAAGTCCTGCAACATCCAGATGGCAAACTTTTCTGCATCATCAACCGGGAATTTGACCATAACATAGAAAGCCCCTTTCGGCTGGGAAGAAACCAGTCCCGGAATCTTCGCCAGACCGGCCGCAATGGTATCACGGCGTTTCTTATACTCTTTGTTTACCTCTTCCAGATACGAAGCCGGGGTATCATACAAGGCTGCCGCACCGACCTGTTCTACCGCCGGAGCACACAGACGGGCCTGGCACAGTTTCATAAACTGTGCACACAGCTCATTGTTTTTGGTAATGACGCAGCCGATACGGGCGCCGCAGGCACTGTAGCGCTTGGAAACGGAATCGACCATGATCAGGTTCTGTTCCAGTTCTTCGTACGTGCCAAAGCTGGTATAAGTTCCGTCGTAAACGAATTCCCGGTACACTTCGTCCGCAATCAGCGCAATATTATATTTTTTTACAATGGCAGCAATCATATCCATTTCCTGTTTGGTATAAACCACGCCGGTAGGGTTACCGGGATTTGTCAGCAGGATCGCCCGGGTCTTGCTGTTAATGTACTTTTCAATCGTTGCCTGATCCGGCAGGCGGTAGCCCTCTTCAGCGTAGGTAGGCACCGCCGTTACCTTAGCGCTGGCCAGTTTGGCAAAAGTTGTATAGTTGGCATAATACGGTTCAAACACCAGAATTTCGTCGCCGGGGTCGCACAGGCTGAAAATCGCCATTTCCAGTGCTTCGCTGCCGCCGTTGGTGATGAAGATATTTTTTGTTTCATAGTGGATGCCCCAGGCGTCATAATACTTCTGGATTGCTTTGATCAGGTTCATGTCGCCCTGAGAATTCCCATACGCCACTACTTCCGGGGCAAAATTACGGATGGCTTCCATGAATTTGGGCGAAGTCGCAATATCCGGCTGCCCGATGTTCAGATGATACACCTTTTTACCTTTCTTTTTGGCCGCATCTGCATAAGGCACCAGTTTGCGGATCGGAGAAGCAGTCATGCCCAGCGCGCGTTCTGAAATTTTCATTTTTTTCCTCCTCTTTAACGAGATACTATAAGATTATCCTGTTTTCCCATATCCTCAGGGGGACGCTGATTAAAAACCAAAAACCTTACAGCTATAAATTATATAGTAATCAGGAAAAAGCCGCAAAAAAAATAGTGTAAAAGAATTTACACTATTTTTAAAACGGGACCTGAATTTCCAAAAGTATATTGTACACAGAATACGGGTCTTTCACCCCTGTTTCCGGCCCGGTAACGGAATCTGCACCAGGACAATGGCAGCAAACATTACTACGCAGCCCAGCATTTCCCGGGAGCTCATCTGTTCCCCGAGTAATACCGCCCCGGCCATGACCGCAAAAACGGATTCCAGACTCATCAGCAATGAGGCAATGGTGGGGTCCGTATATTTCTGGGCAACGATCTGCAGCGTGTAACCGATACCGCCCGAAACGACACCGCAATACAAAATCGGAACTGCGGCAGACACAATACCAGCCCAGGACGGCGTTTCGACTGCAGCCGCAACCAGCGCGGAACAAAGAGCTGCCGTAGTAAACTGAACAGCCGCCAGTTCAATGGGACTGGCAACCTTTACAAAGTAATCGCAGCATAAAATGTGACCGCTGAACATCAGGGCGCAGATACAGACCAGAATATCCCCCCGCGTAAGGCCGAAATCTTCTTTTACGCATAACAGATACATGCCGCCGATGCCAATGAAGACCGCCAGCCATACAAGCCACGTGTTTTTCTTTTTAAACAGGAGAAAATTCAGTATAGGCACAAGAAGCATATACATGGCCGTGATAAATCCGGCCTTGCCTGCAGTCGTATACACCACGCCCATCTGCTGGAAGACACTGCCCGCTGTCAGGAACAGGCCGCAGCAGACACCGCCTTTCAGTGTACTCTTCCATTGTACCGCTTCCTCTTTTGTTCTTTGATTACACTCCGCTCCCGTCTCAGTGAACGATTGCGGAGCGGCAGCATGGCGCTGCAATTTCTCTTTGCTTTTTCTCCGTAAAACACTGGCAAGTCCGCCCACCATCACCGCCGCCAGCGCCATACGGGCCGCATTGAACGTAATCGGTTCAATGCTGTCCATGCCCACGCGCTGAAACACGAAGGCAGTACCCCAGATTAATGCAGTCAGCAGCAACAGCAGGTTGCCTAACATTTTCGTATTATTCATTGGTTATTTAATAATTCTCAACTAAAAAACTGCAGTCTCAATCAAAAAAACGTCTGGCTCCGCCCTATCGCAATGTAATCACAACGATTTCCGGCGTACTGCCAATCCGGACGGGAGAACCCCACAGACCGTAACCGCAGGAAGTCACGCCCAGCATATTACCGAATTTTTTACTGCCGTAATCCAGCAGGTACATACGCCGTGTCACCAGATTCAACGGTGCCTGCTGCCCGCCATGGGTATGGCCGGCCATGTACAGGTCATACCCGGCCCGTTCCGCTTCCCAAAAGCGCCGGGGCTGGTGCTCCAGCAGTAAATTTGCTTTTCCGGGATCACGGCCGGCCAGCTGTTCAAGACAGGGGTTTTGTGGCCTTGTACGATAATCCTCCAGTCCCACAAGGTGAATGTGGCAGGGCAGATCGACCGCCTCATCCACAAGCATACGGAACCCGACGGAACGGAACAGTTCCACTTCCCTCTGTATCCGCCCGTCAAAATGATCATGATTGCCTAAAATACTATACACACCGTAACGGCTGCGGATATTCTTCAGGGGTTCATAGCTTTTTTCCCGCAGCAGGTAATTAAGGCTGTTATCCACCTGATCGCCGCCAAACAGGACAACGTCGGCATTCTGCCGGTTTATCCTCTCTGCCAGCTCTTCTGCATACTGTCTTCCGAACAGGGAACCCAGGTGGATATCTGTCACCAGCACGATTCTCACCGGCTGCGGCAGTTTTTTCCCCGTATCGTGTTCCACTTCCCTCACAACAGGATGCAATGCATTCCAGCCGCCATAAATTATAACCGCCATCACAACGATAAAGGCGCTTTTGGCATACATTGTATAAGTGTTTTGCCATGCAGCTCCATTCCCCGCGATAAAGCCGGCGATCCGCAGCAAAACATACAGAATCCCCGCATAAACGGAATAATGGAAAAAAGCCAGCCAGTACCCGCTCAGGAAGGCAAAGGGACGTAACAGCCCCGGCGCGATATCAAGCCCCGGGCCCCACACATTGACTGCGCAAAAAAGTACCGGTAAAAATAAAAAAAAACATAAAACAAAAGCGTGGTTTAAAAATGTAAAACCACGCCGGTACATCAGCCAATATAGACCGGTCAGCAGCACTCCGGCCACCGACCAAAAATAGAAAAAACTTCTCATAGTTTACTGGTTGTTTCCCCTGTGCTTTAAAAACAATTAAAAAAGTTTACATCAATCATTCTGATTCCGGATCTCATCCAGCAAAAACTCATTTTTAACCTTAATGTACGTACCCTTCATCCCCAGCGATTTGGTCTCAATCAGGTTGGCGCTTTCAAACTTACGCATGGCGTTGACGATCACGGAACGGGTTATGCCGACCCTGTCCGCAATTTTTGACGCGATCAGGATCCCTTCCGTACCTTTCAGCTCTGCCAGGATATTGACGATCGCTTCCCATTCGGAGAAGGAAAGAGTGGAAAACGCGATCTGTACCATAGCCTTTTTACGCGCGTTTTCCTGGACCTGTACCTCGCGTTCCCGCAAAATTTCCACACCGATAACCGCCGCCGCATATTCAGCCAGCAGCAGATCATCGTCATTAAAATCCCTGTCGTAACGAGCCAGAATCAGGGTCGCAATGCGATCGCCACTCCCGTTAACCGGCACGATCGTAGTCCGTTTCTCTCCATACATACACTTTTTGTCATCAACAAAGGAACATTTCTGCTCCTTATGGCTGATGTTGGAATTGGTTTCCGTCGTTTCACTGACAAATTCCATATACGTTTCCGGAAAACGCTGGCCGGCCAGCACCAGATCACGCATAATATCACATTCAAATTCATCCAGCAGACTATAACCCAAAATAGATCCGTCTACATCGATCACATAAACATTGCTGTCAATCAGATTTTTCAGCAATGACGCAACTTCTTTGTATTTGACACGTTCCCCGTTCTGCATCAGTTTGTTCAGTTTACGGGCCTTTTCAAGCAATTTCATTCGCGCACCTCCATTTGTAATACCTTTGTTGCTTACGCTCTCGGGAAATTATTCTGATATACTTTATTGATTCGTTCATTCGTAATATGGGTATAGATCTGGGTCGTGGACAGGCTTGCGTGTCCTAACAGTTCCTGGACCGCCCTCAAATCGGCCCCATGCTCCAGCAGATGTGTTGCAAAGGTATGCCGGATCGTATGGGGACTGACATTTTTCTGAAATGCCAGTTTCTGCACATATTTATCCAGAATCCGGCGTACACTGCGGTCTGTCAATACCCCGCCCCGGTTATTTACAAAAACATACTGATGCTCTTTTTCATGGTATTTCTCCATCAGGGGCGAGCGGCTTTTGGCATAATAACGAAGAAAAGCCTCTTTACAGGTATGCCCGATAGGAACGATACGGTCTTTATTCCCCTTACCGTGCAGCAGGACAAACAGTCCGCTCAGATCAACATCCGATAACCGGAGACCCGCCAGTTCCGAAACACGGCACCCGGTCGCATACAACATTTCCAATACAGCCTGATCGCGTAACCCTAACGGCGTCGTATCGGGCAGCTCCAGGAGGGAATCAATCTCCGTTTCCTCCAGAAAAACCGGAAGCCGTTTATCCAGCTTCGGCGTACGTACCTTTGTAAAGGGATTCTGCCCTACATACTCTTCACGCAATAAAAATTTATAAAAAGAACGCAGGGAAGAAATGCGCCTGGCGATGGTCCGTCTGGCATAATTTTCGTGGTTGAGCCAGGCAAGATACGAACGGATATGAATGACCTGAACCTCATTCCAGTTGAAATCTTTTCCGGCTTTACCGGCCATAAACTGTTCAAAATCAGAAATATCCCTCCGGTAATTTTCCCCGGTCAGCCTGGAACCATTCTTCTCAACCAGCAGATAATTATAGAATTTTTCAGCCCACTCACTTCGCAGCTCTGCCTGTGACAATTGCTTCACTCCTCAACAATGCTGCCAATCCTCTGACTCTCATAACACCATTGATATACGGTTTATATTCTATATCTGTGAAATTGAGTCAATTTATACTATCATGAATTTAGAAAATAAGCAAACTTATTTTTTTAAAACAATAATAAATTTTTTGAAAATTTAAATTTGAAGTTTAAATTTGTATATTTTGTCCTGTAGTTGCCGAAACGTTCCAATATACTCTAATGGCAGATAATTACAGTGTGGAACAACGGATACTAACCTGCTCCAACGCCTGCAGCGCCCGCTGGGACAACAGTTCATTCCGGAATCTTCTTTTGCGTACCCGTTTCTCCAGGGCTGGCATAATACCGTAATTCACATTCATCGGCTGGAAATCCGTTATGGCCGGATTGCTGATATAATGGGCCAGGGCTCCCATGGCCGTAATGTCAGGAAAATCAACAGGCGGCAGCCCTTTCAGCGCACAGACAGCCTGAATTCCCGTCATCAGGCCGGAAGCTGCCGACTCCACATACCCTTCCACCCCGGTCATCTGTCCGGCAAAAAAGAATCTCGGGTCTGTCCGGAGCCGGAAATCTGCATTCAGCAATCGGGGGGAATTCAGATATGTATTTTTGTGCATCACGCCGTAACGCACAAACTCCGCATTCTCCAGGCCGGGAATCATCCGGAATACGCGTTTCTGTTCAGGCCATTTCAGATGGGTCTGGAAACCCACCAGATTGTACAGGGTACCCGCTGCGTTATCCTGTCGCAGTTGCACCACCGCATACGCCTCTTTTCCGTTGCGGGGATCCCGCAGCCCGATTGGCTTCAGCGGGCCGAACCGCATGGTATCTTCGCCCCGGTATGCCATCTCTTCAATCGGCATGCATCCTTCAAACACGTTGTGCTCAAAATCTTTGATTTCAGCCGTTTCCGCGGACTTCATCGCTTCATAAAACGCAAGATACTCTTCTTTTGTATAGAAAGGACAGTTAAGATACGCTGCCTCCCCCTTATCATAACGGGATGCACGGTAAATGATATCGTAATCCAGGGAATCACTTTCCACAATGGGAGCTGCCGCATCAAAGAAATGCAGATATTCTGCCCTGATGATGCGTTGAATGGCCTCGCTCAGCGCAGGAGAAGTCAGCGGGCCGCTGGCAAAGATCACCAGCCCCTCCAGATTCTCCGGCTCTGTCACTTCTTCTTCCACTACCGTAACCAGAGGATGTTCCCGGATAAAACCGGTCACGGCCCTGGCAAACAGTTCCCTGTCTACTGCCAGGGCGCCGCCCGCCGGCACCTGGTTGGCGTCAGCCGCCTTCATAATAAGTGAATCGAGCCGCCGCATTTCCTCTTTCAGAAGACCCACAGCATTTTCCACGTTACCGGCCCGAAAGGAATTGCTGCAGACCAGTTCCGCAAAATATTCGGTTTTATGGGCAGGACTTGATTTTCCCGGACGCATTTCATGCAGAATGACCGGGATGCCCCGCTTTACAATCTGCCAGGTTGCTTCACTGCCGGCAAGTCCTGCGCCGATCACATGTACCGGCAGGCTCGGATAAATTGCTTCTGTCATCACGTTCTCCTGTCAACGTATTTGTACTATACAGACACGTTACGCTTCCGTCTTTTTAACGGCTGGCTTTCTGCCCCTTTTCTTTGTTCCGGTCGTTTTGGCTTTAGCCTTCCTGCCGGCTTTCTTTTTGGCCGCCGGTTTTTCTGTTTCTTCAGCAGCATCTCCTGCCAGCAACGAAGCAGTCGTCACCTTTTTCCTGCGTCCGACCCGTTTCGGAGCGGCATTCGTGCATTCCGGATCAGAGCAGAAGTATTTCACTTTCCCATTCCCTTCTATCCGTTCCAGCAGCTGTTTGCCGCAGACCGGGCAGGGTTTGTCGGTAGGCTTATCCCAGGAGGTAAACTCGCAGACAGGATAATGTTCACAACCATAGAACACACGGCCTGTCTTTGTTCTGCGCTGTGTTACCTCGCCCCCGCAGTTCGGGCAGGGTACGCCTATCTTTACCAGCAGCGGTTTGGTATTATGGCACTGGGGGAAACCGGAGCAGGCCTGGAACTTGCCAAAGCGGCCTTCGCGGATGACCATATCCTTGCCGCACAACTCACATTTTTCACCGCTTAACTCCAACGGAGGCGGATCTTTCGGGATCACCCTGTCCGCTTCTTCCAGCAGCTGTTCAAAAGGTTTATAGAAATCCGCCAGCGTCTTTTCCTTATCGACCTGATGGGCTGCAATGGCATCCAGTTCATTTTCCATACGGGCAGAATACGGAATATTGATGATATCGCCGAAATGGCCTGTCAGCATATCTGCCACTTTGACACCCAGTTCTGTAGCCATCAGTTTTTTGCCTTCCCGCGCTACATAGCCCCGGGTCTGGATCGTCTGGATAATAGGAGAATACGTAGAAGGACGTCCGATGCCTTCTTCTTCCATTTTCTTAACCAGGGATGCTTCTGTATAATGCGCCGGCGGTTCGGTGAAATGCTGTTCACCGGGCAGCACTTTATATAAGGTCAGTACGGTACCGGATTTAATAAACGGAACCTCTGCCTGCTTCTCTGCATTCATTTCTTTCTTATCCGCCAGACGCAGATGACCGTCAAAAGTCATGACCGAGCCGGTGGCTTTCAATTCATAAGCCCCGGCCGCAATGGTCAGCGTTGTCTGTTCGTACACCGCCGGTGTCATCTGGCTTGCTATGGTACGGTCCCAGATCAGTTTGTAAAGCCGGAACTGCTCTTTTGTCAGGTATGGTTCCACTTCGGAGGGAGTCCGTGTAACGGACGTAGGACGGATTGCTTCGTGGGCATCCTGCGCGTTGCTCTTGTTACTGAAAACATTCGGTTTTTCCGGGCAGTATTCCCCGCCGAAAAGCTGCGTGACCAGTTCGCGGGTTGCTGTCACAGCCTCGTCCGCCAGCCTGGTGGAGTCTGTTCTCATGTAAGTAATAAGACCGGCAGAGCTTTTGCCGACGCTAACGCCTTCATACAGCTGCTGGGCCACCATCATCGTACGACGGGTCGTGAAATTCAGCTTATGGGACGCTTCCTGCTGCAACGTGCTGGTGGTAAAAGGCGGTAACGCCCGGCGGGAAACCGTTTTACGGAACGCTGCTTCCACCTTATAGCTCGCCTGTTTCAGATCATTTTCTACTGCCAATGCTTCCTGGGCGTTATGAACTTCCAGTTTCACGCCGTTCTTCTTGCTTGCTTCTGCTTCAAAAAGAGGAGCTTTCGCCTCTTCACGCAGTTTTGTTTTGATGGTCCAGAACTCTTCCGGTACGAATTCGGCAATGGCCTTATCCCTGTCTGCAATAATCTTGACCGCTACAGACTGCACGCGGCCCGCGCTTAATCCTTTACGTACTTTGCGCCACAGCAGCGGGCTCAGTTTGTAACCGACAAGGCGGTCGATGATGCGGCGGGTCTGCTGGGCATCTACCATTGCCATATTGATGGAACGGGGATGCTTTAACGCTTCCTTCACCGCACCGGATGTAATTTCATGAAACTCGATCCGGCAGGGGGATTTATCATCCAGACCCAGAATATGGGCCAGATGCCAGCTGATGGCTTCCCCTTCCCGGTCAGGGTCAGTTGCCAGATACACTTTATCCGCCTTGGCTGCTTCCGCCTTTAACTCGCGGATCAGGTCTCCCTTGCCACGGATATTGATATACTTTGGTGTGAAATCATGCTCCACATCCACGCCCAGCGTGCTCTTGGGCAGGTCACGCAAATGACCCATGGACGCCTTTACCGCATAATTTTTTCCCAAAAATTTAGTGATCGTCTTTGACTTGGTCGGTGATTCCACAATGATAAGATTCTTTTTCATATATCCTCCCGTAAAAAATTTGGGTAATGACCATTTTATACAGAATCAGCCTGACGGCTGAAACAGCTAACTCGCACGTGCTTTATACTCACGTTTTATTTAAGGAAAACACGGATTGATCCGCAGGCACGCTGTCCGGCGCTTTTCGCGGGCCGTCAGGTGCAAAGATAGCGTTGACCGGAATCCATCTGTACTAACCCCATCAGCTGCAGTTCCAGCAGCAGGACGCTGGCCTCTCCAACGCCAAAACCGGTGGCTTCCACCAGTTGTTCCAGCGTCTGCGGCCCCCGGGTCAGCAGGTCCAGTATCTTTTGCTGCTCTTCGGAGCATTTGCCCAGCGGCGCACCGCTGTTAAGTCCCGCAAACAGATTGGAATGGGCACTTCCGCATAATTCCGGGAAAACCTCCTCCAGAATATCCTCTGGGGAATCAACCAGACGCGCCCCCGCCTTGATCAGCCTGTGGGGGCCGGCGCTTTTATCCGTAAAGATGTTGCCGGGAATGCAGAACACCTCGCGTCCCTCATCCATGGCAAACTCTGCCGTGATCAGCGCCCCACTCCGCTTCGCAGCCTGTACCAGCACAATACCCTGGCAGATTCCGCTGATGATCCGGTTGCGTTCCGGAAAACGAAACCGATCCGGCTGTGTTCCGGGCGGATACTCTGAGATAAGCGCGCCGTTTGCTTCGATTTCCTCAAACAGCTTACGGTTCTCAGGCGGATAAACAATATCCGGACCGCAGCCCAATACTGCTACCGTCTTTCCCCCGCCCTGCAGCGCCCCTTCATGGGAAGCTGTATCGATTCCTTTCGCGCCCCCGCTGACAACCGCCACACTGGCCGTTGCCAGCGCCCTGCCAAAACAGGCCGCTGCCTTTTTTCCGTAGGCGTCGGCCATACGGGAGCCTACCATACCTATACTGTACCGGCAGTCCGGCAGTGTTCCTTTCACATACAAAACGGCCGGCGGGCGCAGAATCCGCTTTAAGCGCTCCGGATAAGCGGAACTGCCAACAGGAACAACCGAAATATGCAACTTCTCACACTGCTCCTGCAACAGTTCCGGAAGCTTTCTGTTCTTCCTGTTGCATTCAACAAATTTTACAGTACGTTCCGGTGAAAGGATTCCCGTAGCGAGAATGTCCGCTTCCTCCGCCTCATACAGATCCTGTGGGCTGCCAAAAGACCTGACCAGCGCAAGCAAATGCGCCGTATCAATTCCTTTGGCAGCTCCCAGTGCAGCCCAGTAAAAACGTTCCATTAAACCGCCTCTTTTCTTAAATTTGGGTGCCCTTACATGCCCTGTTCAATTTTCAGTGTTACTTTATATACATAGCACAACGGATGTCATAAAGTCAATGTGTTTTTCATTTTTTCTTCATTAAAATAGTAAAAAAACTGTAAAATATCCGGAATAAAAAAAGCATCAGCAAAACAGCGGGAATACGGGCGGGAATCAGCTGTTCCGCAGTTTGTCAGTGAGCTCCGCAACCCGTCCCGCCGCAGCACGGCATCCGTAACGCTGTTTCCGTGTGTTCTGCCTTTGCAACCGCTCCGGAAGGGAAACCTTCCTCTCACGTTCCAGATAATCATCCAACTGCCGGATATCCGTTACTGCCGCAGCTCCATACTCCTGTTGGAAAAATGCCGTGTTTCCCTGCTCCTGCCCGGGAAGAGGATGATAGATCAAAATATTTGCTCCGCACTCCAGGCATTCCGCAAGAGAGACCCCGCCGGCTTTGGTAATGACCACATCCGCCGCCTGCATGAGCTGCGGCATTTCGTCGGTAAAGCCAAGTACCGTCAGACGGGAGATATATTTTTGATTTTGAAGTGGATCGCCATTTGCAGGAACCTCAGCGGCCCCGGTCGCTTCCGTTCCCCCCTGCGTGCCGGGAAAAGCCTCCCGCATCGCTTCCAGTTTCTTACGCAATCCTTCGTTGTGCCCGGTAACCGCCACTACATAAATATCTTTAAACTTTTCGTTTTGCAGGCTCCACACAATCTCTTCCATGGGCAGCATACCGCCACCTCCGCCTGCCAGCAGGCAGACAAAGGCATCGGCAGGCCAGCCGTACCTGTTGCGCGTTTCCTGACGTACTGCCGCAATTTCCTGTTTTTCCGTAAACCTGCCGCGCACCGGAATGCCCCAGCCATAAAGTGCCGGCAGCGTGTTAGAATGTCCTGCTGCAGAATCAATCTGTCCGAACAGTTTTTCATCCGCCACAAAATACGCGTCCACCCCCGGACACACAAGCCAGCGGTGCACGGTGAAATCCGTCACCACAACCCCCAGCCACAGGCTGGTGTCATATTTCTGTTTATACATTGAAAGAATTCCCGTAGGCGTAGCATGGGTACTGAATACGGCATCGGGTTTTACCTCTTCGATAAATGGTTTGCCCAGACGCAGCAACATTCCGTTGATCAGGTTGCGCATCCATAAAGAACCGCCTCCCTGATTGCTCCAGCGGTAGGATAAAGCGTACAGCCAGGGACAAACAGCCAGGACTGTTTCATAAAATTTCAGAAACGCCTTCCCGATGAATGACGGGAAAAAATCAAATACGTTCCCCTGCACCACTTCCACGTTTTCCAGGCAAAGCAACGCTTCCTCCAGCGCAGCGGCAGCCATCCGGTGACCACTGCCAATAGGGGCGGAAAGGATCAGTATCTTCAGTTTTTTATTTCTGTTTACGTTATTGTCCATACGCTGTCACACTCTGTTGCCGGTTTGTCATCTCATGGTATAATAATTGAAGCAAACACGCTATACTATACAATATCCTGAAAAATAATGCAATATGCCTTTCGTATTAAATACATCAGACATTATTGTTTTCACCGACTCTTCAAAACCATAACGCAAAGGAAAAGGAGACTTTCATGAGCAGTTTAAATGCAACCCCGGCAGGGGAACGGGTCCATATCGGTTTATTCGGGAAACGCAACGCAGGCAAATCCAGCCTCATCAACGCTCTGACCGGGCAGAAGCTGGCCGTGGTGGCCGACGTGCCGGGCACCACCACCGACCCGGTTTTAAAAGCCATGGAGCTGTTGCCCTTAGGCCCGGTTCTGATGATGGACACCGCCGGCATCGACGACACCGGGGAACTGGGACAGCTCCGCGTTCAGAAATCACTGCAGGTGTTAAACAAAACCGACATCGCCATCCTCGTCATCGACAGCACAACAGGTATTACAGACGAGGATTTGAAACTGTTGCAACGCATCGAGGACAAAGAACTGTCCTGTATCGTGGTGTTTACGAAAGCGGATGCAGTTGACCCAAAAGCGGCAACCGTTTCAAAAAGAGATGCGGCAAAAGGCCCTGCACATAACGGCGCAGCATCATATAAGCAACCGGCAACAAAACAAAACGTCATCCCTTCCACAGTACCGCAGATTTCCGTCAGCTCCACCACAGGGCAAAACATCCGGGAACTGAAAGAACTGTTGGCCCACCTGGTTCCCCAAAAGAAAGCGCCTTTTCCCATCTGCGCCGACCTTATCAGACCGGAGGACACTGTGTTGCTGGTGACCCCCATTGACAGCGCCGCGCCCAAAGGCCGTCTCATCCTGCCCCAGCAGCAGACCATCCGCGACATCATTGACAGAGACGCTGTGGCTGTCATCACAAAGGAAAATAATGTGCGCAACGCATTGGAAAACATGAAAAAGCCGCCGGTAATGGTCATTACCGACAGTCAGGCATTCGGGAAGGTCAATCAGGCGGTACCGGAAGAAATCAAGCTTACCTCTTTTTCCATTCTGATGGCCCGTCACAAAGGCAACCTGAAGCAGGCCGTTTTGGGCGTGGCAGCACTGAAGCAGCTTCAGGAGGGAGACAATGTACTGATCTCCGAAGGCTGCACCCACCACCGCCAATGCGGGGACATCGGCACCGAAAAGCTGCCAAAATGGATTCAGGACTTTACCGGAAAACAGTTTCACTTCTCCTGGACCAGCGGCACAGAATTCCCTGCAGACCTGTCCATGTACAAACTGATCATCCACTGCGGCGGCTGCATGCTGAACGAGCGGGAAATGCAGTACCGGTACCGCTGCGCCGCCGACCAGAACGTGCCTATGACTAATTACGGGCTGTGTATCGCTTACACCCACGGAATCTTAAAACGGTCGCTGAGTGTGTTCCCTGATTTGGCTGAAAAATTGTAAAGATTTGAAACAATATAACTGCAAAAAAGGACACCGCAAAACCGGGGACGGTTGTTATTCCATGGATTCATTCGTCTGTGGCTTCGAAACTCGAGGCTTCGCCTCTCAATGGCTCGTGCGCAACGCATCACGCTATGCCTTCGGCTTGCGTTCTGCGGCGCACTGCAAGTAGATAAAAGCATCCAATCAGCTTCGCCCTATGGGCTTGCTTCTTGGGCTTTTATCGTAACAGTCTCGCCACGACGACGAATTTCATCTCATGGAATTACACAACCGCCCCCAACGTTTTGCTTTTGTCTTTTTTTTGCAGTATTTGTTGTTGAAATTGCTTACATCCGATCACCCCGATGTAACCTTATTATATTACTTTGCCAGTTTTGCTTCTAACGCTGCCAGTCTTGCTTCCAGAGTCTGAATTTTTTCTTCCTGTTCCGCAATCTTCTTCGCCATGGCCACCTTGCTGGTGGTCACGCCTTTATCCAATGCGAAGCTCACACCGACATTCAGCAGGTTTTCTCCGTTGCCCATGCTGAACATCACCTGATCGTTGGGACGGTAGAACATGCCTAATGCCATGGCGTTTTCACTCCGGTAATTGCCAAAGCCCGCGCCCATGGTGAACTTGCTGTCCGTATCCAGCGGATGCAGCGCCGCCAGGGCTGCCGCGCCGGCACCGACTTTCTCCACCTTGACGTCCAGATTGCTGACGCGCGTGCCGAGGGCCGCCATATCCGCACCGGTTGCTCCCGCGAGGGCTGCAACCTGCGTATCCAGTGCGCCATCAGTAACCACATCCACCGCATAGGTCTTGGCATTCCCGTCCGTTCCTTCCGTTACCGTCGTATTTGTGCCGGCTATAACTTTTACAGACTCTTTCGCCAGATCGCGGACTACCGTCTTGCCATCTTCGGAAATATTTTCATTATAGTAAATAATTTCGAAGGGCGCAATTATTTATCACGTTTTTCCTTTACGCCGTTCGCTTTCCACATTATCCTGTTTCAAATGTATCAAGTTTTATTATCGGCGATATTTTTTCCAAGATACCCGGTCAATTAAAAAAGCCGCGCGCCGGACATATAACCGGTACACGGCCTGCTTATAAAAAGATATTCAAGGACAAATACGTTTTACAATTTTTTTAAAAAACTGGTTTCGTTTTTGGAACTTCGTCGGATATATATAGTGAAACGTGAAATTTTTCATAAAAAAGCATTTGAATTTTTGGCGGCTCAATCGGTTATACAAGTGAGAGTATTTTTTTCAAATTTACTTAAGATTTCGTTACCCCTTCGGGAGAATATAAGTGAGGAACTAAATTTTAAGTAAATTTTGTGCCGTTTTTTCCGTCTCGTTTGATTATATAAGTAGAGGGTAATTTAAATTAAACATATCACAGGAGGTTTTAACACAATGGAGCAAACCGAAATTCTGAAATTGATGGCCCTGCCCCTGACCGGAGCGGGCAACGCGGAACGACTGCAGGCTTTGCTGGCAAAAGACTGGCGGTACGTGCCCCAGATCAGGTACTGGGTGCGGTGGAACGGACGCTTCTGGCAGGAGGAAGAAGAGAAGTTTCTCATTGCCTTCGGCCCCGGCGGTTGCGGCAAGGGCACCTTCTTTGAAACCGTTGCGGCGGTCATGGGCGGTTTCAAAGCGGTCATCCCTGTCGACACGCTGCTGGCCGGTACGTTTTATACCAACGGGGAAGGTCCCACGCCGGAGCTGGATGAACGTACGGAACCCAGTCTGGGTTATTTGCAGCACACCAAGGCCATGGATGATTTCAACAAATGGCTGCTTATTGGCGGCAACGTGAAATGGAACCGCAAGCGTTTTTCCGAAGCCATGAAGAGCCACGGGAAGATGAAAGTCCGCCGGGGCTGCGGTTACTGCTATCCGGATCTCTGTCTGAAGATGTGAAGCCAGTTGCGCTGTTATTGTTCGATGAAGCGGAAGCGGCAACGATTTCCTGCAATGCACTTTCGTGCAGCAAAATGTATTTTCTGCTGAAAAAATGCACCGGGACAAACCCAGTCCCCGTGCCGATGCAGAGATATCGAATGTACTTTGTGTACTTTTTTTGGTGCAATCCCCTATATATTTTTCTTTTTATTAAGAATCACCAATAAAAAAGTACATTACGTACACTGACATAACAAAAAGCCTGCAACCGTGCAGATTGCAGGCGATGTACTTTTGATGTACTTTTTGTAGTTTGTGCAGTTTTTTGGATTGTTGGAGCATTTCACACATGCAATTAACAAAACAAAATGTTGTCAGTATAATGCTTTTCGTTATTTTTCCTTAAACAGCTTCTTCTTCCCAATATAGAACACCACTGCCACCACGATTACAAGAACGGTTAAGCGCGCCATGCTCTCCCGGAAGTGTACCACGTCGTGTCCGATGACCACTTCCAGCGCGGTGGAAGGAAATTTACCGATCAGGTTGGCGATGATGTAGTCCCTTGTACTCATGCGGCTCAGGGCACCGACGGCGGTCAGGATGCCGGAAGGAAAATACGGCAGCGCCCGGGCAAAGGTCATCCAGATGATGCCGTTCTTTTCACTGGCCTTGTCAATATCCTGCAGGCGGTTGGCCTTACGGATCAGTTTTTCCGCTGTGTTACGGAAGAAGAAACGCATCAGCAGAAAACTCAGCACCACGCCGGTAGTCTCCGCCAGCCAGGAAACGGCGATGCCCAGAGGCAGACCGAAAATCAGCCCGTTAGCGGTAGATAAAAAGATAGAGGGAAAGACGCTGCCCGCGTTGATCAGCACATCTATAAAAAAGCTGATAAGAATGGCCCAGTGACCGAAAGAGCGCAGGTATTCCGCCAGCGCTTTCACGTTACCGCTGACGGCCAGACGCCCAGCCGTGTGCACTACTTCGCCGGCAAACAGGTGCAGGCACAGCAGCAACACCAGCAGCAGCACAAGGGCCGCAATCTTGGTCACCCCGTCCGGGTCCTGATACCACTTCTTTTTTTCTTCTGCCATGTAAGGTCTTCCTTCTTGTTTTAATTTACAACAGGGAATGAAACATTGCAAAACGCTGCAACGTTTTAGGGAAAAAATAAAAACCGTTTTTCACAAAACGCGGGCTGGCCTTCTGCATTCAGGAAACGTTACGAATTAAAAATTCCGGCAAAGCGGCTGTCGAACAGATTTGCGGCGCCTTTCAGCATCTCCTGCCGCAGTTCCGTCTGTGCTAATACCCGGATTGCGTCTTTCCGGGCCGCCAGCAGCACGTCCGTGTCTCTCAGTATATCAGCCAGCCGCAGATCCGGCAAGCCGTGCTGCCGCAGGCCGAACAGCTGCCCTGCGCCCCGCAGCTCCAGATCCCGCTGGGCCAGTTCAAAGCCGTCGTTGGAATTGTGCAGCACCGTTAAGCGCGCCAGGTTATCCTGCTCCTGATTGTCTGTCAGCAGTACGCAATAGGACTGCTTGTCGCCCCGGCCTACCCGGCCCCGCAGCTGGTGCAGCTGGGCCAGGCCGAACCGGTCGGCGTTCTCCACGATCATCAGGGTGGCATTGGGCACATTGACGCCTACTTCAATCACCGTCGTGGTCACAAGGCATTTCAGTTTCCCTGCCGCGAAGGCTTCCATAATCTCGTCTTTTTCCGCCGGTTTCAGCTTGCCGTGGAGCAGGCCGCAGGGAATGCTCTTCAGCCAAGTCTTTTTCAGTTCCGCATACACATCGTTCACGCTGCGGATGCCTTCCATGGCTTCCGATTCTTCAATGGAAGCGCAGACTACATACACCTGCCGCCCCGCTTCAATCTGCCGCACCATGCCGGCATACACTTTCTGCCGCATGTCGCCGGTGTAACATAAGGTTTCCACTGCTTTCCGCCCGGGCGGCATGCCCCGCATCACGGAGGTCTCCACATCACCGTAGACCGTCAGCGCCAACGTGCGGGGAATGGGAGTGGCTGTCATGATCAGCACGTCCGGTGCGTAGTCCGATTTATTCACCAGCGCCGCACGCTGGTTCACTCCGAAACGGTGCTGTTCGTCTGTCACCACCAGGGCCAGATGGGCAAACACCACATCTTCCTGCAGAAGCGCATGGGTTCCCACTAAAACATGCAGCGTTCCGTCTGCCAGTTCCTGTAAAATTTCACGGCGTTCCGCAGCCTTGGTATTGCTTGTTAAAATTTTAATTGTGATTCCGGTCCCTTTATAAAAATCCGTCAGTGTCTCCAGATGCTGCTGGGCCAGAATGCCCGTAGGCGCCATGATGCACCCCTGGAATCCGTTTTCCGCCACCTTGGCCAGCGCCAGGGCCGCAATGACTGTCTTACCGCTGCCTACGTCGCCCTGCAGTAAGCGGTGCATGGGCTTCACGTCTTCCATATCGCCGGAAATATCCGCCCATGCTTTTTGCTGGGCTTCTGTCAGTGCAAAAGGCAAATTCTGCAGAACCTGTGTAACAATCTTTCCGTCCCGTGCCAGTTTGATCCCCGGGCGTCCGTCATGATTATGCTCCCGGTTCAGCATCAGCCCACATTGCAGCAAAAACAATTCTTCAAACACCAGGCGCTTTTTTGCCGTACGGAACTTCTCCATGCTTTCGGGGAAATGGATGTTGCTCACCGCTTCGATGCGTGATAAGAATCCGTATTGTCTGCAAATGCTCTCCGGAATCGTTTCCGGCAGCCCATATTCCTTCGCCATCTGTAATGCCTGCCGCACCGCTGCCCGCAGATTCTGCTGGGTCAGCGACTCCGTCAGATTATAAACAGGCAGAATCCCTACCGATTTGTCAAGGTTATCTTCATCACAGGGCTGAAGCAGCACTTCGCTTACTGCCTTGGCCGTCCGGCCCGGTTTCACCCGGCCCGTAACGAGAATCCGGCTGCCCGGTTTAAACCGTCGGGCCTGAAAACGCTGGGCGCCGAAGAGGAACAGTTCCGCGTAACCGGTTTCATCTTTCACGGTAATCACTGCATAGCGCCTGCCACCACCGGACATACGTTCCACGGCCCGCAGGGCCTCCGCTTCAAAAATCTGACGGGAACCGTCTGTCTTCAGTTCTCTGATCGTCGCCAGATGAGAATAATCAATATAACTGTCCAGACGGGGATAAAAACTCAGCAAGTCCCCGATCGTCGCAATGTCCAGACGGGCAAAGGCTTCCGCCCGTTTGGACCCGATTCCCTTTAAGGCGGTAATCGGTTTTTGCCACCAGTTTTCCATAAACACCCGTCCTTCCTGCAACAATCATTATCATATTATTTAGATTATAGCACTATTCCTTCTTTTTTCTTTGACATTTTTGAAAAATGCTTGCTTTTCAATTCCACTTGTGGTAAGATACTCATGTTAAATTTTAATTAGTAGCAATATGCTGATTCTGTGAAGGAGGTCGAACCAAATGGCACATATTTGTGAAGTATGCGGTAAGGGCATCATGTCCGGCAACAACGTAAGCCATTCCAACCGTCACACCAAAGCTGCATGGAAGCCCAATGTACAGACTGTACGGGCCATCGTTGACGGCGAAGTGAAACGCGTGAATGTCTGCACCCGTTGCCTGCGTTCCGGCAATGTTACCCGCGCATAATCAGAAATGATACAATAAGCTGTTCTCTTCGGAGAGCAGCTTTTTTGTTTTCCTGCTTTTCTGTTTCCCCAGAGGCAGCAACACGTTTAACAATGATAGAAAACAGCTGTATAGGGAAATAAAAACCGTTGCAGCCGGTAAGACATTGCAAAACCGTTCCCGTTTGCTATTCCATGGATTCATTCGCCTGTGGCTTCGAAACTCGGGGCTTCGCCCCTCAAACAGTCTCGCCACGACCGGCTCATTTCATCTCATGGAATGAAGCAAACGCGCACGATGTTTTGCTTATGCCTTACCGGCTGCAACGGTTTATGTACATTGGTTAATCATCACTCCGGAAAATAGAATCAAAAATGCTCTTCTTCTCATCCGAATTGTCAATCACATCTTCATTGAAATTCAGCCGTGTGCCGCATTCCGGGCAGAATTTCGTATTGGCCCGCACCTTATGCCCGCAGCTCGTGCAACGGATGAACGCCTTCATCTCAATGAGACGCTGTTCATACAGTTTAAAAAACGCATCAACATCACTGTAATCGGGCTTCCATGTATATACTTCAATATATTTTTTATGCTGGTCAAAAAACAGCTGTACTGCCCCGTCTCCCATATCCTGCAGGGTAACATCAAAAAACTTTTTCTTTTTATGACCATGGACGACAAAATGCTCTTCATCCCGTTCATCCACATCAATACCGATATCGTTCAGACAATCAAAGATCAGGTCCCAGGCGTCCCGGAACGCAACTTCATAAATGCGGATATCCTGCACACCGCCAGCTCCTGGTATACGCATACGTTTTCACCTTCTAAAAAATGGCTGCGAGCCTTGCGGAACGCAGCCATACCATTATTTCGCATAGTCAACAGCCCGTGTTTCACGAATGATGACCACTTTGATCTGTCCGGGATATTCCATTTCTTCCTCAATTTTCTTGGATATATCGCGGGCCAGCAAAACAGCTTTCGTATCATCAATGACTTCGGGTTTAACCATGATGCGGATCTCACGGCCAGCCTGAACAGCATAGCACTTTTCCACACCGTCAAAGGATTCGGAAATCTCTTCCAATCGTGTCAGTCGTTTCAGATAACTTTCCAGGGTTTCTCTGCGGGCGCCCGGACGGGCAGCAGATACAGCATCAGCAGCGGCAATCAGTACGGATTCCACGCAATTGGGTTCAATGTCTCCGTGATGGGATCCGATTGCATTGATTACAAATGCGGACTCACGGAACTTTTTGGCAACTTCTACACCCAGTTCCACGTGGGAACCTTCCATTTCATGATCAATCGCCTTGCCAATATCATGCAGGAGGCCTGCACGTTTTGCCAATGTAACATCCACGCCTAATTCAGAGGCCATGATGCCGGCCAGCTGTGCTACTTCAATGGAATGATTCAGCACATTCTGTCCATAGCTGGTACGGTATTTCAAACGTCCCAGCAATTTGACCAGCTCAGGTCTCAGACCGTTGACTCCAACGGTAAAGGTTGCCTGTTCACCGGCTTCCTTGATGTTCTGCTCAACTTCTTTCTGGGCTTTTTCAACCATTTCTTCGATACGGGCCGGATGAATCCGTCCATCATTGATGAGCTTCTCAAGGGCGATCCGGGCAACTTCCCGGCGTACGGGGTCAAAACCGGAAATAATAACTGCTTCCGGGGTATCATCGATAATCAGATCAATGCCTGTCAAAGTCTCCAGCGTGCGGATATTTCTGCCTTCCCGGCCGATGATCCGGCCTTTCATCTCATCATTAGGCAGGTTTACTACGGATACCGTAGTTTCTGCCACCTGATCGGCAGCACAGCGCTGGATGGCCAGCGCGATAATATTACGGGCCTTTTTATCGGCTTCGTCTTTTGCACGCTGTTCCATTTCCTTGATCATAACGGCAGTGTCATGCTGTACATCATCGCGGACTGCGGCCAGCAGTTCCTGCTTGGCGTCTTCGCTGCTCAACCCGGATAACCGTTCCAGTTCCTGCAACTGTCTCTGGTAAAGCGCGTCGACCTTTTCCTGTGCAGCATTGAGTTTGGATTCTTTTACTGTAAGATTTTCTTCTTTCTTTTCAAAAGCGTCAATCTTGCGGTCCAGATTCTCCTCTTTCTGTACCAGACGGCGTTCCTGTCTTTGCAGATCGTTGCGCCGTTCTTTATTTTCACGTTCCATATCGGAACGTAAACGATGAATCTCTTCCTTAGCTTCCATTAAGGATTCTTTTTTCTTTGCTTCAATTGCTTCTTCGGCTTCTTTGATCATGCGGCCGGCTTTTTCTTCCGCTGTGGCAAGCTTGCCTTCCGCAACATTTTTGCGTAACACATAACCTGCGCCGCCGCCAACTGCCAAAGCTACAACTGCAGCAAGCACTGTTTCAATAATTTTCTCTCACCTCCTTCGTTTCTGACATAAAAAATAGGCTACCGATACGGTGGTTCGCCTCGTGAAATACGATTTTTTTAATTATAGGAAATACTGATTAATTTTGCTTACACGATTGGCAACTATAATTGTAATGAAAAATCCTCAAAAAGTCAAGGCGGCGCCGACGAAATGAACCAGCGCCGCCCATAAATTATTGTTGCTTTAAAAGCATTGCAGTGCTTGCAAAAAAGACACCGTGCATTTGGGAGGAGGATGCTTTTTGCTTCTTCAACGGTTTTGCATGGTTTCTTTGGCAAATGCCAGCCCGATACGGATCATAGAAGGCCCGAATCCCCTGGCCGAAAAGTACCGCACCAGTGCCGCTGTGCCCTTTTCCGTTGAACAGTCATATTTATTATCCCGGCGTTTCGCAATTTGTTTATACGCCGCTTCAACGCGCTGCGCCTCTTCTTCTTCACTCAGCATGGATAAAATGACCGGAATGTATGCTTCCCCTACCTGCTTTTTCAGAAGTTCAGCCTGCAAATGCAGCCTGCCATAAACCTTTTTGGCACGCCAGGATGCAAAGACACATCTCGCATACCGTTCTTCGTCTACTAAACCATGCTCTTTCAGCCGGGCAACAACTTCACGGATCAGCCCGGCAGAAGGACAACGTCGTTGCAGTTTCTGTACCAGTTCCTTTTCACCGTGTTCCCGACGGTCCAGCAAACGCAATGCGTATTCGTAAACTTCGTCACTGGTTGTCAGGGATCTGCTGGCGTTCCGGAACATCTGCCGCTACTCCTTCTGCATCCTTCGGAGCCATCAGTTTATTCACTGTGAGCTCGCGGATCCTCGCTTCCACTTCCGCTGCCACTTCCGGGTTATCCCGTAAAAACTCCTTGGCTTTTTCACGGCCCTGCCCAATCCGGACGTCGCCGTATGAGAACCAGGCGCCGCTCTTCTGCAGGATGTCCAGATCCACGCCCAGATCCACCAGGCATCCCGTCCGGGAAATCCCCTGTCCGTACATGATATCGAACTCTGCCTGTTTAAAGGGCGGGGCCACTTTGTTCTTGACCACCTTGACACGGGTGCGGGAACCGATTACATCATTTCCGTTTTTAATGACTTCCACCTTGCGCACTTCCATGCGGATGGTGGAATAGAATTTCAGCGCCCGGCCGCCGGTGGTAGTTTCCGGATTGCCAAACATGATGCCCACCTTTTCGCGGATCTGGTTGATGAAGATCGTGGCGCATTTGGACTTGGAAATAATGCCGGTCAGCTTTCGCAGCGCCTGGCTCATGAGACGGGCCTGCAGCCCCACATGACTGTCCCCCATCTCCCCCTCAATTTCAGCGCGTGGCACCAGCGCTGCCACAGAGTCAATAACGATAATGTCAATCGCACCGCTGCGCACCAGCGCATCGCAGATTTCCAGCGCCTGCTCCCCGTTATCCGGCTGGGAGATCAGCAGGTTGTCAACGTCCACACCCAGACGGCGGGCGTATTCGGGATCCAACGCATGCTCTGCGTCAATAAATGCCGCATAACCGCCCATCTTCTGGGCTTCCGCGATCATGTGCAACGCTACGGTCGTTTTGCCGGAAGATTCCGGACCGTAAATTTCAACCACACGTCCCCGGGGAATGCCACCAACCCCCAGTGCAATGTCCAGAGACAGGGCCCCGGTCGGAATGGTTTCCACATTCATCTTGGCGCTGGCTTCGCCCAGACGCATGATGGAACCTTTTCCGAAATCCTTTTCAATCTGCCGCATGGCGCTGTCCAGCGCCCGTAATTTATCATTTGAAATACCTGCCATAATGAACCTCCTGTATTCACCGAGAACTTTCCTGTATGTATTATACAAACAGAAGTTCGTTTTGTCAACTGTTTCTGATTGAAATTCACCTACCGAAACAGTTCCACAACGGCAGGCATTTTTTACGCCAGACAACTCGGTTTACACACTTACACCATCTCCGCCAGTTCCTGTATCAGGCGTTCGCTCTTTGCCCAGCCCAGACAGGGATCGGTAATAGAACGGCCGTACACGCCGCCGCCGATTTTCTGGTTGCCGTCTTCCAGGTAGCTTTCAATCATAATGCCTTTGACCAGCTGCCGGATATCAGGGGAAACCTGACGGCTGTGCATCACGTCTTTGGAAATGCGGATCTGTTCCAGATATTTTTTCCCGGAATTGGAGTGGTTGGCGTCCACAATGACGGCAGGATTGACGACCTCCCGTTCATGATAGGCATCCAGCAGTCCCTGCAGGTCTTCATAATGGTAGTTGGGCATGTTGTTGCCGAATTTGTCAACATAACCACGCAAAATAGCGTGAGCCAGAGGATTGCCTTTGGTGCGCACTTCCCAGCCATGGAACAGGAAACTCTGTTCATGCTGGGCCGCTTCAATCGAGTTCATCATAACGCCGATGTCGCCGCCGGTTGGGTTCTTCATACCTACGGGAATACCCACGCCGCTGGCAATCATCCGGTGCAGCTGGTCTTCCACGGAACGGGCGCCGATGGCTGCATAGGATAAAATGTCGGAAAGATAACGGTGGTTTTCCGGATACAGGATCTCCTCCGCACTGGTGAGGCCGGTCTCCTGTACGACGCGTACATGCATCTTGCGGATGGCGGTAATACCAGCCAGCATGTCTTCTTTCCCTTCCGGGTTGGCCTGATGCAGCATGCCTTTATAGCCGACACCGATAGTCCGGGGCTTATTGGTGTAGACCCGGGGGATCAGCATCAGCTTGTCTTTTACTTTTTCCTGGACGCCGGCCAGACGGTGAACGTAGTCCAGCACCGCATCCTCGTTGTCGGCCGAACAGGGACCGATCACCAGAATGAAACGGTCATCCGTGCCAGAAAAAATATTTCTGATTTCTTTATCTCTTGCGGTTTTAACAGCTAACGCTTCCGCGCCAAGGGGATAATCCTGCATCAGCTCCTGAGGAGACGGCAGCTTCCGTATGAATTCCATCTGCATTTCCATTTGTATCGCCTCATTCTATTACAAACATTCCCTGTCAGAAACGGTCCAGCAACCGGTAGCCCTTGCCCCGCAGGAAGGTTTCCGTTTCCGGTTCGTCGGTACAGAACACCGCAATGGGCGTACTGTCGCTGCGGTCAAAGGAAATGTACAGATAGCGTATCATCACATTGGCGTTCTGCAGGTCAGAAAGGATCCGGTTCAGCGTGCCCGGCTTATCCGAAGCCATGTCAATGGCAAGGACTTTGTCCAGGCGGCACTGGTAGCCGGCTTTTTCCAACGCAGACTTTGCTTCTTCCGACTTGTCAACGATCAGCCGGACAATGCCGAACTCCGCGCTGTCTGTGGCCAGCATCGTATAAATATTTACATCCGACTGCGCCAGCACGCCCGTTATTTTACTTAACGCGCCTTTCGTGTTGGCCGCAAACAATGAAATCTGATTCAGCATGGTAATCCCCCTCTTTCTATTTTTTTGCCTTTTGCGCAAGCTGTTTAATCTCTTCCCGGGAGAACTCGTACCTTGCATTGCAGTACGGACAGGTAATTTCTGTTTTCTCATCCTCTGCCAGCTGGTTCAGTTCCTTTTTCGGCAGCGTCTGTAGGACGCCTTCCACCCGCTCCCGGCTGCAGCGGCAGCCGAAATGCAGCGGATAACTGTCCAGTATTTCCACTTTCATATCTTTTCCCAGCATTTGGATGATCCGCTCCGGTGTGAAGCCCATGTCGATGAGACTGGAAACATAGGGTGTGTTCCGCACGTTTTTGTCCAGCTGCTCCAGCGTTTCCTCACTGCAGTTGGGCAGCGCCTGGATAAACCAGCCGCCCGCTGCCTGCACATCGCCCTTCTCATCCACTAATACACCCAGGCCTACGGAAGACGGCGTCTGCTCCGATGTATACAGATATCTTGTCAGGTCATCTGCAATTTCACCGTCAACAAGCTCTGCAGTACCGGTAAACGGTTTCGCGCCGGCTGTGTACCGGGTCACGGAAATGGTACCGTTGCCAACTGCGCCGCCTACATCCAGATGACCGTTTTTCGGCGGCAGATACACATCCGGATTGCCGACATAACCCCGGGCAATGCCCCCCTGGGCTTCTCCCGTAATTCCCTGGATTGGTCCGTCACCGGTTACTTTTATCCCGACACCTTCCTCGTTTTTCATAGTGGCAGCCAGCAGCAAAGCGCCGGTCACCGTGCGTCCCAGCGCCGCCGTGGCCAGATGGGACAGATTGTGACGCAAAGACAGTTTACGCACAAGCCGTGTCGTCCGGGCCACATAAATGCGTGCGTCACCTACAGTAGCCCTGGTCAGGATATCGGCTTCACCGATAAATTTTGCTTTCGCAGTGTTATCTTTTTTACTGTTTTCTTCCGTCTTGTTCAACGTATTATTCTTACTCTCTTCCATAATGATCCTTTTCCGTTACAGTTTCTTAAACAGGTTTGCCATTTCGATAGCGCTCATGGCTGCGTCAAAGCCTTTATTTCCTGCTTTGGTTCCGGCACGCTCCACGGCCTGCTGGATATTTTCCGTAGTCAGTATGCCGAACGCCACCGGCACGCCGGTCTTCATGGATGCCTGGGCAACCCCCTTGGCCGCTTCCGCGCAGACGTAATCAAAATGCGGAGTGGAACCGCGGATCACAGCCCCCAGCGCAATCACTGCATCAAACTTACCGCTTTCCGCCAGCTTCTGCGCAGCCAGGGGAATCTCGTACGCACCGGGCACCCAGACCAGAACCACCTCATCGGCGTTGCCGCCCGTACGGCGGATGGCGTCTTCCGCGCCGCCCAGCAGTTTGCCGGTAATAAATTCGTTAAACCGGGATACTACGATAGCCAGCTTTAATCCTTTTGCCGATAACATACCCTCAATTGTTTTCATATTCAATCCTCCTCGTATAATTATTTTTAAGATTAAATAATAGTTGTATTTTATGCCCTTTCTCATTCAATCGGTCTGTCAATACCCATGGTATAATTGCAATGCG
>NZ_DBMCWA010000003.1:0-23298 GCF_056977735.1 Succiniclasticum sp.
GGCGGCTATGGAACTGGGTAAAGAACTGACCCCCGAAGATATCCACGGTTGTCTCGTTATCATGCACCCGGTGAATGTTTCGGCCTTTTGGGCGCGCATGGCGGAAATCTGCCCGGAGGACGGGCTGAACCTGAACCGTGTATTCCCCGGCAATCCAACCTTCAGACGTACTTATAAGCTGGCCGACTTTCTGTTACATGAATTTATTCTGAAAGTGGATTATTATCTGGACCTGCACAGTGGAGACCTGCAGGAAGATTTGCATCCCTACGTCTACTTCCCCGGCAATTCTACGGAAGAGGTCAATAACAAATCCCGGGAACTGGCAAGCCAGCTCAACGTGGAATACATGGTACGCTCTACCGCTACGACAGGCGCCTATAATTGCGCAGCACTGCACGGTGTACCAAGTATCCTTGTAGAACGGGGCGGTACAGGATTCTGCTGCCGTGAGGATATTGACGAGTACAAAGATGATGTGATGCACGTTCTGCAATATGTTGGCATGACTCCCGATTATGACCATGGTCATTATCATGCATTCATACCACAGGAACTGACTAAGGTCGAATATCTTGAGGCTGTCAATCCGGGATGCTGGTTCCACGCAAAACACGGCGGCGAAATGGTGGAAGAAGGAGAGCTGCTGGGCTATACTACCAACTTCTTTGGTGAAAAGCAGGAAGAATATCACGCTAAGTTCAGCGGTGTGATGCTGTATATGACGCCGGCTCTTTCAGTTACTTCAGGTCGTACACTCTGTGCTTACGCGGAACTGCCGGAGGATTACGTACCCCAGGCTCCGCATTCCCACATCCATACTCATGCACTGCCGGAAAAAGTGGAAAAGAAAGCCGGGGGAAACAAAAAAGGCGAAGACTGCAGAGAATAAATAATGCAGTCTGGTTGATACTGTTTCTTTTCTTCCGGTTGCGCTTTGTAAAGACACCAGAAGCAAATTTTTAAATGCAGGTGACTACCATTGGCAAAAACTCTTGATCTTACCAGCGGACCCATCGCCCGTAAACTGTTATGGTTCGCACTGCCCCTGCTGGGCGCCAGTCTGATTCAACAACTATATACAACTGTCGATATTCTTTTTGTCAGTAATTATTTAGGTGCGGCGGCTTCTGCGGCCGTTGGAGCCAGTGTGTTGCTTAACTCGGCTCTTGTCAATCTGTTCACCGGCATCAGCATCGGTGCTGGCGTGGTTATTGCACAGGCCTTTGGCCGTAAGGAGGAAGTACAGCTCAGCAAATCCATTCATACGTCTATGATGCTGGGGCTCATCGGCGGTATATTGCTGACCGTTATAGGTGAATTCAGCGGCTCCGCATTTTTAACTGCGGTCAACACGCCTGCCAGTATTTTTAAAGATGCCCTTGATTATGTCCAGATATTCTTCGTCGGACTGACATTCATGCTGGTCTTTAACATGGCGGCCGGTGTCATGCGGGCCCTGGGTAATTCCCAGACTCCCATGCTGATCCAGCTGGTCTGCGGGATTATTCACATAGCGACAAATTATCTGTTTATCATGTATATGGAAAACGGGATTCTTGCGGTAGCGTGGTCTTCTGTTTTGTCGCAGGTGCTTTCCGCAATTATAGCTGTGTACTATCTGGTCAGGGATGGGGTTATGAGCATCCCGAAACTTGCGGTTGATGGCATGCTGCTGCGGGAAATTATCCGCATTGGCCTGCCTGCCGGACTGCAGGGAGTAGTCGTGACCCTTTCCAATGTATTCGTACAGTATTTCATTAACGGATTTGACGTGGTGGCGATTGCCGCTTTCACCGCTTACTACCGTATCGAATTACTGTTCTACATGCCCTTATGCGCCCTGGGTCAGGCCATGATGACTTTTACTGGGCAGAATGTGGGGGCACGGCTCTTTGACCGGGTGAAGAGAGGTCTGCGCACGACGCTGATTTTTGGCGTGAGCTATTCGTTCATATTGGCGGCTGTCCTTCTCTACTTTGGGCGGGAGACTTTTGGTGTCTTCTATTCTGATCCTGCCGTCATTGACATGGGAATTACCATTATCTGGATTTCCTTTCCTTTCTATTTCTTTTATGTGTTTCTCGAAACCTATGCGGATACACTGCGGGGCGCGGGCGAATCCACCGTTCCCATGTATATCGTGCTCTTCAATCAGTGCCTGTTGCGCACGATTATCCTTTTTGTCTTTATGCAGATGGCCCACGATATCCGGCTGTTGGCAGCCGTATATCCTATCACCTGGGGTACAGCGGGCGCCATGCTGTACTGGTATTGGCGTAAGGGCACGTGGCTGAAGCAGCCGCCGGCGTCACGAAATTTCAGATAATCAGCATTTGCTTAAAATGCGGACTTCCTGTAAAGATGGGAGCAATATAGAAAATTAATAATAAAACATCCTAATAAGAACAATAAATAATTGACAACTCGTTTTACTTATGATACCATAAGCGAAGATAGAAGCTCACATTTGCAAAAGTCTCCAAGAGTGGTAATACCTTGCGTATAGCGGAACGACAGGGTGTTTCGTACTGACAGGCGAAGCGTGTGAGACAGGATTCAGGGTGGATTTTCACCTTTTTATTTATTACATCCAAATATCTAACTTGGAAAGGAAGGAACTATTCTATGAAAAAATTATCCAAAAAATCTGCCGCTTTACTGGTAGCTGGTCTGGTAACCTGTGGTCTGCTGGCAGGTTGCGGCGGCGGCGACAAGAAAGATGCACCGAAGGACGGTGGCAAGGCTGCAGCCAAAACGCTGGTCTTTGGCTGTCAGATGTACGCCGACGGCGGTATTGATCCTTCGGCGCAGACTAACACTGCCTGGAACTGCAGTCGTTTTGGCGTTGGCCAGACGCTGTTCAAATTTGATGATAACGTAAAACCGGTTCCCCAGCTGGCTGAATCCGCTACCCCCAGCGACGGCAACAAGACCTGGACCTTCAAGCTGAAAAAAGGTATTAAATTCAGTAACGGGACCGAAATGACCGCTACTAAAGTTAAAGAATATCTGGACTGGATCCGTGAAGCCGGTAAGAAAGGCTCCACCAGGCCGCAGCAGTTCCTGGATTTTGAAGCAGTGGTTACGGCTGATGATGCGGCCGGCACTGTTACCATCAAATCCAAAAAGGCCTACCCGAATATGGCAGCAAGCCTGGCTGACCCCAGCATGGTCATTTTGGATGTAAAGGGCAGCAAGGACATGAAGAATGGCGCCATCGGCACCGGCCCCTACATGGTTAAAAGTTTCAAAAACCAGGTAGGTTACGAAATGGTGGCTAACCCCCATTACTGGAACGGCAAGGTTCCTTACGATGAGGTTAAGATTATGTTCATGGGCGACGCTTCCGCAAAAGCTAACGCACTGCGTGCCGGACAGATCGACCTGGCAGAAAACATCATGAACGTTGCCGATCTGAAGGGCCTGCAGGGAGATAAGAAGTTTACGGTTCAGATTGCGCCCGGTACCCGTTGCGGTTTCAGCTGGATGAACATGAAACAAGGCCGACCGCTGGCAAACAAGGCGCTGCGCCAGGCCGTGCTGAAAGCCATTGATTATAAGACCATCTGCAAATCCAACACCATCGGCGGCCTGTACACCCCAGGCCCGTCTGTCATCCCCAGCTCCCTGGGTTATGGCTTTGACAAGCTGAAGAACCCCTATGAATACGATCCGGAAGGCGCCAAGAAGATCCTGGACGAAGCCGGTATCAAAGATACCAACGGCGACGGCATCCGTGAACTGAACGGCCAGAATATCCAGCTGCGCTACATCTCTTACGCGAACCGCTTGCTGAACGACTTCTCCGACGCCCACACCCAGTACCTGAAGGCTGTAGGCATTGGCGTAAAGAGCGAGTACGGCAGTTCTGACGACCAGTGGAGTAAGCTGGTTGCCGGCGAGTACGACTTCAACAACAATAACTGGAACTCCATGATTGCAGGCGCTCCCACCGTTTATATGGGCAACTGGTATAGCAAAGCCGAAGCGAATTACTGTGGTTTCAAGAGCGACACCTATGATAAGGCTTATGAAGAGTTGCTGACCACGATGGATACGAAACGCTATGGCGAGTTAATGCAGACCCTGCAGCAGACGTTGATCGACGAAGCGGCCGTTCTGGTAGACGGTTACTACAACAGCTGCATCATCTACAACAATGATAAGGTTGGTTCTGCCCACATGTATCCGCTGGATTACTACTGGATCACCGACGAGATTAAACCGGCCGGAGCGAAATAAGCCAATAACTGATGATAGGCTGCTGCAAAAGCAACAAAAGAAGGATACGGCGCAAGCCGTATCCTTTGTATAATTTTTTCTCTGTAATCTGCGAGAAATCGCAAATGGGACAGTGAAGAAATGCATTGAGCGGATCGGAGTTTGAAAAGTTTAATGCACTGATAAACAGTTCCAATGACGAGGAGAGTTGATAATGAACAGGAATCAGATTTTTTCCAGATTGCTGCAAATGCTGATCGTGCTGATCGGCATCAGCTTTCTGACCTTTTTATTAACCTATCTGTCGCCGGGCGACCCTGCGCGCAATATCTTTACTCATGCCGGTGTAATGCCTTCTACGGAAATGATTGAAGAGATGCGTAAGACCCTGGGCCTGGATAAGCCGTTTTTTACGCAGTACAAGGACTGGCTGTTCAATTGTCTGCAGGGCAATTTCGGTGATTCGTTCATGCTGCAGAAGCCGGTTGCGGATCTGTTGCTCGAACGCCTGTGGCCGACGCTGAAGCTTACGCTGGCTTCCACTGTGCTCATGCTTCTGTTTGCAGTTCCTTTGGGCGTAATTTCCGCTGTTAATCATAACAAGCCAATCGATTATCTGGTACGTGCCGTTACGTTTTTCGGTGTGTCTATTCCCAACTTCTGGCTGGGCCTGATGCTGATTTTGATATTCTGTGTTAAGCTGCGTCTTCTGCCTGTGGTTTCCTCCGGCGGCGACTTTAAATCTCTGATTCTTCCGGCGGTGACACTGGCGGTAGCCATGACGGCCAAGTACACCCGTCAGGTACGTACGGCAGTGCTGGAAGAACTCCATTCGGATTATGTGATCGGCGCCCGCGCCCGCGGCGTATCGGAAAGCAGGATCCTGTGGGGCAACGTGCTCCCCAACTCCCTGCTGCCGCTGATCACGATGCTGGGCCTGTCTATCGGTTCATTACTGGGCGGTACCAGCGTAGTTGAAATCATCTACTCATATCCGGGTCTGGGCAATCTGGCGGTCTCCGCCATTATGTCCGCCGATTATTTCCTGCTACAGGGATATGTTCTTTGGGTTTCGGTAATCTATATGCTGATTAACCTGATTGTAGATATTTCCTACAATTATGTGGATCCCCGCATGCGGCTGAGGAGGTAAGCGTATGGATACGAACAAGAATAAGTTTTTGAGTAACAGAGGCTTTGTCTTTTTCTCCATATTGGCTGTGATTGTTGTGCTTGTGGCTATTTTTGCCCCGGTTCTTTCCGGGGGCATCGACCCCACGGTCGGTAATCTGGCGGATGCCATTATGGCGCCTGACTCGAAGCACCTCTTTGGTACGGATAAAATGGGGCGGGATATTTATGCCCGGGTCCTGTACGGCGCCCGTATTTCCCTGGCTTCCACGTTTGTCCTGGTGCTGACGGTCTTTGTCATCGGTACGGCGCTGGGTGTGCTGGCCGGTTATTTTGGCGGCTGGGTAGACGCAGTGATTATGCGTCTTGCGGATATGATGATTGCGTTCCCGGGCCTGGTATTGGCGATTGCTGTTGCAGGTATGCTGGGCGCGAGCATGCGTAACGCAATCATCGCTATTGCACTGGTGACGTGGCCCAAGTATGCGCGCATGGCGCGGTCTCTGGTGCTGAAAGTCCGTCACACGGATTATGTGTACGCGGCAATCGTTACCGGTTCCAGCACCTGGCGCATGTTGTGGAAATATATGTTGCCGAATACCATTACAACGCTTGTTATCACGGCGGCGACGGATATCGGCGGCATGATGATGGAACTGGCGGCATTGTCTTTCTTAGGCTTTGGCGCACAGCCGCCTACACCGGAATGGGGTTCCATGCTGAGCGAGGGTCGCGATTTTATCCAGTCGGCCCCCTGGCTGATGGTATATCCCGGTCTTGCTATTTTTATTACGGTCGTGATCTTCAATATGCTGGGCGATAATCTCCGGGATATTTTGGATCCGCGGGAAGAGTAAGGGAGGGAATATCATGTCATTATTAGAAATCAAAAACGTAGATATTTCCTATGGTAAGAACCTTACAGTGAAAAACTGCAGCCTGAGCCTGGAAAAAGGTGAAATCTGCAGTATCGTCGGCGAGTCTGGCAGCGGTAAGACTACCGTGATCCGTGCGGTCATGGGACTGCTTCCCGGGGCAGGAAGAGTTTCTGCCGGCGAAATTACATATGACGGAAGGAATCTGCTAAAACTGACGCCCAAAGAATGGCGGAGCCTGCGCGGTCACGACGTGTCCATGATTTTCCAGGACAGCGGCGCTATGATGAACCAGACCCGGTTGATCGGCGACAGTTATGTGGAATACATCCTCACCCACGAAGATCTCTCTAAAAAAGATGCCTGGGCCAAAGGTGTGGAAGTAATTGAACGGATGCGTCTGCCGGACGGCGACCGCATCATGCGTTCCTATCCGTTCCAGCTTTCCGGCGGCCAGCGCCAGCGTGTCGGTATTGCCATGGGCATGACGTACCAGCCTAAGCTGTTGCTTGCCGACGAGCCCACATCGGCGCTTGACGTGACAACGCAGGCGCAGATCGTCCGCCAGTTTATGGAGTTGCGGGACGAGTATGGCACCAGTATTATTATCGTAACCCATAATCTGGGCGTTGCTGCCTATATGGGCGACAAGATTGTGGTTATGAAACGTGGCGAGGTCGTGGATCAGGGCAAGCGTGAATATATACTCAATCAGTCTGAAAACCCGTACACCAATCTGCTACTGGACGCGGTACCGACGTTAGGAGGTAAGCGCTATGTTTGATGAGAAAGATCTGTTGATTGATGCGCGTCATGTGACGCGCCGTTTTCCTACTAACGACGGACGTCTGCTCACCGCCTGTGACGATATCAACCTGAAGTTCTATAAAGGGAAGACCCTGGGCCTTGTTGGTGAATCTGGCTGTGGCAAGAGTACTTTCATGCGTTTCCTGGTATGGCTTGACAGCCCCACGGAAGGGGAGATCTTCTTCCATGGGAAGGATATCACAAAGATGAAGGGGAAGGAACTGCACGATAACCGTCAGCATATCCAGATGGTATTCCAGGATCCTACCACTTCCTTCAATCCAAAAATGAAGATTAAGGAAATTGTGTGCGAGCCGTTGCTGAACTTTAACCGCATCAGCCGGTCTGAAGTAGACGCTAAGGCGCGGGAACTTCTGGAACTGGTTGAACTGCCTGGCGATTTTGCGGACCGTTTTCCACATAATATGTCTGGTGGGCAGCGCCAGCGCGTGGCCATTGCCCGCGCCATCGCGCTGGAACCCGAATTCATCGTTATGGACGAAGCTACAAGCGCCTTGGACGTTTCTGTACAGAAGACGGTCATCGAACTCATTACCCGCCTGCAGCGGGAAAAGAACATTGCTATCGGATTTATCTGTCATGACCTTGGGTTGATTGAGTCCTTTGCACATCAGGTGGCAGTCATGTACCTGGGCAATATTGTAGAAATCATGCCGGGCGAAGGCCTTTCCAACGTGTGTTGCCATCCCTATTCCAGGGCGTTGCTGGACTCTGTCTTTGATACTAAGATGGACTTTACACAGAAGATAAAGAGCATTAAAGGCGAACCGCCCAGCCCGCTGGACCTGCCACCGGGCTGTCCTTTCAGCAATCGTTGCCCGAAATGTACGGACCGTTGCCTGCAGGAGAAGCCAAAACTGCGTGAAGTAGGGCCGGGCCATGAAGTGGCCTGCCATATGGTTTAGATTGTGTTATTCTTATTTATCTTCGGTCGTCCCTTGTTGTAAGGACGACCGAAGATAATAGAACCGATATGATAAAAACAGATACGATAACTGTAACATTTGATACAGTATGACAACGAATTTGTGAAAAATGTGTGAAATTGAAGCAAATAACATATGAACGATTGCTCATATGTTATAATGTAGTTGATCTGAAAAAGATCCTGCAAATATATAGCAAACCTAATCCCGGAAGGGATATCAGGGGCAGGGAACGTAACGGACAGAAACAGGAGTCTTAATATATTCAGTCCTAATATATTATAGGTTCTTCAGCCCCGGAGCTCAGGCGCAAGGAAAGGTGAATAACGATGTCTAAAGAAATGAACGACGCGGAGGGTATCCGCAACTTGCAACACGACCACGACCATGATCACGGCCACGACCACGACCATGATCACGACCACGACCATGATCACGGCCACGACCACGACCATGATCACGGCCACGACCACGACCACGGCCATGACCACGACCATGACCATGACCACGGCCATGACCATGACCACGGCCACGATCACGGCCACGGCCACGACCATGACCACGGACACGACCATGACCACGGTAGCTGTGGCTGCGATGATTGCGCAACCCACGACCACAGCGAACACGAGCTGGTGCACCACAATGCAACCTATACTCATGAAGCGCATCAGGCCGGCCATCCGGACAGCTGCGGCTGCCCTGTCTGCAACTCTCATGAAGAATACTGCGACTTCTGCGGCGAAAGCCTGGCCCACTGCAAGTGCCGTATGCCGGACGCGGACGACGTAAAACGGGTTTACAGCCTGATCAATCTGGACTGCCCCATTTGCGCATCAAAGATTGAACATAAGATCAAATCCCTGCCGGGGGTGTCCTATGCGACGGTCAGTTACGGAACCAAACAGCTCCGTGTTTCCGCCAAGAATCCCGACGCCATGTTGCCGGTGTTCCAGGAAATCTGCCGTTCTTTCCTGTCTTATGTAACGGTAGTTCCCAGGGAAGAAGGTCCGGAACAGTCCAGCAAGTTCCGTACATATAATGTTGCAGGTCTTGACTGTGCAGCCTGCTCGATTAAAGTGCAGGATGCTATTGCAGCTATTCCCGGTGTAAAACAGGCTACATTGGTTTACGAAACCGGACAGCTCCGGGTTACCGCTGATAACTATGACGACCTGCTGGGCAAAATGCAGGCTGCTGCTGAAAAAGCCGAAGACGGTGTAACCATTACGGAACGGGTCCGTGCCTCTGCTCAAAAAAAATACCGTACCTATAAAGTGGAAGGTCTTGATTGTGCGGCCTGCTCTGTAAAAGTTCAGGATGCCATCGCTGCCCTTCCGATTGTAGACGAAGCAATCCTGGTTTACGAAACCGGCCAGCTGCGGGTCAGCGCCCGCAGTTATGACGGACTTCTGCCACAGATGCAGGCGGCAGCCGATAAAGCAGAAGAGGGCGTGACCATTTCCGAAAAAGAACAGTTCGGCGCTGCGAAATACCGTACTTACGATGTACAGGGCCTGGACTGTGCGGCTTGTGCGACCAAGGTGGAAGACGCCATCAAAGCCATGCCGGAAGTTGAGGACGCCGTGTTGGTGTATTCTACCGGTCAGCTTCGGGTTACCGCCCGCAGTTACGATGGCCTCACTGCCAAACTGCAGGCTGTTACCGATAAAGTAGAAGACGGTGTAACCATTGTGGAACGGATGGATAATGCGCCGGTTCCGGAGCGGAAAAAAGAAAAGAAATCCTTCCTCAGCGAGAACGCAAGGGAATTATTTGAACTGGTAGTTGGCGGTCTTATCTTCATCGTAACCGAGTGGCTGGGGCTGGTACCGGAAGAATACCATATGTACTTCCTTGTGATTGCGTATGTAATCCTGGGCTGGAAGATCGTACTTACCGCCCTGAAGAACCTGACCAAGGGTGAATTCTTTGATGAAAACTTCCTGATGACGGTAGCAACCCTGGGCGCTTTTGCCATCCAGGCCTGGGAAGAAGCCGTAGGCGTTATCTTCTTCTACCGCGTCGGCGAATGGTTCCAGGATCGGGCTGCCGATCGCAGCCGCGACCAGATCATGGATGCGGTGGATATGCGTCCGGAAGTGGTCAACCTGCTGGTTGGCGATGATGTAAAAGTGATTCCGTCCGCCGAAGCCCGTGTGGGTGACATCCTGCTGGTTCGTGTCGGCGACCGTATCCCGCTGGACGGCGTGGTCATTGAAGGTGAAAGCCTGCTGGATACCTCCCCGGTAACCGGCGAACCGGTACCTGTACGTAAATCTTACGGCGACGAAGTACTGTCCGGCTGTGTAAACACCTCCGGCATGCTGAAGATCCGCGTAGAAAAAGAACTGCAGGAATCCATGGTTACCAAGATTCTGGACTCTGTGGAAAACGCGGCGGCCAACAAACCGTACATTGATAAATTCATCACCCGTTTTGCACGGGTATATACCCCAATCGTCGTAGGGCTGGCCCTTCTGGTAGCCATTGTGCCTTCCCTGATGACCGGCGACTGGCATAAGTGGATTTATACGGCCCTGACCTTCCTGGTTATCAGCTGCCCCTGCGCCCTGGTACTGAGCGTGCCCCTGTCCTTCTTCGCGGGCATCGGCGCCGGATCCAAGCTGGGCATCCTGTTTAAAGGCGGCAACGCCATGGAAATGCTGAAAAACGTAGCGGCGGTGGTCATGGATAAGACCGGCACCGTTACCAAGGGCAACTTCGTGTTGCAGCAGGTCAATCCGGCCGGCGGCGTAAGCGCGGATGAGATCCTCCGGGAGACTGCGGGAATGGAACAGGTTTCCACCCATCCCATCGCCGTCAGCATCGTCAACGCGGCCAAAGAAAAGAGCCTGGATCTGCAACGTCCAGACCGGTTTGAAGAAATCGCCGGCGAAGGCCTGGTAGCCTACTACGGAAAAGACGTGCTGCTGGCCGGCAATACCCGCCTGATGAACCGTTACAAGATTGACTTCAGCGGTTACCAGGCTGCGGCGTATGGCAGCGAAGTACTGGTAGCAAAGAATGGGACTTTCCTGGGCAGCCTGTTCATCAATGATACCCTGAAAGACGATGCCAAACAGGCAGTGGCAGATATCAACAAACTGGGCCTGACCACGGTTATGCTCACCGGCGACGCCCGGAGAGAAGCAGAAGCGGTGGCGAAGGAAGCCGGAATTCAGGAAGTGCGCGCAGAACTGCTGCCGCAGGATAAGCTGAAAGAAATGAACGACCTGCGCAACAAATACGGCGGAGTCATGTTCGTAGGCGACGGCATCAACGACGCCCCGGTACTGGCCGGCGCGGACGTAGGCGCAGCCATGGGCAGCGGCGCGGACGCAGCCATCGAAGCGGCGGACGTGGTGTTCATGAACTCTGAGATGAGCGCGATTCCCAAAGCCATAGCTATTGCCAAGGCGGTCAACAATGTAGCCTGGCAGAATGTAGTCTTTGCCCTGGTAGTCAAGGTCATCATCATGGTAGCGGGCCTCTTCGGTTATGCGTCTATGTGGGCCGCGGTCTTCGCGGATACCGGCGTATCCGTGCTGTGCGTACTGAATGCCTGCCGCGTGCTGTATAAGAAATTCTGATTACGTTTAAAAACGATGATTCAATGCGTCTGCGTGCCATTCTGCGCGCAGGCGTATACATCAGGTGTGTCTTTACGAAAACTGCCGGTTATCGGCAGGGACAGGAAGTCATAGCGATTCTTTTTAACGGAAACATTAAACGCTCTCACGTTTCCCAAAAACAGCGGCGTCTGCTTCTGGCAGACCGAAGGAGGTTAAAGCCATGAAAAAAATTCTGTGCTTTGTATTAACAGTGATTTGCCTGCTTGCCGTTGCGGGTTGCGGCGGCGAGTCTAAAACGGAAGCCCCTTCACAGAAGCAGGCGGTTGCGGAAAAGGTGCTGCGGGTGGGAACCGACGCAGACTATCCGCCCTTTGAATATTTCCAGGAAGCCTCAAAGGCCTTTACCGGCTTTGATATCGAATTGATGCGGGGTATTGCCCGGGAGCTGGGCTACAGCAGGGTGGAGTTTGTAGACCTGGAATTCAATAACCTGTTGCCGTCTCTGAAAGACGGGCAGGTAGATGCGGTCATTTCCTGTATGAATATTACAGAAGAGCGCAAAAAGGTGGCTGATTTTACGGAACCCTATCTGGACAGCGTCAATGTGGCAGTAGGCCCCTTTGGTACGAAAGCTGCCGACGCAGATGTGCTGAAGGATAAGCGTATCGCCGTAGAGGTTGGCAGTGTCCATGTGAAGCAGGCCAAAGCGTATTCCGATAACGTCGTGGAATGCGGCGAAGTGGAAGACGCCCTGAAGATGGTGGCGGAGAAAAAAGCAGATTTTGCCATTATGGATAATTACACGGCCCGTTTCTATATTACCCAGAACTACAGCAACAAGCTTACCATTATGGCAGAGTTAAAAGACAGCAAGGATGCCGGCATAGCAATTGCTGTTGCTAAAAATAATAAGGAACTGCTGGATAAACTGAACGCGGGCCTGCAAAACTATCGAACGAGTGCTAATTTCCTGCAACTGAGGAACAGCTATTTCGGTAAGCTGAAATAAAACGCAGATACGTTTTGCAGTGAGCGTGTTAAAAAGATTAAAAGACCATCCCGGTACGGATATAAAAACCGTACCGTTTTTTTTAAGGGAACAAATTAACCGGTGTTTCTTTACTATTTGAAATAACTGAACAGATTAGGCGGATTGATTGATCGGCGTAGGGATAAGGCACTATATGTTAAATCCAGATTAATAATAATTAATAATAATGTATTCTAATAGTATTGCATTTTTAAATATATTATCTTATAATTAAAACACATTTAGGCTGTTTCACCGTCAGGTAAAGAAAAGGGGTCATTTATTATGAACAAAGCTGTCAGAATCGTTACCAATGTATTGTTGTCTGTCTGTGGTATGGCATTTGCCGTGCCTGGCCATGCAGGTTATAAACTGAGTTCTGAAGTGAAGAAGCCTACGCCGGCTTTGCTGGAAGCCTCTGAAATCGGTGTCCGTGTGTATAATAACAGGGAGATGCAGGATTTGCCAGATAAAGACGCTCTGGTTGTGATGTCTTTTGGCACTACCATGAAGGAGACCAGAGACAGGACTATTAACGCTACGGTAGAGGAAATCCGGAAAGCTCTGCCCGGTGTAAAGGTCTTGGTGGCTTATACATCACATATTATTATTGATCGGATCAAAGCGAAAGAAGGCCTGGTCATCCCCACCCCGGAAGAAGCACTGGAACAGCTGAAGGCAGAAGGATATACCCGTATCGCTCTGGCTTCCCTGGATATCATCCCCGGGATGGAATACGATTATAAGTGCGGTATTTTCCGGAACTATCGCACATGTTTCAAGAAGATGACTATGGGTCTTCCTCTCCTGTTTTGGCAGGGACAGGAGAATCAGCGGGATGATGTGATGGAGACGGTACAGGCTTTTGCCACTCAGTTCCCGAAACTGGAAAGCGATGAAGCGCTGCTGGTGATGACACATGGTACACCTCATCCGTCTAATGCGTACTATGCTGTAATCCAGGATCGTCTGAATAAATTGGGCAAAGGACATATTCATGTTTACAGTGTGGAAGGAATGCCTATGCTGGAGCATGTGATTCCCGAGCTGAAAAAAGAAGGCGTTACGCATGTGACATTGATGCCCATGATGATGGTGGCCGGAGACCATGCCAACAACGATATGGCAGGGGACGAAGACGATTCACATAAAGTCATTTTGCAGAACGAAGGATTTTCTGTTACCCCTTATATTCACGGCATGGGTGAGAACGAAGCTGTGCGTAAGATTTTTGTGGAACGGGCGATGGAAAGCTGGGATGCCCTGAAGAACGTAACGGAAGGCCGGACCGGTGGCATGCCGCACTGAAGAATAGAATAAATTTTAATAAACGAAAAGCCCGCATTGAATTATGCGGGCTTTTTTCGTTTTGCTGTGAAAAAGGTGAAGAAGAAGGATGAGGGTTTTTATCTATGGTTTTGATAAAAAAATCTAATTAATTATCACACCTTAATTATAATATTTGCTGATAATAATGTCAATAGAATAGAAAAAGTAATTGCTATTCGTCCTGTTTCATGTCTTCCAACACGGCTACAAGGGCCAGTTTGGCTTCTTCCAGCCTGTCCAGGTCATAGATTATATCCCGAACAAGGAAATCTTTAGTGCTGACCGTATTACTGATGCTGTCAATCACTTCATCCATACGTTTCAGTACACCATATAAAATATCTTTACGGGTAACGTCGCGATTTACTTCCATAGGAAAACCTCCTTATATGTTATTGCGAAATAATTAAGCAACTACTTGCCGATTGCCTTGTCCCATTTGTCAACCACTTCGTCGCGGTGCCTGCCAGCCCAAAGGAAGTTATATTTGATCAACTTGGCGCTTTTGAGTTCATCGGCCTGTTTGGGAGGCTTGGCATCAGGATGGGTCAGGAACTGGTAAGAGCCTACGGTCTGGCCGATTTCCTGCGCCTTGGCCGTCAGGCACCAGTCGATGAAACGCTTGGCAGCTTCCTGGTCCGGACCGCCTTTGATCAGTGATACGGCGCCTACTTCATAGCCTGTACCTTCCGTAGGGAAGGTGAGCACCAGATCTTTCATGCCGCTTTCCCGGAATTTGATGGCATCATGCAGGAACGAAATACCAATCAGGCATTCGCCCTGGCCTGCCAGTTTTGCCGGGGCAGAGCCGGATTTCTGGTATGTTTTTATCTGCTTGTCCAGTTTCTTCATATAATCCAGGGCATCTTCCTCACCACGAAGCTGGACCATGGAGGCCAGCAGGGTATAGCCGGTGCCGGAGGATTTGGGGTTGGGCATCATAATCTGTCCCTGATACTCCGGTTTCAGCAGATCGCTCCAGCTTTTGGGAGGCTCCAGATTCTTTTCCTTTAACAGTTTTTCGTTGGAGGCGAACCCCAGATAGCCTACATAAACACCTGTCCAGAAGCCGTCTGCATCTTTAAACCGTTCCGGAATCTTTTTCGCATTGGGGGATACGTATTTTTCCAGCAACCCGTCTGTTTTGGCCTGGATCTGCCCGTCTGCCGGTCCGCCGAACCACACGGACGCTTTCGGCGCATCCTTTTCTGCCTTCAGTCGTTGAAGGGTTTCGCCTGAAGACATGCGCACGGCAGTCACTTTAATTCCCGTTTCCTTTTCAAAGGCAGCCACATCTGCGGCCATGAAATCTTCTAAAGCACCCCAGTAAACCGTCAGTTTCTGCGTACCGGGCTTCAGTGATTCTTTCTTTTCGCTGCCGCAGCCACTGAGGGAGAAAAGCAATAGGCCGGCAAGAGATAAGGCGCAAACAGTTCTCAATTTTCTTTTCATTACACAGACTCCTTTTCCGTAGGATTGTGAGAGTAGATTAATGAATTATATAATATCCTTATATAATATAATTCGTAAAACAAAATAATTACTGATTTATAATTACTGATTTATCAGAACAATTTTATCAAAAAGTATGTATTTCCACAATAGTTAAAACAAAAAAAGTATAATATATTTTAATGATCAGGTCTGCCATATGCAAAACAACCTGCTAACGATACCAGTTATTGATAGCAAGTAAAATTAATAATCTTTTGACAAAAATTAATAAATAGCTTGACATTCTTAATAATAATTATTATTATAATAATGAGCTGAGAAACTGTGATGGTTGAAAGAGAGTCAGACAGTTTTCCGGTGAAGGGTAAGTTAAAATTTAATACAACAATAAATACAGGTGCCCGCAAGGGCCCAACAGAGAAGTCCGGTGCAAGTCCGGCGCGGTCCCGCCGCTGTAAGGGGGAGCGAGCTTCAAGCGTGTCACTGAAACCAAGGTTTTGGGAAGGCGAAGCGAGTGATGAATCCAAGTCAGAAGAACTGCCTGTATGGAACCCATTTCTTAACCCGCGAGCGACGGGGAGGAGATGACTGCGTGGCCGGTAACCGGCTGGCAGCTGCCTTCAAACCGTCTTTTCATAAACGAAAAGACGTTTTTTAATTCAGTTTATATTACGGCCTGGACAACCGTCATATAATGATTTGCCATTCTCAAACCTTCCGAATTTACGTGCGGGGTAACAGAGCCGGACACTTTGTTACCCGCACGGGTCTGAAGGTAAAAGAGGGGAATCGGGGCAGCGGCAGTGATCACTCTCACACGAGCTTGTTTTTTTATGCGGTAATATCCATCCGGCGACGGGTGGTTTTACATAGATTCAGCGACCGGGCGCATTTCCCGGAAGGAGAATCACTATTCTATATGAGGAGGTAAATTGTTTATGGCTGAAGAAACCAACATCGAGCAGTCCAAATCCAAGCCGATGACTGACAAGGAGTTGGAAGAACTTCTGCGTAAGTCCGAACAAAACGCGTCTTACCCGGATGTTCCGTTTGATGAGTTTACAGTCCCCACGCCGGAAGAATGGGTGGCGGCCTGTAACGAACTGTTAAAAGGCAAGCCTTTTGACAAGATGATGTACACCAAAAACTATGAAGGCATTACCTTCGATCCCATTTACACTCTGCGTAAATGGAAAGACATCCTGCCTACGGATGATTATCCTGGCATGGGCGATTTCCTGCGCGGCAGCACGGTGAATGGGTATGTTCATGAACCCTGGGGCATTGCGCAGGCATGCGATCTCACCGAACCGCAGGAAAACAATGAACTGCTGAAATTTGAAATTTCCAAAGGCAGCACGGTTTATCACGTACGGGTTGACAGTGCTACCCTGGCAGGCGTGGACGTAAAAGATGCTGAAAAACCCGGCGATAAAGGCGTAAGCCTGACCACGCTGGAGGACATGCATACCATGCTGGATGGGCTAGATCTGGAAAAGATTCCCTATATGTTATATACAGGGGAAGGTTCTGCCCGTCTGCTGGCTATGACCGTAGCCGCGCTGAAAGCTGCCGGCAAGAAGATTGAAAAGCTGCATGGTATTATCGGTGCCGACCCCATCGGCGAGCTGGTAAAGAACGGCAAGACGGCTGAAAGCCTGGATGCTCTGTATGATCAGATGGCAGGCGTAATCAAATGGGCGAAGAAAAACGCTCCCGGCCTGCGCACCATCCTGGTTCGCAGCACCGTATTCTCCCTGGGCGGAGCGGAAAGCGTTCAGGAAGTTGCCTATACCTATGCGGTAGCGGTTGAATATGTACGCCAGATGATGAAACGCGGTCTGGATATCCATGACATTTCCCAGGCGATTGCCTTCGAATTCAACCAGGGTGCCAACTTCTTCATGGAAATCGCAAAACTGCGTGCAGCCCGTCAGATCTGGGCCAACATCATGAAGGAATTCGGCGCGGAAGAAGCAGACCGTGCTTCCTTCGTGCATGGTCGCCCGGCAACCTTCACTAAGACGGTAATCGACCCCTATGTTAACATGCTGCGTAACTGCACCCAGTCGTTCTCCAGCGTAGTTGGCGGTGTTAACACCTTTGAAAATGAACCTTTTGACGAACTGATCCGCAAAGGCGACACCTTCTCCCGCCGTATTGCCCGTAACATCCATATCATGCTGCAGGAAGAATTCGGCATGCAGGCGCCTATCGATCAGGCCGGCGGCTCCTGGGCAGTAGAAGCGCTGACCAAGCAGATCACCGAAAAGATTTGGGCTAAATTCCAGGAAGTAGAAGCAGCTGGCGGCGTTATCGCTGCCCTGAAAGACGGCAGTATCCAGAAAGGCATCGCTGATGTCCTGGCTGCCCGCTTCAAAGCGCTGGAACTGCGTAAAGACCGCGCAGTCGGCGTTAATATGTATCCGAATATGACGGAAGAACCGCTGGATCCCCGTCCGGAAAATACCGAAGAAATCAAAAAGATCCTGGCTGCTGCAGTTGAAAAATATGAAGCTGACGTTGATGCAAAAGAAGCGGAAGCAAAACTGGCTGCTGTTAAGGCTGCTGCTGCGGACGTTCTGGTTGACGCGGAAGCGGAAGCATTTGCTGCCGGCGCCACGATTGGTCAGGTTGCCAAAGCGGCTGCAAAAGAAGCTTGCGGCTGCTGCTGCGACGTAACCGTAGAACCGATTGCGGAACATCATTGGACCGAACGGTTCGAAGCCCTGCGCAAAGATACCGAAGCCTATATTGCCAAGACCGGCAAGAATGTGGAAGTGTTCCTGGCTAACATGGGCCCGATTCCGCAGCATAAAGCCCGCGCTGACTTCTCCACCAGCTTCCTGCAGGTTGGCGAATTCAACGTGCATCTGAATAACGGCTTCCAGGACGACGAAGGCAAACCCAATTCCCGTTGGGAAAAAGCTGCGGCTGCCCTCAAGGCCGGCATCGACGAAGCAGGCACTCCGTATGACTGCGCAGTTATCTGCTCCACCGACGCTACCTATCCGGAAGACGTACCGGGCATGGCTCCGTTGCTGAAGGCTGCTAACCCGACCATGAAACTGTTCCTGGCCGGCGCTCCTGCCAAAGATATGAAACAGACGTATCTGGACGCAGGTGTGGACGACTTCATCAGCGTATCTGCCAACTGCTTTGATATTCTGAAAGACTTGCAGAAGAGGAAGGGGATGATTGAATAATGGCAAATCTGAATCCTGATTTCACCAAGATTAGCTTTCCCGAACACCCTTCCTGCTCCTATGAGGACTGGAAGAAAGGTTTGGAGAAGAAAACCGGTGAAAACTGGGATGCCCTGAAAGGTACAACCCTCGAACGTATCCCGGTTGATCCGCTGTACACTGCTGAAATTTACAAAAAATGCAACCATCTGGATTTCATGAGCGGTATTCCTCCGTTCCTGCGTGGACCGTACTCCACCATGTACGTATTCCGTCCCTGGACGGTACGTCAGTATGCCGGTTTCTCCACCGCAGAAGAATCCAACGCTTTCTACCGCCGCAACCTGGCAGCGGGCCAGAAAGGCCTGTCTATCGCTTTCGACCTGCCGACCCATCGCGGCTACGACGCGGATAACCCCCGTGTAGTCGGCGACGTTGGTAAAGCAGGCGTATCCGTTTGCTCCATGTTGGATATGAACATCCTGTTCTCCGGTATTCCGCTGGATCAGATGTCCGTATCCATGACCATGAACGGCGCGGTTCTTCCGATTCTGTCCTTCTTCATCGTATCCGGTGAAGAACAGGGCGTAGACAAGAAGATCATGGCCGGTACCATCCAGAACGATATTCTGAAGGAATTCATGGTACGTAACACTTACATTTATCCGCCTGATATGTCCATGCGTATCATCGGCGACATTTTCGAGTACACCACCAACTACATGCCGAAGTTCAACTCCATTTCCATTTCCGGTTACCACATTCAGGAATGCGGCGCTACCTGCGATCTGGAATTAGGTTACACGCTGGCCGACGGCATGGAATACATCCGCACCGGTGAAAGAGCAGGCCTGAAGGTTGACGCCTTCGCAAAACGTCTGTCCTTCTTCTGGGATATGGGCAAGAACTACTTCATGGAAGTTGCCAAGATGCGTGCGGCCCGTGTACTGTGGGCGAAGATTCTGAAGAGCTTCGGCGCCAAGAATCCGAAATCCATGGCACTGCGTACCCACTCCCAGACTTCCGGCTGGTCCCTGACCGAACAGGATCCGTTCAACAACATCTCCCGTACCTGTATGGAAGCTATGTCCGCAGCTCTGGGCCACACCCAGTCCCTGCACACCAACGCGCTGGACGAAGCTATCGCACTGCCGACCGACTTCTCCGCACGTCTGGCACGTAACACCCAGCTGTACATCCAGGACGAGACCAAAGTCTGCAAGATTATCGATCCGTGGGGCGGTTCCTACTATCTGGAATACCTCACCAACGAAATCATCCGCCGCGCCTGGGCTCATATCCAGGAAGTTGAATCTCTGGGCGGTATGGCAAAAGCTATTGCAACCGGTCTGCCGAAGATGCGTATCGAAGAATGCGCGGCCCGTCGTCAGGCTAATATCGACAGCGGCAAGGAAACCATCGTTGGCCTGAACAAATACCGTCTGGCCAAGGAAGACCCGCTGAACGTATTGTCCATCGATAATACCGCCGTTCGTAACGCCCAGATCAAACGTCTGGAAAAACTGCGCGCAGAACGGAATCCGGAAGCGGTTGCCCGCGACCTGGCAGCCCTGACTGCCGCAGCGGAAAGCCGTGAAAACGGAAACCTGCTGGAATGCGCCGTACAGGCTGCACGCGACCGTGCTTCCCTGGGCGAAATTTCCGACGCAATCGAAAAAGTGTCCGGTCGTTTCAACGCTGTCATCCACACCGTATCCGGCGTATACAGCAGCGAATTCTCCGGCAACGACGATATGGAAAAAGCCAATGCGCTGGCTAAAGAATTTGAAAAACTGGAAGGCCGTCGGCCTCGTATCTTCCTGGCTAAGATGGGTCAGGACGGTCATGACCGCGGACAGAAAGTTCTGGCGACCTCCTTCGCTGACATGGGCTGGGACGTTGACGTAGGGCCTCTGTTCCAGACTCCGGAAGAAACTGCACAGGACGCAGTGGACAACGACGTTCACATGGTCGGTTTCTCCTCCCTGGCTGCCGGTCACAAGACCTTGCTGCCGGCTCTGGTGGAAGAACTTGCCAAACGCGGCCGTGAAGATATTCTGGTAACTATCGGCGGCGTTATCCCCGCACAGGATTACGATTATCTGTACGATCATGGCGCAGCTGCCATCTTCGGGCCTGGTACCAACATTCCGAAGTGCTGTATCAAATTGCTGCAGATGCTGGTAGACCGTGCCAAAGAGGAAGCTGCTCAGGAATAACGGAATCGGAAGGAAAACAGCCTGAACGGTTGTTGTCCGGCTGGTTTCAAGTGTAAGAATTATGGTGCCTGTCTGCCCCTGTTGTGGTAACGGGGGCAGACGGCCCATTTATTTCATGTATATGGGACAGTCCGAAGAACGCGTGCGGTCATCGCAGTGCGACGCGCACCGTACCATAATATATGAAGAAAGTTGAGATGATAATCATGCCTGAAATTCCAAAATCTGATTTACATCCCAGTTGGGTGCCTGAGGATGCAAATGAAAACTTTGCCTGTTCCGTAATGGGTGGCATCGATACGAAAGTTAACGCCAACTCAGAAGAAAAAGTCTATGATCCCAATGCAGTCCGCAGGGTTCCGTTGCGCAGGAAACCCACTCTTGACGAGATTGTAAAGGGTGTAGGCGAAGGCAATCGCGTGATGTTATCCAAAGCGATTACTCTGATTGAAAGTAATGCTCCCAAAGATTTTGATAAAGCCCAGCGTGTATTGCAGGGGCTGCTGCCAAAAACAGGCAAGGCGCTGCGCATCGGAATTACCGGTGTGCCCGGCGCAGGCAAGAGTACGTTTATTGAGGCCTTTGGCCAGTTGCTGTGCAGTATGGGTTATAAAGTAGCCGTACTGGCAGTAGATCCTACCAGTCCGCTGACCGGCGGTTCCATTCTGGGCGATAAGACCCGTATGCAGAACCTGTCACGGGAACCGAACTGTTTTATCCGTCCTACCCCTTCCGGCGGTACATTGGGCGGCGTGGCCCGCAAGAGCCGCGAGACAATGATGCTCTGCGAAGCAGCAGGGTATGATGTGATTTTGGTTGAAACCGTAGGCGTAGGCCAGTCGGAGACTACCGTGCGCAATATGGTTGATTTCTTTATGCTGGTTGTACTTACCGGTGCAGGCGACGATCTGCAGGGTATTAAGAAAGGCATTATGGAACTGGCCGATGCGATTGTAGTCAACAAAGCTGACGGTGAGAATCTGGCACGGGCAACTGTGACCCAGGGCGAATATGAACGTATGGTGGAGTTTATCCGTCCGGCGACGGAAGGATGGAAGACCCATGCCTATAAATGTTCCGCACTGACCCATGACGGACTGCCTGAGCTGTGGGCCGTTATGCGCAAGTTTGAAAAAGAAACGAAAGAATCCGGAGTGTTCCAGAAACGCCGTAAAGCACAACTTCTGTCCTGGGTGCGCGGTATGATCGACGAACATCTCCATAACCTGTTCTTTAATGATCCGATGATTAAAGGCCGTATCCCTCTGGTAGAACATTCGGTCGTGAACGGATTGATTTCACCCAGTCAGGCCGTTACCGAACTGATTCGTTGCTTTGACATGGACCGTGCGGCTATTAAGCATATGCAAAGCGGAAAGCTGTAAAGCCTTTCCGTAAACTGAAGACGGACAAAGAAAGAATTGTGGGCAACTGATAGCATGCCCTGGTTGTTTCTAAAAGAATTTTTGCAAAAATTATAAAAGCAGTTGCGGGTTTTGGCGAATCCGTATTGTGCAAAGGCTTATTCACAGCGGTTACCGCCTTAACTGCTGTGTGATAGCGGGCTTCCTGCCGCCTCAGGAAGCCCAAAACCCCGGTATCCGTAAGGATGCCGGGGTTTTTGTAAAGGAATGATTTGTTGCCAATAATTATGTTATTCCGGATATTCGTTCAACGGATCCTGATCTTTGCCAATCAGGGTGAACATGTCGGTTGTTTCACGATTGTAGGGCAATTTGGATTTGATGCGCCCCTGTTCCTGCAGCAGGCGTTCCGCTTCCAGTGGCATGATTTCCATGCGCTTCAGTTTTTTGTAAACGGAAGGACGGAAAGCGCGCCACACTTCCATAATGTTATGCAGGATCTGGGCACTGGGGATTTCAAATTTTTCACGACCATCCAGTACTGACTGCACTTTGGCCCTGCGTTCAGCCATCTCTTCTTCTGCCAGTCCTTCAATGACGCGTTCCAGTTCCGCTTCCAGCGGGTTCGCCAGATACTCTTCAATCATGATTTCCAGTTCATTGTCGTATGTAATCCTGCGCTTTTCCATGATTACCTCCTCCTATTGCTTTGCTTCACGGTGGATCGTTCTATAAAAAATGACTGTAATGGTGTCGGATTCGGGACATAAGCGGCCAAACCCTTTGCCCCGCCTGTTCCCACCTATATTTTATCATTTACAAAATTTATTATCAATAAGAATATATAATTTATTGATAAAATTTACGAGAATGGAAAATGGATACGGAAGGTGCGGCGCATCCTGTCTGCGCAAGCTTGTTCAGAATACTCCGATCCATTCACATGCACGATGATCGCCGCTTTTTGTAATTGCCTGATTCCTTCTCCCGTAACGCAGCTGTTAAATCCCTTTAAATCATAGTGATTTATATGATATTGTGTAACATTCTGCACAATTTCTAACGCAAAACTATAATTTTAGAAAAATGCGGAATTTTTATTTGACAATGGCCTGCATCTCTGCTATTTTTAATCACAAGTTAAATACTATGATTTG
>NZ_DBMCWA010000003.1:23398-173974 GCF_056977735.1 Succiniclasticum sp.
GCTGTGAAGAGAAGAGTACGCAGAGGAAACTGCCACAGAGAGCTTTCATACCGGTGCAAGAAAGCGCAGGGAACTTTGCCGAAGATGGCCTTGGAGCTGACTGGTCGAAGTAATTGAGACCGTCCGGGCGCACCCGTTACCGTGCTGGGGTATTCAAGGAGAAGTCCCGCGTACCCGAGAAGCTGGTTTTGTAATTTTTACATTTGCTGCTCGCGGTACAGGATACATCCCGCGTACCCGAGGAGGCCGGATGTGTGAGCATCCGGTAAATATGGGTGGTAACACGATGCTTTCGTCCCATTGGGGCGAAAGCGTTTTTTAGTTTCAGGCCTGTTTCCGGTGCGCAAGGTTGCCCAGAGGGGCAGCGCGAGGGACGGCAACACACACCTGCCCCCTGTCAGCGTTACAAGGCTAACCACATCACAGCCGCAAGGAGGAACCAATATGCCGGTGAAAATTACAAACCAGTTGTCTGCAGTGGAAAACCTGCAAAAAGAAGGAATTATCGCCATTACGGAGCAGCGGGCTGTGACCCAGGATATCCGCCCGCTGAAGATCCTGATCCTGAACCTGATGCCCCTGAAGAAACCCACGGAGCTGCAATTGCTGCGGCTGCTGGGCAACAGCCCCCTGCAGATCGAAGTGGACTTCGCCCGTACCGTGTCCCGGGAAACGACCCACACGGACAATACCTATCTGGACAAAGCGTATCTGGAATTTGCGGACATCAAAGACCGGTATTATGACGGTTTTATCATCACGGGGGCGCCGGTGGAATGCTTCGAGTTTGTAGAGGTGGAATACTGGCAGGAATTGGTGGATTACATCCGGTGGGCCCAAAGCCACGTGTTTTCCGTACTGTCCCTCTGCTGGGCCGCCCAGGCTGTGCTGTACTATCATTACGGTATTCAGAAACATGTGCTGCCCCGCAAGTTATCCGGTATTTATCCCTACGGGCTGACGGTGAAGTATCATCCGCTGCTGCGGGGCTTCGACGACCGTTACTTTATTCCCCAGTCCCGCCACACGGACATCGACCATCAGGCGGTGGACGCTACGCCGGATCTGAAAGTGCTTTCCCGTTCCCTGGAACGGGGAATCAACATCTGTTGTACGGAAGACATGCGCCGGGTCTTTGTGCTGGGGCACTTTGAATACGACCGGGAAACCCTGGCCACCGAGTACATCCGGGATAAGAAGAAGGGCATGGACCCGGACCTGCCGGAATACTACTATCCGGACAACGACAGTACCGAACAGCCGGTGTTCAAGTGGTGCAGCTATGCCCACCTGTTTTACGGCAATTGGCTGAACATGGTTTATCAGGAAACGCCTTACGATCTGCTGACGCTGAAGAAAAGGGAATAAAGCGGAACAAACAAGGACGTTTTGCAGTTCAGCAAGATGAATGTGAACAGTTATGCGAGTAAATAAATAATAACCGGTTAACTCCTGCGATTCCATTGCAGGTAAAAATAAAGAATTTAAATAAAGGAGAGAATATCATGGCGAACTATAAATTTGAAACATTGCAGTTACACGTTGGACAGGAACAGGCAGATCCGGCAACGGATTCCAGGGCGGTGCCGATTTACCAGACCACTTCCTATGTATTCCACAACAGTCAGCACGCAGCGGACCGCTTCGGTCTGAAAGATGCCGGCAACATTTACGGACGTCTGACCAATTCCACCCAGGACGTGCTGGAAAAACGGCTGGCGGCTCTGGAAGGCGGCAGCGCGGCGCTGGCCCTGGCCTCCGGCGCGGCGGCGGTGACTTACGCGGTGCAGGCGCTGGCAGCCAACGGCGGTCACATTGTTGCACAGAAAACCATCTACGGCGGCAGCTTCAACCTGTTGGAACACACGCTGCCCGCCTACGGCATCAATACAAGCTTTGTGGATGCCCATAACCTGAACGAGATAGAAAACGCCATCCAGGAAAACACCCGGGCCATTTACCTGGAAACTCTGGGCAATCCCAACAGCGACATCCCCGACATCGATGCGGTAGCAGAGATTGCCCATAAACACGGTCTGCCACTGGTCATCGACAACACTTTCGGCACTCCTTATCTGATCCGTCCTATCGAACACGGAGCGGACGTGGTGATTCATTCCGCCACAAAGTTTATCGGCGGCCACGGCACCACATTAGGCGGCATTATCGTGGACGGCGGGAAGTTTGACTGGAAGAAGAGCGGCAAGTTCCCCAACATCGCAGATCCGAACCCCAGTTATCATGGTGTGTCCTTCTATGACGCGGTCGGTCCCGCTGCTTTCGTAACCTATATCCGCGCCATCCTGTTGCGGGACACCGGCGCCTGCATCTCGCCCTTCAACGCGTTCCTGTTATTGCAGGGGGTGGAAACCCTGTCCCTGCGGCTGGACCGCCACGCGGAAAACACGAAGAGGGTGGTGGAATACCTGAGCAGGCACCCGCTGGTGGAAAGCGTAAGCCATCCGTCTTTGCCGGAACATCCGGATCATGCGCTGTACGAGAAGTACTTCCCCAACGGCGGCGCCTCCATCTTCACCTTTGAAATCAAAGGCGGCCAGGAAGCGGCCTGGAAGTTTATCGACAACCTGAAGATATTCTCCCTGCTGGCCAACGTGGCGGACGTGAAGAGCCTGGTGATCCATCCGGCTTCTACTACCCATTCCCAGCTGACGGAAGCGGAACTGAAAGACCAGGGGATTTCGTCCAGCACCATCCGCCTGTCTATCGGCACAGAGCACATTGACGACATCATCGCGGACCTGGAAAACGGGTTTGCAGCGATAAAGTGAAAACGATATAATAATACCGGTATTTTATTACAAAATTATCCTGCGCAGCGTCACGGTAATCACGTGGCGCTGCCACAGGGTTTCTACGTTTCTGTAAAATGAAAACTGGAAAGAAGGTAAGTGTTTATGAAAATTGCAAAACTGACGATTGCGATACTGTTAAGCATAGCGTTGCTGCTGCTGGCAGGCTGCGGTGGGGAAAAGAAACAGGAACAGAAGCCTGCGGAGAAACAGAAGGCTGCGCAGACGCTGAAAGTGGGAATGGACGCGGCGTATCCGCCTTTTAGCTCCCAGGATGTAACATCGAAAGAGTACGTGGGCTTTGATGTGGACGTGATCAAAGCAATCGGCGCAGCGGAAGGTTTCAACGTGACGATCCACAATATTCCTTTTGACGGGCTGATCCCCGCGCTGCAGGCAGGCAATATCGATGTGGCCATCAACGACATTACCATCAATGAAGACCGGGCTAAAAGTGTGGACTTTTCCAAACGGTATTACATCGCCGGTCTGGGCGTGGTGGTGAAGAAGGATAACAATTCCATTAAGACCGAAAAAGATCTGGAAGGGAAGCGGCTGGGGGTGTCCATCGGTTCCACCGGGGAAGAAGCAGCGCGTAAGATTCCCGGTGCGAAACTGAAAGTGTTCAATCAGCTGAACGAAGCATTCCTGGAATTGAAGAACAGCGGCGTGGACGCAGTCATTAACGATATTCCTACCAATGAATATTATGTCAACACATCGGGGAAGAACGATGTTAAAACCGTGGAACTGGCTCTGACCCGGGAAGATTTGGGCATCGCGGTAAAAAAGGGAAATACGGAACTGTTAGGGAGAATTAACAACGGCCTGCAAAAGATCAAAAAAAACGGCGAGTTTACGAAATTGTATCAAAAGTGGTTCGGCAAAGTGCCTTCGAAAGAACTGCTGGCTGAATGAGGGGGATCCGATGGCTTCTATAAAGAGTATCTTACATGAATATCCGTTGGTTGTGCTGGACGGTGCTTTTGGCACGGAGATCGCCCGGCGCGGCTTCGACACCAGGGATGACCTCTGGGCAGCAAAGGCGCTGTTTGCAAAGCCGGAGCTTGTGAAAGCTGTACACCGCGATTATTTTGAGGCAGGGGCAGATGTTTGCACCAGCGCCAGTTATCAGGCGACGGTGGAAGGTTTTGAGGCCAAAGGTTTTACCCGCAGCCAGGCCGCAGAACTGATCCGGCTTTCCGTACGTCTGGTGCAGGAAGCAAGAGAAGAGTTTTGGGAAAACCGGCAACGTCACAGCAACACTTCCGGTCTGCTTGAAAGGCGTCCGTATCCGCTGGCTGCGGCGTCGGTAGGACCCTACGGCGCGTATCTGGCCGACGGTTCCGAGTACACGGGGGCCTATTCGGCAGATCGTCATGAACTGGCGGACTTTCATGCGGAACGGCTGGCGCTGCTCCTGGAAGCCAAACCCGACATTCTGGCCTGCGAGACGCTGCCCTTGTTCCGGGAAGCGGAAGCGATTCTGGACGCCCTTAAAAAGCATCCCGGGGCGCAGGCTTGGATAACCTTTACCTGTAAAGATGCCCGTTATACCTGCGGAGGCGATAAAATAGCCGACTGCGCCCGTTTTCTGGACAAGGAATCCCAGGTGGCGGCCATCGGTGTGAACTGTACGGCGCCGGAATTTGTGGCAGACCTGATCCGGGAAATCAGAGCCCATACGGAAAAACCGGTAGCGGTATATCCCAATTTGGGAGAAAACTACGACGCGGCGGATAAAGAATGGAAGGGTAAGTCACAGCCTTTTTCGGCTTGCGTGCAAAGCTGGTATGAAGCTGGGGCGCGCCTGATCGGTGGATGCTGCCGGACAACGCCGGAAGACATCAAAGGTATTGCCGCGTTGCGGCAGGAGTTATTTAAAACGTTGTAAGAATTTCCCTAAATTCATATTGACATAGTATGAAATAAGTGATATAACTATGTCTGAGAAGAAAAGAGCACGGATTCGTTTACCGGCGCTTCCGTAGGAAACTTCTGAATTTAGAATAGAAAAGAAGGGAAAAGTTATGGCAAAGATTTTCAAAGGGACACTGGGATTAATCGGCAATACGCCGTTGGTAGAGGTTGTCAATATTGAAAAAGAGTTAGGTCTGGAAGCTACAATCCTGGTGAAGCTGGAATATTTTAACCCGGCAGGCAGCGTAAAGGACCGTATTGCCAAGGCGATGATCGAAGATGCGGAAGCGAAAGGACAGCTGAAACCGGGCGCGGTCATCATCGAACCTACCTCCGGTAACACCGGCATCGGTCTGGCTGCTATCGCGGCGGCCAAAGGGTACCGTATCATCCTCACCATGCCGGAGACCATGAGCGTGGAACGCCGCAATATCCTGAAAGCCTACGGCGCGGAGATCGTGCTGACGGAAGGCGCGAAGGGCATGAAGGGCGCCATCGCCAAAGCAGATGAGCTGGCGAAGGAAATCCCCAACAGCTTTATTCCCGGCCAGTTTGTAAATCCGGCCAACCCAGCCATCCATAAAGCCACGACCGGCCCGGAGATTTGGAACGATACCGACGGCAAAGTTGATATCTTTATCGCGGGCGTAGGTACCGGCGGCACCGTAACGGGAACCGGCGAGTATCTGAAAGAACAGAACCCCAATGTGAAAGTTGTGGCGCTGGAACCGGCCGATTCCCCCGTATTATCCGAAGGCAGGGCAGGCGCTCATAAGATCCAAGGCATCGGCGCCGGATTTGTGCCGGACGTACTGAACACCAAACTTTACGACGAAGTATTTAAAGCGGAAAGCGCGGACGCCTTTGCAGCGGCAAAACTGCTGGCGAAAAAAGAAGGCATCTCCGTAGGTATTTCCTCCGGCGCGGCGCTGCATGGAGCCATTGAACTGGCAAAACGCCCGGAGAACAAGGGCAAGGTTATTGTAGCTTTGCTTCCGGACAGCGGTGACCGGTATTATTCCACCCCGTTGTTTACGGAATAAAAGGTATGCGTAAATGATAGAATGATTTCCGCTTCTGTAAGAAGAGAAAAGCGAAAACTGACGTTGGAAGCGATGTTAGCAACAGCTGTAAGATATCGGCAAAACCCTTTATCTTACATGTATTAAGGCGGCGTAGCCAAGCGTTTAAGGCGATAGTCCGCAAGACTATCATTCCCTGTGTTCAAATCCAGGCGCCGCCTCCAAATTATATAAAGATAAACTGTACCGTTTAAGCGGCCAAGCGGCCGGTGCGGTACAGTTTTTTTCTTTAAAAAAGAAGTAAAAACCTTATTCGGTTTGAATGAAACAATAAACTCCTTCGCAATTGCGGAGGAGTTTATTGTTTCCATTTTCTATTTCTTCAGTGTCCGGTTCATGCTGCCGGTCTGATACCCGTCCATATCAAGGGTTACATAGGAAAATCCAAGCCCGTGCAGGGCTTCGGAAACCTGTCGGCGTATTTCAGGCGCAGTCAGCCGAAGGATTTCATCCTGCCCGACTTCGATACGGGCTATGGTCCCGTGAATCCGTACACGCAGCTGGGTAAAGCCCATATCCAGTAAAAACTGTTCGGCTTTATCGACCATGGACAGCTTTTCACGGGAAATTTCTTCTCCGTAGACAAAGCGGCTGGACAGGCAGGCGAAAGACTGCTTGTTCCAGGTCGCCAGCCCCAGCTCTTTGGAAAGCTGCCGGATTTCTTCTTTGTATAGCCCAACATACCGCAGCGGGCTGACCACATGAAGCTCTGCCACTGCCTTTAACCCGGGGCGGTAATCTCCGTTATCGTCCATATTGGAACCCTCGGCTACGTAGGCAAGATGATTTTCCTGAGCGATGGCGATGATCTTTGTAAACAGCTCATGCTTGCACAGATAACAGCGATTCCTGGGATTATGGCGAAACCCTTCGATATCCAGTTCTTCGCTGTCAACAATGATATGGCGGATGCCTTCCTTTCGGCAGAATTCTTCCGCTTCCTTCAGTTCCCTGACAGGAAAAGAACAGGAACGGGCCGTGACAGCAACGATCTGATCTCCCAGCACATCGTGGGCTACCTTTAACAGAAAGGTTGAGTCAACGCCTGAGGAAAAAGCGATGGCAACACTGTTTAGATTAATAAGATACGCTTTAAGCGCTAATAGCTTTTTAGCAGGTGCGGTTGAATCCATGATCTTGTTTCTCTCCTTTACCGAAACAGATATAGTAATCATATAGAATTAATATGAATACTATAGAAATTCTAACAGATATAGGGAATCTGTCAATATGCTTTTATTTTATGGCGAACTCAAAATTAATTCATATAATTCCTATTGACATACTATGGAATAAGTGCTAAAATCAGAATCACAAAATTTCGTAGTGCGCGGCGGCATAGCCAAGTGGTAAGGCAGAGGTCTGCAAAATCTTTATCCCCGGTTCAATTATGGGTGCTGCCTCCAGCTATAGGATTTGTGGTTTTGTGTGAATGGAAGGTACACAGATGAAAAGGTGGAGGGATGTTTATGAAAAAACTCGTGTTGCTCATCAGTATATTGGTATTGTCTTTTTCGCTGGCGGGCTGCGGCGGTGATACGAAAAAAGCAGAAAAGTCAGCCGCGAAAGAAATCAAGATTGGCGCTACGGCAGGTCCCCACGCACAGGTCGTAGAGGCAGTGGCTAAAGAGGGGACAAAACAGGGGCTGAATATCAAGGTCATTGAGTTTTCTGATTACATTACGCCGGATAAGGCTTTGGCTGATGGTGAGATTGATCTGGTTAGCTATCAGCATAAACCGTTTATGGAGAATTTCAACAAGCAGAACAAATCGGATCTGGTGGCTATCGGAAGAACGATCCTTATGCGCATGGGCATTTACAGCGATAAGCATAAAGATCTGAAGAACCTGCCGGAAAATGCGATCATTGCGATTCCCAATGATCCGACCAACGGCGGAAGAGGGCTGGTATTGCTGGAAAAGGCCGGACTGATCAAATTAAAAGAAGGCGTCGTGTTTAAAGCAACAGCCAAAGATGTTGTAGATAATCCTAAGAAATTCCAGTTTAAGGAACTGGAAGCGGCGCAGCTGCCTCGCAGTCTGCAGGATGTAGACGTTTCCGTGATTACCATGAATTATGTGATGAGCGGCGGTCTTGATGTGAAGAAACAGGGGCTCTTCTGGGAGACGAAGGACGAGCCGCTGGCGGTTATGATCCTGGCCGTAAAAGGCAAGGATAAAGAGAACGCCACGTATTTGAAGATAGCGCAACTCTTCCACTCCGAGGGCGTCCGCAAATATATAGCAGATACCTTTAAGGGAACGATTGTACCGGCGGAATAAGTGTATGGAACATAAAGAATTTGTTGAAGAGGTAAAAGGTCATTTCTACTGGCTGCACAGACATCCGGAATTGTCCGGGGAAGAATTCGGTACAACGGAGTATTTGAAAAAGGCTCTGGCAGCCCATAATATTCCGGTCTATCCGCTTCCTTTATCAACCGGGCTGGTTGCCTACGTTGGACAAGGTAATCCGGTTATCGCGTTCCGGTGCGATATTGACGCGCTGCCCATGCAGGAAGAAAGCGGATTGGATTATTCGTCAGAATATCCGGGCAGGATGCATGCCTGCGGGCACGACTTCCATGCTGCGGCGCTGTTGGGAATTGCAATGGCTCTGCAAATTGAAGATTCGCTTCCCGGTACGGTGAAGCTGATCTTTCAACCGGCAGAGGAAACTCTCGGCGGCACCAGGAAGATTCTTGAAACCGGAATTTTAGACGAAGTGCAGGTGATTTATGGACTGCATTGCTGCGCCGCATATCCTGTCGGAACGGTTATCTCCCGACCCGGATTTATGAATGGGGCAGTGGATGAATTTCGCATAGACTTTCTTGGCAGGGGAGCGCATGCCTGTCGTCCGCATACAGCGGCGGATCCGGTTATCATGATTGGAAATTTTGTACAGGCAGCGCAGACGATTGTGAGCCGTAACGTGAATCCGTTCCATCCCCTGCTGGTGGGAATATCCCATATTGAAGCAGGAACAGCCAAAAATATCATTCCGGAGAAAGGGGTTGCGGAAGGCACGATTCGCTCCCTCTATCCGGAAGACCGGAAGATGGCAAAAGAAAGACTTGGAAGCCTGGCCCGCAGCATTGCGGAATCGTTCGGCGGGAGCGCCGATGTCCATATTACAGACGGATCGCCTGCTACGAACAACACACCAGAATGGGTATCTCTGGTGGAACAGGTTGCCCGTAAACTGGGAATGCCATTTGTTTCAGCGCCGGATTCTCTTTCCGGAGAAGATTTTGCTTTTTACCAGCAAAAAATACCGGGGGCATTTATACAAATTGGCACAGGGATTGGCCCTATGATGCATAACCCGGCATTCAGAGCCGATCCGGATGCGTTGGAGCCTGCAGTGCAGTTTGGGGCTCGGTTGGTACGAGAGGCTTTGGAAAAATTGAAAAATGTTGAAAGTTGTTAACTGGGGTACCAGTCAATTTTAAAATTTGAAAAGTGAGGGGAACATCATGAACATTACTAAAAAAGCGATAACCATTTTATTAAGTATTATAATGCTTTCAACGATCGGCTGCGGCAGTGAGGAAAAGAAACCGGCAGCCAGCGCTCCGGTACAGAAACAGGAATTGAAATACCGGGTGATGCCAACGGCTACGTCCGATTTGTTCGAGGCGGGGGTAAAGCCGCTGCTTGAAAAGAAAGGCTATAAGCTGACCCCTGTAAAGATCAAAGACTCGATCCAACGGGAAATTGCGCTGGACGAAGGGAATATTGATTTCCATGTAGACGCGCATGATGCATGGATCAAAGCGGTAAACAAAAGCAAAGGGACGCATTTAGTAGCGGTATTGCCCTTGCCGACAGTTCCGACCGGGATTTACGCCGGTAAAAAGACAGACCTTAAACAGATTGCAGACGGTGACGTTATCGCAATCCCCAATGACGCGTCCAATCTGGCCCGTTCCTATCAGTTGCTGGAACGGCTTGGCTGGATCAAGCTGGATGAGAAAAAAGACAAGGATCATGTAACGGGTAAAGATATTGTATCCAATCCTAAAAACCTGAAATTCCAGGAGATGAAAGGCCCGTCCATCAATGCAATCAAAACGGATGTAGCGTTTATCATCCTGCGCGGATCCGATGCATATAATGCAAAACTTGATTTCAACACGGTGCTGTTCGCCGAAAGTTCCGACAGCATGAAAGACTCCATGCGTATTGCCCTGTGTGTAGCTGAAAAGAATAAAGACACTTCCTGGGTAAAAGATATTATTGCTGCGTATAAATCGCCGGAATTTAAAGAATTCACAAAAAAGAACGGAACGTTCTGGATTCTGCCGAAGTACATGCAATAACAGGATGAATAGCAAAAGAAAGAAGTGAGAACATGGCTATCAATCTTTCGGGTTCCTGGGTGGCAATGCCCATACCCTTTGATAAAAAAGGAGCAATTGATTATGACGGTTTTAAAACCCTGATTGACCGTCAGATCAAATATGGTACAAGCCAGTTGTTTGTATTAGGTTCTGCAGCGGAAGTCAGTCTGCTGACGGCAGAGGAAAAGAAAGAAATCATCCGCCAGACTGTCAGTATAGTAAAACAGCGTATCCCGGTATTCTTCAGTGCGGCTTCCAATACCACAGAAGGAGAAATTGAGATCGCAAAGTTTGCGGAAGAGCAGGGCGCGGATGGTGTGATTTTTACGATTCCGCCGTATGTGCTGATCCCTCAGGAAGATGCGTTCCTGCATTTGGATACAGTGATGGGAGCCACGTCGCTGCCCTGCGGAATCTACAACAATCCGGCTCGGCTTGGCGTGCGGGTTGAACCGGAAACGATCAAACGGCTGTCGGACCGTCATGCGAACTTTGTGGTGGACAAGGAAGCGACCGACAGCGTGTACCAGCTGGTACAAGTACAGCGGCTGACAAAGGGCAAGGTGAAAATTATGTGCTGCGATTCTCCCTGGTATGCAATCGCACTGCCGACCCTTGCGGTTGGCGGAACCGGGTTTGCCAATATAGGTGGGAATATTATCCCGGAAGAAGCCGCCCGATATTCGCGCCCTTGGACCAGTATTGAGATCGTCAACGAGGGACGGGAACTGTACTTCAAATATTTCCCGCTGTTACAGGAGCTGTACGAAGTTTCCAATCCGGTTGTGATCAAGGCGGCATTGAATCTTCTGGGGCTGCCTGGCGGATATGTACGCCGTCCGTATCAGGATTACGACGGTGAAGGATTGAAACGACTGGAAAAGGTGATGACAGAACTGGGGATCTTTGAAAAATATGCAGTGAGGTAAGGAACGTGATTTCATTCGCAGAGGTTACGGTAAAAACCGGTGAAGACATTTTACAGACCATAGAGGCATTTATCATTGCCAGGCGGTGGAATTCCGTTGTGGTGACGAACGCGATAGGTTCGGTGCAAGATCTGCAGTTGGCTACGCCTGTCAGGAACGAATTACCGTTAAAAATCGTGACAACGCCCTGTTACGGTGCAGCTGAAATACTGACCTTTACCGGGGAGATTATGAGCAAGGAACGGATGGATCCTCAACTGAGGGACGTTTATCCTGACAGGGAAAGCCCGTTGTTCATTCATATCCATGTCGCCTGCGCCCGTCCGGGAGGACAGGTTATGGGCGGCGGATTATGGGGAGGTAAGGCATTCCGGGAATTGCGTGTATTTATGTTAGCGCTGTCGGGTGAGGAAATGTTGCCGGAATAATCACACAGGTCGCAGGTGCAACGGGTTATGTTTCCCCAAATGCCTGTGAGAATAAAACGCAGGGGAGAGATCGCTGATGATTGAATTTCAGAATATCAGCAAAGTGTATCAGGGAAAAAACGGAGAGGTACAGGCGCTTGAGCATGTTAACCTGAAAATCATGGATGGGGAAATCTATGGCATCATCGGGTTGAGCGGTGCAGGGAAATCCACGCTGCTAAGCATGATCAACGGCCTGGAGTATCCTTCGGAAGGCACTGTGCTGGTAAACGGAAATAATATCTGCGGGATGAGCTTTAGCGGGTTGCAGAAAATTCGGCGGACAATAGGAATGATATTTCAGGAGTTCAATTTGCTGAACTCCAGAACCGTCCGGCATAATATATCCCTGCCGCTGATTATCGCAGGCGAGGATAAAGCGGTTATCCGGGAAAGAGTCGATAAACTGCTGCAGTTTGTCGGTCTGACGGATAAAGCGGAGCAGTTCCCTGACCAGCTTTCCGGGGGACAGAAGCAACGGGTTGGAATTGCCCGGGCGCTGGTAACGAATCCTTCCATTTTGTTAAGCGACGAGGCGACCAGCGCTCTTGATCCGGACACGATGGAATCTATACTGGATTTGCTGAAACGTATCAATAAAGAGATGGGTATCACGATTGTCATGGTGACACATCAGATACGGGCGGTACAGAAAATATGCAATAAAGTGGCAGTCATGCAGTCCGGAAAAGTCATTGAAGAAGGAGAGGTCTTTCAGGTCTTCAGCAATCCGCAGCAGGAAATTACAAGGGATTTCGTCAGGACTGTAGTGCCGGACGTCATTACGCCTTCTGTCTGCAGGCAGATACGAATGGAATCGAAAGAGAATTATGAGATTCTTCGTCTGAAATTTACCGGAAGCAATGCATTAGGAGATTTGATTTATCAGATTAATACGAAATTTATGCTGAAAACGCGCATACTTCATGCAACTGTTACGGAGCTTGATGAACAGACCCTTGGTATTCTGATACTGCAGATTTCAGGGTCGCCGGAACAGATTGCAGAAGTTGAGGAATATGTACGTGACTGCGGTGTGCAATGCGAGGAGGTGAAATGTCAGTATGGTTTTTAATATCCTGCCCTGGGGCGATATCATCGAAGCGATGAAGACCACCTTTTTTATGGTCAGCATCTCTCTCTTCATTGGCGCGATTCTGGCTGTTATTCTTGCCTTTGCGCTGGTTCTGACGAATGACGGCGGGCTTTGGGAAAACCGGTATGTTTTTTACGGTTTGAACTCTGTGATCAGCCTGATCAGAAGTCTTCCGTTTATTATTCTGATGACCTTTATTTTTCCGTTTACCAAGATGATCGTCGGGACACGTATCGGGGCAACGGCAGCCTTAGTTCCGTTGGTCTGCTTTATCGTTCCGTATCTGGCCCGGTTGTTTGAGAATTCCCTGCTGGGTGTTGACAAGGGTATTATCCGGGCAGCCAAAGCTATGGGCGCCAATTATTTCCAGATTATCTGGTATTTTATCCTGCCGGAAGCCAAAAGTTCCATGATACTGTCCATAACCATTGGAACAATTTCCCTGATTTCGGCTACGGCTCAGGCAGGAACTATCGGCGCAGGCGGAATTGGCGATATGGCGCTGACGTATGGGTATGAGCGGATGGATGTGCCTGTAATGCTTGCCACAATAGTTATTTTGGTAGTGATTGTCCAGTCGGTACAGACGCTGGGTAACTACTTTGCGAAACGGGCGCGTAATCACTAACGGGGTAAGTCAGAGACCGTTGCAGCCATTTAGAGAACAGAGGCATTACAGGAAATCTGCCGGACTGGCATTTTAAGGAGGCTACTTATGGATTTTTCAACGTTATGTATTCACAGCGGTTACAAACCAGACTGTACGGGGAGCGTCAGCGCTCCGATTTATACATCAACAGCCTATGCCCATCCCGGTGTACAGCAGAGCACCGGGTATGATTACATCCGCACGCAGAACCCTACGCGGGAAAGTGTGGAACGATGCCTGGCAGCATTGGAGGGCGGTACGAACGGCTTTGCGTTTGCGTCCGGTATGGCGGCACTGGCCTGCCTGCTGGAACTGTTCCAACCGGGGGATCATGTTATCGTTACGGCCGACTTATACGGCGGCTCGATTCGTCTTTTCAATACAGTATCCCGGAAAAACGGACTGACCTATACGGAAGTGGATACCGGCAATCTGGAGGCTGTGGAAAAAGCGTACAGGCCTGCCACAAAAGCCATATATATTGAAACGCCGTCCAATCCTACCATGCAGATTACGGATCTCCGCGCAATCAGCGAATGGGCGTATGCCAAAAACCTGAAAGTGATTGTGGATAACACATTTCTGACCCCGTATTTCCAGAAACCGCTGCTGCTTGGCGCGGATATCGTCCTTCACAGCGGTACAAAGTATCTGGGTGGCCACAACGATCTGCTGGCGGGAATTCTGGTGACAAAAGAGGAAGAAGATACGGCAAAGATTAAATTTCTGCAGAATACCATCGGCGCGGTACTTTCTCCTTTTGACAGCTGGCTGCTGTTGCGTGGGCTGAAAACGCTGCCGCTACGGATGGAACGGCATGCAGCCTCGGCATTGCGGATTGCCAAATGGCTGAAGCAGCAGCCGCAGGTCAGAGAGGTGTTTTATCCGGGATTGGAGGATTCACCCCGTTATGCTGCAAATGTAAAACAGGTAAGCGGCTTCGGCGGCATGATTTCCTTTGAAGCAGAGTCAGAAGCGTTTGCCCGCAGCGTACTCTCAAAACTGAAGCTGGTTCTGTTTGCGGAAAGTCTGGGCGGAACGGAATCCCTGCTGACCTATCCGCTGCTACAGACCCATTCCGATGTACCCCGTGAGGAAGCGCTGGCAAAAGGCATCAATGAGCGGCTGCTGCGCCTGTCTGTAGGCTGGAGGCGCCGGAAGACATCATTGCGGATCTGGAACAGGCCTTTGCCGCCGCTGCGCAGGAAGCGTAAATAATGCAGCAGATTGTTTTGCATAAAAAGTTAAGTTACCCGTTCTGCATATGCGCTTTGATTATGAAGGCAGGCTGACTTATCGAACAGCAGAAACAGGGAGGGCTCTTTCAATGAATTTGGATAACATCATTGATCGCCGCAATACCGATTGCCTGAAATTCGATGCTGCGGTTCGGCGCGGGTATCCGGAGGATATTTTGCCGCTCTGGGTGGCGGATATGGATTTTCCCGTTGCCCAGCCTGTCATAGAGGCGATACAAAAACGGACGGCCCACGGTATTTTCGGTTACAGCGAACCGGATCCGGTGCGGTTCTATCATGTATTGGAGAAGTGGTTCCGGGAACAGCATCACTGGCAGATACAAAAGGACTGGCTTTTGCAGACGCCGGGCGTGGTGTTTGCGCTGGCCATGGCGGTCAAAGCGCTTACGGATCCAGGCGATGCCGTGCTGATCCAGCAGCCGGTGTATTATCCGTTCAGCGAAGTGATTCTGGATAACGGCCGCCGCAGGGTGAGCAGCGATCTGGTCCTGAAGGACGGGCACTATGAAATTGACTTTACGGATTTTGAACAGAAAATCATAGCGAATCAGGTGAAACTGTTCCTGATGTGCAGTCCCCACAATCCGGCAGGAAGGGTCTGGACCCGGGAAGAACTGGAAACGGTTGCCGGTATCTGCCATAAACATAATGTGATTGTGGTGGCAGACGAAATTCATGAAGATTTCGTCTGGACGGAACGGCTGCATATCCCGTATGCTACATTGGGCGAAACATTCGCGCAGAAAACAGTAATTTGTACCGCACCCAGCAAGACTTTTAATTTGGCGGGGCTGCAGGTTTCCAACATTTTTATTCCCAACTATGAACTTCGCAGAAAGGTCAGGCATGAAATCAACGCGTCGGGTTACAGCCAGCTGAACACGCTGGGGCTGGTTGCTTGTGAAGCGGCGTATCAGTATGGGCATCCTTGGCTGAAGGAGGTAAAACAGTATCTGCGTGAGAACATAAACTTTACCAGGGCGTTTTTGCAGCAGCATATTCCGCAGATCAGCCTGATCGAACCGGAGGGAACGTACCTTCTGTGGCTGGATTGCCGCGGACTGGGACTTACCAATACCGAACTGGAAGAACTCATTGTAAATAAGGCCGGCCTCTGGCTGGACAACGGCGCTATCTTCGGCGCGGCAGGCAAAGGTTTCCAGCGCGTCAATGCAGCCTGCCCCCGCAGCGTGCTTCGAGAAGCGCTGGAACGGATACAGAAAGCCATCTCCTGTTGATTGGAAAACTCAGAAACAGCTGCTCCTTAAAGGCTGCAGGTAAACGAAACAGAGGATTAGATAATCATGCGAAAAGTAATTGTCGGGATGTCCGGCGGTGTTGACAGCGCGGTAACTGCTTACCTGCTGAAAGCCGCCGGCTTTGCTGTTACCGGAATCACACTGCGCACCTGGTCCGGTGCGGACGGGCAGGAAAGCCGCTGCTGTGAGATCAGCGATGCCATGCTTGTGGCACAGAAACTGGATATTCCGTATTATGCGGTAAATTGCATTTCCTGTTTCCGGGAAAAGGTGATCGATCCCTTTGTCGAAGATTACTTACATGGTCTGACGCCGAATCCCTGCGTAGACTGTAACCGCGATGTCAAATGGGAGCAGATGCTGTTGGCTGCGGCAAGGCTGCGGGCGGATTATATCGCTACGGGACATTACGCCTCTTTAGTCCGTCTGCCGAACGGGCGGTATACGGTACAGCAGTCTTCCTTTGCCGAAAAGGATCAGACCTACATGCTGTACCGGCTGACCCAGGAGCAACTTTCGCGTACCATCATGCCGCTGGGTAAACTAAGCAAAAAGGAAGTCCGCCATATTGCAGAAAAAACCGGTTTGCCGGTAGCCCATAAAAAGGACTCCCAGGAGATATGCTTTGTGACTGGGGGCGGGTATGCAGACTACATTGAAGAAGAAACGGACGCACAACTTCCGCCGGAAGGCTGTTTTGTCGATGTGAACGGAAACATCGTCGGACGGCACAGGGGGATCATTCATTATACGGTAGGGCAGCGCAAAGGGCTGGGGCTTGCGATGGGGTATCCTGCCTATGTTAAGAGCATAAACGCTGCGCATAATGAAATCGTGATAGGCGATGAACAATCTCTGTACAGTAAGGAAATCCTTTGCAATGCGGTGAATTTTATGAGCGTTGCGGGGATAGAAGCCGGAAACCCACTGCGGGCCAATGTGAAGATACGGTATCATCACAAGGGAGAAGACGCCTGGCTGAAAATGGAAGGCGAGGATATGCTCCGAATTATCTTTGACGAACCGGTACGGGCGGCCGCGCCGGGACAGTCGGCCGTGTTTTATGATGAAGACCGCTGTGTCATCGGCGGCGGGAAGATTGTGAAAGCAGAATGATAATCAATGCTTCCGTATTTGTGAGGAAGCGCTTATGACCGAGTTAATCACATTATTCCCATTGACATACTATGAAATGAATGATACAATCAAAAATACGAAATTCAGAGAAACAAGGAGCATTGATTATGGCAGAAACGCTGTTAGAGATACATGACTTGCATGCCGGGGCTGCAGACAGGGAAATTTTAAAAGGTATAGATCTTACCATTCAAAAAGGGGAAGTACATGTCATCTTAGGTCCCAACGGCTCGGGAAAGTCTACCCTGATGAACGTGATTATGGGACATCCGGGCTATCAGGTGACGGAAGGCAGCCTGACGTTTGAAGGAAAGGATATTACCGCGTTAAAGACCTTTGAACGGGCCCGGGCCGGTATCTTTTTGTCTTTCCAGACGCCGGAAGAAATTCCGGGGATTACTGTGGAAAACATGCTGCGCACGGCGAGACAGGCGATAACCGGTAAACGGGAACGGATTTTTGGGTTCCGTAAAGAACTGAAGGAAATGATGGAAGATTTGCAGATCGACTCGTCCTATAGCGAGCGCTATTTAAATGTAGGATTTTCCGGCGGGGAGAAGAAGCGCAATGAGATACTGCAGCTGTTGATGCTGCGGCCGAAACTGGCGCTGCTGGATGAAACGGATTCCGGCCTGGATGTGGACGCGGTGCAGATCGTGTCCCGGGGCGTCAGCAAATTCCAAAACGGAGACAATGCATGCCTGATCATTACGCATAACGCCCGCATTCTGGATAAACTGAAGGTAGACCGGGTCCATGTGCTGATGCAGGGCCGGATCGTGGAAGAAGGCGGGCCGGAACTGGTGGATCAGATCAACCGGGACGGGTTTGGACATATAAAAGAAACAACGGTGTGATGCGTTGCCTGTAATATAGACATATGAAGTTTTAAAATGGTTAAGCTTGTAACGGGCAGGCACGAGGCTAAGAGTATGGAACAGCAAAAGACGTTTGTGGAAGATATCGAACGCACCCTGTACGATATCCGCAACGAAGACCATTCCGTGTATAAAACGGAGCGGGGACTGACAGAGGACATCATCCGGGATATTTCCCGGCAGAAAAAGGATCCGGCGTGGATGCTGGATTTCCGGCTGCAATCGCTGGAGAAGTATTATCAGATTCCATTGCCGGTCTGGGGACCGGATATTTCCGAATTAAATATGGACGACATCGTCACGTATGTCCGTCCTGGCGGGAAGATGGCGGGGAACTGGCAGGAAGTGCCGGAAGAAATCAAAGCCACTTTCGATCGTCTGGGGATTCCGGAAGCGGAACGAACCTCCCTGTCGGGGGTAGGGGCGCAGTACGATTCGGAAGTGGTGTATCACCGGGTGCAGAAAAAACTGAGCGACCAGGGGGTCATCTATACGGACTTTGAGACGGCGGTACACGAATACGAAGATATTGTAAAAGAGTATTTTATGAAGCTTGTGCCGCCAAAAGATCATAAGTTCGCAGCGTTGCACGGGGCGGTCTGGTCCGGTGGTTCCTTTGTGTACGTGCCGGAAGGCGTGCATGTGGATATTCCGCTGCAGTCCTATTTTCGTCTGAATGCGGCGGGGGCGGGGCAGTTTGAACATACGCTGATCATCTGCGAAAAGAATTCCAGCCTGCACTTTATTGAAGGCTGCAGCGCTCCCCGTTATAATGTGACGAATCTTCACGCCGGCTGCGTGGAACTGTATGTAAAAGAGGGGGCGCGGCTGCGGTATTCGACCATTGAAAACTGGTCGCGCAACATGATGAACCTGAATACCAAGCGGGCGCTGGTGGAAAAGGACGGCCTGATCGAATGGGTGTCGGGGTCTTTCGGCTCCCATGTGTCGTGCCTGTACCCCAGCAGCATTTTGCATGGGGAGAATGCCCGCTGCGAGTTTACCGGCGTTACCTTTGCCAGTCGGGGACAGGATCTGGACACGGGGGCGACGGTGGTCATGCTGGCGCCAAATACAAGCGCCAATATCAACACCCGGACGATTTCCAAATCCGGCGGAGCAGCCACCTACCGCAGCGCCGTAAAGGTGCCCCCCGGGGCCAAAGGGGCGAAATGCCTGGTCAATTGCGAATCGTTGCTGCTGGATGAAAAGAGCCGCAGTGATACGCTTCCGGTGATGGATATTGAAACCGATGATGTGGAAATAGGGCATGAAGCGAAAATCGGACGCATCAGCGATGAAGCGATCTTTTACCTGACCAGTCGGGGCATTGCGGAAGAAGAAGCCCAGGCTATGATTGTGCGCGGGTTTGTAGAACCGGTAGCCAAAGCGCTGCCGCTGGAGTATGCCGTGGAAATGAACAACCTGATCAACCTGGAATTGGTTGGCAGCATGGGATGAGGTAGCAGACATGGAAAAAGAAATATTCAGTACCCTTCCTGTGCCTACCTGGCACTGGCTTGGGGTCAACGAAGCGTATCTGCCGGAAGAAATACAGACGTTGCCAGCGCCGGTCCGTAAAACGCAAATTGAAGTTCCGGCAGGGCAACATGTTACTCAGGTGATCGCCAACCGAACGGAACAGCGGACGGAAATTACAGCCCACGTATCGGAAGGCGGCTCGCTCCAGCTGGTTCAATTGCAGCTGCTTCCCCCGGATAAAGCCGGAACCTGCAGTGTAACGGTAACGGCTGAAAAGGACGCGCAGGTTTATTACACGGGGGCGGAAATCGGAGCGTCCCGTGTGCTTGCACAGGTGAAGATCCATCTGGCAGGCGATGGCTCCAAAGCGGACGTATCGGCCTTGTATTTCGGCGACGGCACGCGCAGCATAGATTTGAATTATGTAATTACACAGGCAGGGAAGAAGACGGAAGCCAATATGCAGGTGCGGGGCGCGTTGCAGGACAGCGCGGCGAAAATATTCCGCGGTACCCTGGATTTTAAATCAGGAAGCAAGGGCAGCACCGGTCGGGAAAAGGAAGAGGTCGTATTGCTGAACGAAGGGATTCGCAACCGCAGTGTGCCGCTGATGCTTTCCGCCGAAGAGGATGTGAACGGGCAACATGCAGTGAGCGCAGGCAGGCTGGACAAGTCTAAACTGTTCTACCTGATGAGCCGCGGGCTGGATGAGAAGGAAGCTCAGAAACTGGTGGTGGGCGCTTTGTTCGCCACGGTACTGGAGCGGGTTCCCGATGCGGAGCTGAGAGAGGGAATCAGCAGAGTGGTTGAGGAGCAGATAGAACATGAACAGCGTTGAATTCCGGAAAGACTTTCCGATATTGAACCGAAAAATGAACGGACAGCCGCTGGTGTACCTGGACAATGGCGCAACGACCCAGAAACCGGAGCATGTGGTGCGGGCGCTTTGCGGATATTACGGAGGCTGCAATGCCAATCCCCACCGGGGCGCCTACGAACTCAGCGTGAAAGCTACGGAAATATACGAACAGGCCCGGGCGCGGGTACAGCGGTTCATACATGCCGCCAGGCCGGAGGAAATCATTTTCACCAAAAATGCCACAGAGGCTTTGAACCTTGTTGCGTACAGTTATGGCCTGAACTTTGTACAGCCCGGCGATGAAATTGTGATCTCTGTCGCGGAGCATCACAGCAACCTTGTACCCTGGCAGCGGGTGGCCAGGCAAAGAGGCGCAAAACTGAAATATATGTATCTGGAAAAGGATGGAAACCTTTCCGAAGACGATATAGAGACCAAAATAACGGAGAAAACTAAAATTGTTGCTGTAACCCAAGTATCCAACGTGCTGGGCCTGGTGAACGACGTGCGGCGTGTTGCGGACAAGGCGCACAGCGTGGGCGCGGTTTGTGTAGTGGATGGCGCCCAGAGCACCGCGCACATGCAGGTTGACGTACAGCAACTGGGCGCGGATTTTTTCGCTTTCAGCGGGCACAAACTGCTGAGTCCCATGGGTATCGGCGTGTTGTACGGAAGAAAAGAACTGCTGGAAACGATGCCGCCCTTCCTTATGGGCGGGGATATGATCGAATACGTGGAAGAACAGGACGCTACGTTTGCGGAACTGCCCGCCAAGTTTGAAGCGGGGACCCAGAACGTGGGCGGGGCGGCCGGTCTGACGGCTGCGATTGACTATCTGGAACAGTTTACGTTTGCCAGGATCGAACAGATTGAAAAGGAACTGCTGGATTACGCATTGCCCCGCTTGCGGGAATTGCCGTTCATTGAACTGTACGGCTGCGATACGCGGCGAAACAATAAGACGGGAATCATTACCTTTAATGTTAAGGATGTGCACCCCCACGATGTGGCAACGATTCTGGACGCGCAGGGGGTGGCGATTCGGGCGGGGCATCACTGTGCCCAGCCTCTGATGCGTTATCTGGGGCAGAACGCAACCTGCCGGGCCAGCTTTTACCTGTATAATACCCGGGATGACATCGACCGCTGGATCGAAGCATTACAACAGGTAAGGAAGGTGATGCGACTGTGAACGGATTATCGGAGATTTACACGGAACTGATTGCAGAAGAAAGCCGTAACCCGGAAAACCGGCGTCATCTGCCGCATCCCACCTGCTGTGAAAAAGGGCACAACCCAAGCTGCGGCGATGAGATCACACTGGAATTGGAAGTGCAGGACGGCCGGATCGCAGATGCGTCCTTCACAGGGAACGGCTGCGCCATTTCCCAGGCATCCGCTTCCCTGATGATCAATTTAATCAAAGGGCAGTCTGTGGAAAAAGCGGGAAGCCTGATTGCGCTGTTCCAGCGTATGATTAAAGGCGAGGTTACGGATGTCGGCGAATTGGAAGAACTGGAGGACGCAGCGGCGCTGCAAAGCATTTCCCATATGCCGGCGCGGGTAAAGTGTGCGCTGCTTTCCTGGCGAACATTGGAAAAAGCGCTGGATAAACCCGGGAGGGGATAGATATGAAAATCCCATTGCGTTACCAGGTTTCGGAATATGACTGCGGGCCAACTTCCTTGCTGAACGCCCTGAATTACCTGTTCCAGCGGGAAGAGATTTCGCCGGAACTGATCCGTAACATCATGCTGTATTCGCTGGATTGCTACGGCAGCGGCGGCGCGCCGGGGAAACGCGGCACCTCCCGCATGGCCGTGATGTTTCTCAGCAACTGGCTGGATGGCGTGGGCAAGACCGGTATCCTGCCGGTAGAAAGCCGTTACCTTTCCGGCAGGGACGTGCGCATGGATGCCCACAGTACCCTTGTGGACGCGCTGCACCGGAACGGCGTGGCGGTGGTACGGCTGTATCTGGACGGGGAGCACTATGTGCTGCTCACCGGGGAAAAGGAGGGACGCGTTTATCTGTTTGACCCTTACTACCTGCCTGACGGACTTGCGGAAACTGAAATAGAAAACACGACGGACCACCCGTTCCATTACAACCGTATCGTGCCCTTTTCATATTTTAACCGGGAAACGCAGGCTCCTTACGCATTGGGCAGTGAAGCGGAACGGGAAGCGGTGCTGCTGTTTGATACACGCACGAAGCTGACGGAAGAAAAAGCCATCGAGTATTTCATTTAAGCAGATTATTATAATATGTGTTTCGCTAATTGAATGTCATCTTTTAATAATACAGATAATCATGCAATCCGGTATCGGTCATAAGCAGGCTGATACCGGTTTTCCGGTATTTTGTGCGTCATTTTCTGAATCAGGTTGGCATATGGTATAATAAAACAGACGTAAAACCATTGGTAACTTTATATTTGATTTTTTGAAGAGGTTGAAACACTATGAAACGAAAGGCTAACGTGGACATCATCGCAACCGGAGGCACCATCGCCGGGCGGGCGGCTTCGGCGGCGGCCACGGTAGGCTATAAAGCAGGGGAACTGACGGTTGGACAGCTCATCGCTTCCGTACCTGGGCTGGATAAGCTGGCGAACCTTTCCGGCGAGCAGCTTTGCAATATCGACAGTAAAGATATGCAGGAAGAATCTGGCTGCAGCTGGCAGAGCGAGTGGAGGCCGCGGCAGAGCGGAAGGATGTAGACGGCATTGTGATCACCCACGGTACGGATACCCTGGAAGAAACGGCGTTTTTCCTCCAGTTGACGGTAAAGACGGACAAACCCATTGTACTGACAGGCGAGATGCGTCCGGCTACGGCCATCAGCGCGGACGGTCCCATGAACATCTGGCAGTCTGTACAGGTTGCGGCAGATAAAAGCGCAACAGGGCGCGGCGTACTGGTGGTGATGAACGGACAGATCAACGGGGCGGAAACCGTTACAAAAGTCAACGTCAATGCGTTGGAAGCGTTCCAGTCTCCGGGAAGGGGCCCGATGGGCGTTATGATTGATGAGAAAATCTGCTGGAATGAGAGCGGCGCATGTACGTTGCCAACCCATAGCGGATCTGTTTCTGTAAAGAACCTGACGCAGCTTCCCAACGTGAGGATCATCTACGGCTATGTGGGCGGCGACGACGGGCTGTTTGTGAAGGCAGCCCTGCAGAACGGTGCCAGGGGCTTAGTGTATGCGGCCTGTGGAAACGGCAGCGTGCCGGAAAAACTGACGGGCTTGTTAAAGGAAACGGTTGCTTCCGGCGTGCAGGTGGTGATTGCTACCCTTTGCGGCGGCGGTATCGTGGTGCTGTCAGAGGCGATGACGGCGGTAAACGGCTTTATCCCCGCCGGTCCGCTGAATCCGCAAAAAGCGAAAATACAGCTGCAGCTGGCGCTGACGAAAACAAGCGACGTGACCGAGATACAACAGCTTTTTGCTTCCTTTTTATAATTTTGGTTGACGAATCCTATTGAGTTAACTATAATTACGTTAACGTTAACATTGAATTTGTTGACTAAAATACAGAAAAGAGGCAACATGTTATGACCATTGCGGAACTGACGGAAAAGATACTTAAGGAAGGGTACCGGATCACCCGTGAAAATCTGGACAAGGAACTGCTGTTAACGGCAGATCTGGAAGAAATGCTGGATTGTGCCGGCAAACTGCAGAAGCATTTCTGCGGGAACCTGGTGGACTTCTGCTCCATCATCAACGGGCGGAGCGGACGCTGCAGTGAAGACTGCAAATACTGCGCCCAGGCCGCCTGCAACCATACTGGCATTGACGAATACGGCTTTTTGCTGAAAGACAAGATTTTTGCGGCTGCAAAAGCAAACCAGGACGCGGGTGTGAACCGCTTTGCTATCGTCACGGCGGGCCGGGCGTTAAAAGGCAAAGATTTCGATAAAGCCATTGAAGCCTATAAAGAGATGCACGCAAAGCTGAAAATCGAACTTTGCGCTTCCATGGGGTTTATTGATGCGGAACAGTTCCGCCGCCTGAAGGAAGCGGGCGTTACCAGCTATCATCATAATATCGAAACCTCCCGCCGCAACTTCCCGAATATCTGTACCACCCACACCTTTGAGGATAAGATCCGAACCATAAAGATTGCCCAAAAAGAAGGCATGTGCGTTTGCTCCGGCGGTATCATCGGCATGGGGGAAACCTGGGACGACCGTATCGATATGGCGCTGACGCTGGCCGAACTGGGAATTGAGTCCATTCCGCTGAACGCCCTGATGCCGATCAAGGGCACGCCGCTGCAGGATACCCCGCAGATTACTGCGGAAGATGTGGCCCGTACGGTCGCTATCTTCCGTTTCATCAACCCCACGGCAAACATCCGCCTGGGGGCGGGCCGCGGCATTCTGCCGAAGTCCGGGGAGACGGTCATCGGCCGGGGGGGCGTCCGCTTCCATCACCGGCAATATGCTGACCACGGCCGGCGCTGCGACGATTGCCAGCGACATGGAAATGCTGAAGAAGCTGGGGCTGACGAATAAGCCGGAAGAAGCCGTACTGCCTGAGTAAATTTCCAAATTTCTTCTTTACAAAACGGTTACGGGGTATTATAATAACTCCATAAGCAACAAAGAGGTTGCGGATTGTTTTATCCGTTTCTCTTTGTTGCTTTTTTATTTGCAAAGGAGCCTTTTACATCATGGCATGGGTCAATGAGAATTTTACCGCCTTGCAGGACAGTTATCTGTTTTCGCAGGTGGCGCATAAAGTGGCGGCGTATTCTGCCGCCCATCCGGAACAGAAGATCATTCGTCTGGGAATCGGCGACGTGACGCTGCCCCTGGCGCCGGTCGTAGTGGAAGCGATGCAGAAAGCAGCAGCGGAAATGGGCGTGAAGGAAACCTTTCGGGGTTACGGACCGGAGAAGGGCTACGGCTTTCTGCAGGAAGCGCTGGTGAAGTATTACGCAGGCTTCGGCGTTACGCTGGAAGCTTCCGAGGTCTTTATCAGCGACGGTGCGAAAAGCGACTGCGGCAATATTACGGATATTTTTGACGATGCCAACGTGATCCTGGTTCCGGATCCGGTCTATCCGGTCTACCTGGATACCAATCGCATGAGGGGACGAAAGATCCGGTTCATGGAGGGAACGCCGGAGAACGGGTTCCTGCCCATGCCGGATCCGGCCGTTAAGGCGGATATCATTTATCTGTGCTCCCCCAATAATCCTACCGGGGCTGCCTATTCCAAAGCGCAGCTCAAAGAGTGGGTGGCGTATGCCCGGCAAAACGGCGCGGTGATTCTGTACGATGCAGCCTACGAAGCGTTTATCAAAGACGGGGAACTGCCCCGCAGTATTCTCCAGATCGAAGGAGCGAAGGAATGCGCTATTGAGCTTTGCTCCCTTTCCAAAACGGCGGGATTTACCGGTACCCGTTGCGGCTATACGGTAGTGCCCCTGGCGTTGAAACGCAAGACCAAAAGCGGTAAGGAACTGTCGTTGAATAAGATGTGGCTGCGGCGGCAGACCACCAAGTTCAACGGGGTTCCCTATGTGGTACAGCGGGCTGCGGAAGCGGTCTTTACGCCGGAAGGGCAGAAACAGTGCCGGGAAAATCTGGCATATTATAAGGAGAATGCACGTCTGATTGGCAAAGTGCTGGCAGAAAAGGGGATTTTATATTACGGCGGTACAAATTCGCCGTATATCTGGCTGCAGTGCCCGAATGGGATGAAATCCTGGGAGTTCTTTGATTTCCTGCTGGAGGAGCTGGGTATTGTAGGTACACCGGGCTCCGGGTTTGGCAGTAAAGGGGAAGGCTGGTTCCGCCTGACGGCGTTTGCCAGCAGGGAAGCCACGGAAGAAGCGGTGGCGCGGCTGCGTAAGTTTTTGTGACAAACAGCTTGTGTTTTAGCACGGTTGATGGGTAGCATACGTGCTCATTGCCAGAAGGCGGGAGCTTACATAGTATACTGTAGAAAAATTAAGCAACAAAGACGTTGTGGATTGGATTGTAAATCCGTCAGTCTTTGTTGCTTTTTATTTTTGCATGGATAAGGCAAAGTCGTTTTACGTTTTTCTTTCTCCGTTTGCTCAGGCATATGTAGGTAATATAACGATAAATTAACAGAAAAAGAGAATAATTACAGGGAGGCAGTCTTTATGTGTGGAATTGTTGGATTTACCGGTGCGCAAAGCGCCGCGCCGCTCCTGCTGGACGGCTTGAAAAAGCTGGAATACCGGGGCTATGATTCGGCAGGCATTGCCGTCATGGACGGACAGAAGATTACCGTGAGCAAGGTGACGGGGCGCATCGCGAATTTGTGCGAGAAAACTCGGGACGGGGCAGGCGTGCCCGGGTCGACAGGGATCGGCCACACCCGTTGGGCTACCCATGGGGCGCCTACGGAAGAAAACGCACACCCCCATCTGAGCAATGACGGCCGTTTTGCGGTGGTACACAACGGCATCATCGAAAACTATATGCAGTTACGGGACGAACTGATTCGTGACGGCTACCATTTTGAAAGCGAAACCGACACGGAAGTCATCGTCCATCTGATAGAAATGTATTACCGGGGCAACATGCGGAAGGCGTTGCTGAAGACGACGAACCGTCTGCAGGGTTCCTACGCGCTGGGCGTCATCTGTTCGGAAGAACCGGGCAGGATTTACGCAGTCCGGGAAGCCAGCCCGCTGATCCTGGGGGTCGGCATCGGGGAGAACTATTTCGCTTCCGATGTGACGGCGCTGGTGAACCACACCCGCAACGTGATTTATCTGGAAGACGGCGAATTCGCGGAACTCTCCTGCGAAACCATCAAGATATTTGACTGTACCGGTCAGGAAATCCGGAAGAAGGTTACCCGCATCTTGTGGGATGTGCAGGCGGCGGAAAAGGGCGGCTATGAGCATTTCATGCTGAAGGAAATCATGGAACAGCCCGGCGCGGTGAAGGCGACCATTGCGCCCCGGATCAAAGAGGGGAAGGTCGTATTTGAAGAACTGGGCTTAACCGCTTCTGAAATCGGGGAAATCCGCAAGATCATCATTACCGCCTGCGGTTCGGCCTATTATGCGGGCTGCGCCGGGAAATATGCCATCGAAAAGCTGTGCCGCATTCCGGTGGAAGTGGTGCTGGCCAGCGAACTGCGCTACAGCGACCCCCTCATTGATAACCGGACGCTGGTCATTGTGATATCCCAGTCCGGGGAAACGGCGGACACCATTGCGGCCCTGAAGGAATGCAAGGCTAAAGGAGCCAGGACGCTGGCGGTGGTCAATGTAGTTGGCAGCACCGTGGCCAAGCTGGCGGATTATACCGTATACACCTGGGCCGGCCCGGAAATTGCCGTGGCCACTACGAAAGGCTATACCACCCAGGTGACGGTGCTGTATTTACTGGCCGTCTATTTTGCGGGACAGCTGGGACGTACGGAAGGCGAAGACCGGAAACTGCTGACTGCCCTGCAGGCGCTGCCACGGCAGATCCAGCAGGCCTTTGACCTGAACGCATCGATTCCTGCGCTGGCGAAGAAGTATCACGCCAGCAAATCCCTGTTCTTTATTGGAAGGAACACGGATTACGCTATCGCCCTGGAGGGCGCGCTGAAGATGAAAGAAATATCCTATCTGCATGCGGAAGCCTACGCGGCAGGGGAGTTAAAGCACGGGACCATCGCCCTGATAGAAGAGCACCAGCCTGTCATTGCCTTGTGCGGCAATCCCGCTATCATGGAAAAGACCCTGAGCAATATCGTGGAAGTGAAGTCCCGGGGCGCGGAAGTGCTGGCCCTGACCTTCCGGAACAATCAGAAGATCGTTTCCGTTGCCGATGACCTGCTGTTTATCCCGAAGATTGACGCCCTGTTTTCCGCAGTGGTGGAAATTGTACCGTTGCAGCTGCTGGCCTATTACGTGGCCAGGGAAAACGGCTGCGATATCGACAAACCGAAAAATCTGGCCAAGTCGGTAACGGTTGAATAGAGGCTGCGCAAATGCAGCTGCATTGCGTTTTGACTCATATCCCAACGTTGCATTCATCTTATTTATGTTGAGGAACATGTTGTTCCGGAAGCAGTCCGACAGCCGCGTTATTTCTGCGTAATGAGGGGGCAGAAGCGGCTGCCCCGGGCTGTGGACAGAAGACTTGCATAAGCGTATATAGCCAGGAACGCCGGAACAGGAAACAGAACCACCGGGTTGTCCGGTTGTGTGTAAGGCGGTTCCCGGCACAGAAAGGAGAGGCGAACATGGTTAATGTCCCGAAATTATTTGGCAGTCTGACGTTTAATGAACGGGTGATGAAGGACCGGCTTCCGGCCAAAACCTTCCGCACGTTCCGCAAGATGGTGGAAGAGGGCCTGCCCCTGACAAGGGAACTGGCCGATATGATGGCGTATGCCATGAAAGACTGGGCGCTGGAAAACGGCTGCACCCATTTCACCCACTGGTTCCAGCCCATGACAGGGATTACGGCGGAAAAGCACGACAGCTTTATCGCCCCCGCGGCGGACGGCCGGGTCATTATGGACTTCTCTGGCAAGGATCTGATCCAGAGCGAACCGGACGCTTCCAGCTTTCCCTCCGGCGGCCTGCGCGCCACCTTTGAAGCCCGCGGTTACACCGCTTGGGATCCTACCAGCTACGCTTTTATCAAAGACGAATGTCTGTACATTCCCACCGCGTTCTGCTCCTATACCGGGGACGTACTGGACAAGAAGACGCCTCTGCTGCGCTCCATCGCCGTATTAAGCGAAGCGGCCAGACGGCTGCTGGCGATTCTCGGCATACATACAGAAAAAGTCATCACCAACGTGGGTCCGGAACAGGAGTATTTCCTGGTAGACAAGGCCATGTGGGAAAAACGGAAGGACCTGGTTTTTGCGGGCCGCACCCTGTTCGGGGCTAGGCCGCCCAAAGGGCAGGAGATGGAAGACCATTATTTCGGCGCCATCAAACCCCGGGTGAAGGCCTTCATGGCAGAACTGGACGAAGAACTGTGGAAACTGGGCATTCCGGCTAAAACAGAACATAACGAAGTCGCCCCCGCCCAGCATGAACTGGCGCCCGTATACACGTCCGTGAACCTGGCCTGCGACTACAACCAGCTGACCATGGAATTTATGAAACGCATCGCCTTAAAGCACGGCATGGTCTGCCTGCTTCACGAAAAGCCTTTTGACGGCGTGAACGGCAGCGGCAAGCACAACAACTGGTCCCTCTCCACCCTGGAAGGGAAAAACCTGCTGGATCCCGGCAGCGACGCGTATCACAACAACCAGTTCCTGCTGTTCCTGGCGGCCATCATCAAAGGTATCGATGAATATCAGGATGTGCTGCGTGGTACCGTGGCCAGCGCGGGCAACGATCACCGTCTGGGCGCCAACGAAGCGCCGCCGGCCATCGTCAGCATCTTCCTGGGTACAGAACTCACCGGGGTGTTGGAAGCCATTGCTTCCGGGCAGGAGTATAAAACCAACGGTCATATCCAGATGAAACTCAGCGGCAACACCCTGGCCGCAGTAAGCAAAGATAACACGGACCGCAACCGGACGTCTCCCTTTGCCTTTACCGGTAACAAGTTTGAATTCCGCATGGCAGGTTCCCAGGCCAGCCTGGCCTGTCCCAACGCCTACCTGAACACTATTGTGGCAGAAGAACTGGAGTGGGTGGCGGATAAGCTGGAAGGCACCGTGCCGGAAGAACTGGACGCCGCCGTGAAAAAACTGGTAAAAGAAATCTACCTGGATCACAAGCGCATCGTGTTCAACGGCAACGGCTACACCGACGCCTGGGTGGAAGAAGCGGCAAAGCGCGGACTGTACAACAATAAATCCACGCCGGAAGCCCTGGCCTGCATGACCAGCAAGAAGAACGTGGACCTGGTGGTGAAGCACGGCATCTTTACCAAGACGGAAGTGCTGTCCCGCTGCGAGATCCAGTACGAACTGTACAACAAGACCCTGAACATTGAAGCCCTGACCATGCTGGATATGCTGCATAAAGACCTGCTGCCGGCTGCCAAAAAATACCTGAAAGACCTGTCCGAAACCGCCCTGAACGAGAAGGCGCTGGGGCTGAAACCGGACGTGGCGTTTTTGAAAAAGCTGCAGGACGCCACAGCGGCTATGTATAAAGACGGCGAAACCCTGGCGAAAGAACTGGCCAAAGCAGAAGCCATCGAAGACCAGAAAAAGGCCAGCGCCGTGTATCACAACAAAGTGCTGGCGGCCATGGAAGCGCTCCGCAGTAGCGGAGACGGGGTGGAAGTGCTGCTGGGCAAGGAGTACCTGCCATATCCGACCTACGGTGATCTGCTGTTCGGCATCAACAGCTGAACATAGCATCACAATAAAGACTCTCTCTTACATTTTTTTACCTTTCCTTTGTTTGGACAATGCTGCCGGGAAGACGCATCCCGGCAGTGTTGTCGATTTTTTTTGTGTTTGGGCGTATAGAATTTGCTACTGGATTTTATAGACTTAGAGGCGATAGAATCATGGTAGTTAAATGAAAAACCAGCGGCGGGAAAGACTGCACAAAACCGTGCCCGTTTGCTATTTCATGGACTCATTCGCCTGTGGCTTCGAAACTCGGAGCTTCGCTCCTCAAACAGTCTCGCCACAGCCGGCTCATTTCGTCTCATGAAATTACGCAAATGTTCCCGATGTTTTGTGCAGTCTTTCCCGCCGCTGGTTTTTCATTATTATTTTGCGTCAATCGTCGAAATCCCCATGGTCACTTCTTCCAGCACATCCAGCAGCATGCGGACGGTGTCCAGGGAGGTGAGCATCACCACATTGTTCTGGGCGGCTACCCGGCGGATGGCTACGCCGTCGCCGTAGTGGACGCCGGAGAGGATGGCCCGGGTGTTGATTACATAGCTCACGTAGCCGGCACGAATCGAGTCCAGTATCTCTTCGCTGCCCTCACTGGGTTTGTGCCGGATCCGGGTGCGGATGCCGTGCTCCCGCAGCACTTCTCCTGTCAGGGTGCTGGCCTCGATGTTGAAGCCCATGTTGTAGAAGCGGCGGATCAGCGGAATGGTTTCTTCCTTGTCTTCGTCTGCCACGCTGACAACGATGGCGCCGTAATTTTTCAGGGTCAGACCGGAGGCGATTAGGGCCTTGAAGGCGGCCCGGTGCAGCTTATCGTCGTAGCCGATGGCTTCCCCGGTAGACTTCATTTCCGGCGAAAGATAGGCGTCCATGCCCCGGAGTTTGGAGAAAGAGAAGGTGGGGCACTTCACATAATACCGGGTTTTTTCTTTCGGATACCGTTCGGTGATACCCTGTTCCCGCAGAGATACCCCTAAAATAGCCAGGGTGCCGATGTCCGCCAGACTGTAACCGGTGGCCTTGGATAAGAAGGGGACGGTCCGGGAAGACCGTGGGTTTACTTCAATAATATAGACCTGTTCGTTGGCGTCCACGATGAACTGGATGTTGAACAGCCCTTTGATGCCGATGCCCAAACCAAGCTTCTCCGTATAATCCAGTATGGTTTCCTTCACCTTTTCGGACAGGCTGTAGGAAGGATATACGCTGATGGAATCGCCGGAATGGACGCCGGTCCGTTCTACCAGTTCCATGATGCCGGGCACGAACACGTGCTCCCCGTCGCAAACCGCATCCACTTCCACTTCCTTGCCCCGGATGTATTTATCTACCAGCACGGGTTTGTCTTCGTCCACCTCCACCGCGGTTTTCAGATAGTCGTGCATATCCTTTTCCTTGCCCACGATCTGCATGGCCCGGCCCCCCAGCACAAAGCTGGGACGCACCAGCACGGGGTATCCGATGCGGCGGGCCGCGTCCATGCCGGCCTCGATGCTGGTGACAGCTTCGCCCCGGGGCTGGGGAATGTGCAGGGACAGCAGCAGCTTTTCAAACAGGTCCCGGTTCTCCGCACGGTCGATGGCATCGCAGTCCGTACCGATAATCTTCACGCCCCGTTCCTTCAGCGGGCCGGCCAGGTTGATGGCTGTCTGTCCGCCTAAAGTGGCGATAACGCCTTCCGGCTGTTCCAGTTCGATGATGTTCATCACGTCTTCCGGGCAGAGGGGCTCGAAGTACAGCTTGTCGGAGCAGGTGTAGTCGGTGGAGACCGTTTCCGGATTGTTGTTGATGATGATGGCTTCATAACCTGCTTTCTGGATGGTCTGCACCGCGTGGACCGTGGAGTAATCGAACTCCACCCCCTGGCCGATACGGATAGGCCCGGAACCCAGCACTACGATCTTCTTTTTATCCGAAACACGGGACTCGTTTTCCTCTTCGTAGGTAGAATAGAAGTAGGGGATATAGCTTTCAAATTCGGAAGCGCAGGTGTCAATCATTTTATATGTCGGTCTGACGTTACTTTGTTGTCTGAAACGATAAATCGCTGTTTCGGTTTTGTTCCATAGCAGGCCGATTTCTTTATCGGAGAAGCCGTGTTTCTTGGCATCCCGCAGTGTGGGGATGTCGTCGGGGTGGTTGCGGATTTCGTCTTCCATTGTCACGATATTCCGGATTTTGCGGAGGAAGAACCGGTCGATGGCCGTCTCTCCAGCTATGGAGTCCACGTCGCAGCCCAGGCGGAACAGTTGGGCGATGGCGTAGATCCGGTCGTCCGTGCCGATGCGGATGTACGCAAGGAGTTCTTCCCGGCTCATGGTATCGAACTTGCGCAGATGAATATGAAAAGCGCCGATTTCCAGGGAACGGATGCCTTTCAGCAGGCTTTCCTCAAAGGTCCGGCCGATGCTCATCACTTCCCCGGTGGCTTTCATCTGGGTGGACAGGGCGTTGTTGGCGTCGGCGAATTTATCGAAGGGGAAGCGGGGCAGTTTGGTCACTACGTAATCCAGCGCGGGTTCAAAGGAGGCGGGGGTGTTGGCGATCTGTATCTCATCCAGGGTCATGCCGATTCCGATTTTGGCGGAGACCCGGGCGATAGGGTAACCGCTGGCCTTGGAAGCCAGGGCGGAGGAACGGGAGACACGGGGGTTGACTTCGATTAAATAGTACTGGAAGGAGTTGGGGTCCAGGGCGAACTGGACGTTGCACCCGCCTTCGATTTTCAGCGCCCGTATGATTTTCAGGGCGCTGTCCCGCAGCATGTGGTATTCCTTGTTGGTCAGGGTCTGGGACGGGCAGACCACGATGGAATCCCCGGTGTGGATGCCCACCGGGTCCAGGTTCTCCATGTTGCAGATGGTGATGGCGGTATCGTTCTTATCCCGCATCACTTCGTATTCGATTTCCTTAAAGCCCTTGATGCTTTTCTCAATCAGCACTTCCCGGACGGGAGAAAGCTCCAGGGCGTGTTTCATCAGAGGCACGAACTCTGTTTCATTGTCCGCAAAGCCGCCGCCGGTGCCCCCCAGGGTAAAGGCAGGGCGCAGGATGACCGGGTAACCAATCTTTTCCGCGACGTGCAGGCCGTCTTCCACGGTACCTGCGATATCGGAAGGCAGCACCGGTTCCCCTAAGGACTCACAGAGTTCCTTGAACAGTTCCCGGTCTTCCGCCTGTTCGATGGAACGGCTGTCCGTTCCCAGCAGTTCTACCCGGCACTCTGCCAGGATGCCTTTCTTTTCAAGCTGCATGGCCAGGTTCAGGCCCGTCTGGCCGCCGATGCCCGGCAGGATGGCGTCGGGCCGCTCAAAGCGGATGATCTTGGCAATATATTCCAGGGTCAGGGGTTCCATGTACACTTTATCGGCCATGCTGGTATCGGTCATGATGGTGGCCGGGTTGGAGTTGCAGAGGATGACCTGATAGCCTTCTTCTTTCAGGGCCAGGCAGGCCTGGGTGCCTGCATAGTCAAACTCGGCGGCCTGCCCGATGACGATAGGGCCGGAGCCGATGACGAGTACTTTTTTAATATCTGCTCTTTTAGGCATGGTGCGTACCCCCTTCCTCCATCATGTGGATAAAGCGGTCGAAGAGGTAGGCGCTGTCCTGTGGGCCGGGGGCGCTTTCCGGATGGTACTGGACGCTGAACACCCGGTCTTTTTCGCATTTTACACCTTCTACCGTCTGGTCCAGCAGGTTCACGTGGGTTACCTGCAGGGGCGTATGGGCGAGGCTGTCCGTGTCCACCGCGTAGGAATGGTTCTGGGAGGTGATTTCGATTTTGCCGGTCTCCAGATTTTTCACCGGATGGTTGCCGCCCCGGTGCCCGAACTTCAGCTTGTAGGTTCTGGCGCCGTAGGCCAGGGAGATGATCTGGTGGCCCAGGCAGATACCGAAGATGGGAACGGTTCCCAGCAGCTGCCGGATCGTTTCGATGGTCTGGGGCACGTCGGTAGGGTCCCCGGGCCCGTTGGAAATGAAGACGCCGTCCGGTTGCAGTGACCGGATCGTTTCTGCCGTGGTATCCCAGGGGACGATTGTCACGCTGCAGCCTCGCTTATTCAGGGAACGGACGATGTTCTGCTTCATGCCGCAGTCGATGGCGGCTACATGGAAACGCGCCTGCTCTGCCGGGAATTCCTCCGGGGTTTTCCGGCTTACCCGGGAAACGGCATCGGTGGGGAGGCTGCTTTCTTTCAACACGTTCAGTCCTTTTTCCCGCGGGGTGGCGGCATCGGTTATCAGCGCCCTGCGGCTGCCGAAGTCCCGGATGCTCCGGTTCAGTTTGCGGGTATCCACGCCCCAGACGCCCACAATACCGTATTTCTTCATAACCTCCCCCAGGGTCGCCGCGCTGCGGAAGTTGGAAGGCTCATCGTTGTATTCCCGTACGATCAGCGCCCCGATACTGGGGTGCGCAGACTCGTAATCCTCTTCCGCCATGCCGTAGTTGCCAATCAGCGGATAGGTCATCACCACGGCCTGATCCGTGTAGGAGGGATCCGAAAGGATCTCCTGATAGCCAACCATAGAAGTATTGAAGACGATTTCCAGCACCTTGTCCCCGGATGCGCCGAAGCCGTAGCCGTAGTACTCCTTCCCGTCTTCCAGAAGGATCTTTCGGTTGAAGTTGATTGCCATAATAGTAGCCTCGATTTCATTTCTTCCCGGGCCGGTTTCATTCGGAGAAGAGCTGACAGCCTTCGCTGCAAAAAACATAAAAGAAAAGCCCAACAGTCCGCGGCCCGACAAAATAAAGGCGCTCCTTGCCGTACGCAAAAGGGCACGGCAAAGAACGCCTTTGTTATCTATAAAATTGTAACACTGTTACCAGGGCTTTGTCAAATAAATCATGAATAAAAATTCATTTTCTGCTTTTCTTTTTTCCCGTTTCCTTTTCGTGTATCTCTGCGCTGGCAATCACGGCTTTGGCCACTGCCTTCAGGGAAAGCCGGCGATCCATGCTGAGCTTTTGCATGGCTTGGAAGGCATCTTTTTCTGTAAATTTATACTGATCCATCAGGATGCCCTTGGCCCGGTCCAGCAGCTTCCGGGTCTCCAGATCGTCCTTTGCCTTGTCCAGTGCGGCGTTTAACCGCTGGAAGGCGGCAAAACGGCTGATGGCTATCTCAATGGCGGGAAACAGTTCCTCTTCCCGGACCGGTTTTACCAAATAGGCGAACACGCCGGAATTGGTTGCTTCCTGTACGATCTCCTGCTGGCTGTAGGCGGTGAGCAGCAGCACCGGGGCCAGTTTTGCTTCTCCGATGAGCTTGGCGGCTTCCAGTCCGTCCATCTCCGGCATTTTCACATCCATGATGACCAGGTCCGGCCGTTCCCGTTCCGCAAGGCTTACCGCGATTTTTCCGTTTTCCGCTTCGCCTGCGACGGTGTGTCCCGCTTCTTCCAGCATTTCCCGCAGGTCCAGGCGCAGCAATGCTTCGTCATCCGCAATCAGTATCTTTAACGGTTTTACCACTCTGACCCCTCCATTACACAATACAACCTCTCCATAACCCAATACGAAACAAATCAGATATTTATATTTCTGGAACTATCTACTTTCTATGTGGTCTGTCTCTGCCGGACTGTAACGCAAGTCTGACTCTGTTTTATCCATTCAATTATATATGGATGACCACCCTGGCCACGGTGCCGCTTCCGTCGGTACGGGGCTCCAGCGTAAACGTTCCCTTTAAATCGGACTGCACGACTGTCTGCACGATCTTGAGGCCCAGGCTTTTGGTTTTCTGCAGGTCAAAACCGGCAGGCAGGCCCACGCCGTCATCTGTTACCAGCAGAAGCAACCGGTCGTCGTTTTCCTTTTTGGCGCTGCCGGCATAGGGTACAGCTTCTGCTGCCTTGCCCTGGAGTTTTTCCCGGTTCCCTCCGTCTTCCTCCAGCCGGCTGATGGTAGCTGTCAGCGTTCCCTTTTTCCGGTTTTCAAACCCGTGCTCCAGCGCGTTTTGCAATAATTCGTTCAGCACCAGGGCCAGGCTGGCCGCCTGCTGGGAGGGTAATCGCAGGTTATCTGCGGAAAATTTCATTTCCAGTTCCAGGTCCGGCGTTTTCATGCTGCTCATGACCGTGCGGTACACGCCGTTGCCCAGTTCGTTGATGTCCACCAGTTCCGTTCCCTGCCCGGACAGGTACTCGTGTACCAGCGCAATGCTGCTAATCCGGTTGATGGAATCCCGCAGCACGACCTTTGTTTCTTCTGAGGCTGCCCGGCGCTGCTCCAGCCGCAGCAGGCTGGCGATGGTCTGCAGGTTGTTCTTGACCCGGTGATGGATCTCCCGGATCACCGCAGCCTTTACCCGCAGTTCCTCGTCCTTCAGCTTCAGCTGGGTCACGTCTTCGATAACTACAATGATGCGCTCAATGCTTCCGGCCGCATGCAGCGGGATAAAACGGAAATCCAGGAACAGGCCTTTCTTCTGCAGTTCCTGTTCTTCGGCCATGCCTGTGTACAAAACGTTGTCGATGCCGTTCCAGTTAATTTCTTCACTGCTGGTTCGCCGGCCTACCAGGTGCCCGACACCCAGTACCCGGTAAATATGCCGGGCAGCGTTATTGGCTGCCAGAATCAGCCCGTCTTTGGCGTTCACCAGTACCAGCCCGTCGATACTGGACAGGCGGCGGTAGCAGCTGTTAGAGGCATAGTCTGTTTTACTGCCGTGCAGAAAGTCCATGGTGGCGTCCCAGAATACCACATCGGCTTCCCGGTCTTCAAAGGCGGCGGCCGCGAAGCAGCGGTTCGTCCCGTCGCAGACCGGATAGACCTTCAGCCGGGCGAACTGGCCCGGCGCAACTTCCCGGAAACCCTCGGTGACGGTGTTCTCTGCCAGCGCCTGGGTCATCAGCGGTTCATCTGCGGCCCGGGTCATCTCTTCCGGTTCCGTGTTTTCCGAGCGGGTGAGGGGTTCTGCCTGGTCGAAGACACTTAAAAAGCAAATCTCTCCTCCTGCTTTCGCTTTTCGTTTACCCGGCAGTTTCGCTACAGAAGCGCAGAGCTGCCGGCTGCGGTCCAGGGGCAGGATCAGTGAGACCTTGGCCTGGGCCAGGTCGGCGGCCAGTCCCAGGTTGCTACGCATGCCGTCCAGGATATCCCATTGTTCCTGTGTAAGTAATGAAGTCATACTGGTAATTCCATCCTGTCCAATGTATTTATATGGATCGTTGTTTATATTATACCATAAATGTCGATGTCCCGGGATGCCGACGGGTTTCATTCCCCGCACCAGAAGGGAAACGGTTTTGGTTCCGGTATCTCCATCGGATAGTTGTTGTCAAAGCAGCCGCTGCAGATGGGAAGGCCTTTTACCATTTCCGGCAGGGCTTTCAGGTCCAGATAGCCCAGGGAATCCGCGCCCAGCATCCGGCAGATTCCGTCCATGGAAAGCCGGTTGGCGATCAGTTCCTCTTCAGAGGGGACGTCCGTGCCGAAATAGCAGGGGTGGCGGAAGGGCGGGGAACTGATGCGGACGTGCACTTCGGTGGCGCCGGCTTCTTTCAGCATCTGTACCAGGTTTTTCATGGTGGTGCCCCGGACGATGGAGTCGTCCACCAGTATGATGCGTTTTCCCTTTACCGTTGCGGCCAGCACGCTGAGCTTCAGGTGGACGCCGCTTTCCCGTTCGGCCTGGGAGGGCTTGATGAAGGTTCTGCCGATGTATGAGTTCTTATAAAATGCGAAGCCGAAAGGAATGCCTGACTCTAAGGCAAAGCCTTTGGCGGCAGGCAGACCGGATTCCGGCACACCGGTCACCAGGTCGGCTGCTACGGGGTGGGACCGGGCCAGAGACCTTCCGGCGGCGATACGGGCGTCATATACGTTGATGCCGTCCAGCCTGCTGTCCAGTCGGGAAAAATAGATATATTCAAAGATGCAGTGGGCGCATCTTCCCGTTTGCAGGGAACGGTCCGATTCTATGCCTTTTTCCGACAGGGTTACCATTTCCCCCGGTTCCACATCGCGGATGAATTCCGCATCCACGGCGGACAGGGCGCAGCTTTCCGAAGCCAGTATGTACGCCTGGCCCCGTTTCCCCAGACAAAGAGGCTTTAAGCCGTAGGGATCCCGCAGACCGATCAGTTTCTGGGGACTCATGATGACCAGCGTATAAGCCCCGGATAATTTCCGGGCGGTAGCCAGCACCGCTTCCTGTATCGTTTGGGTATGGACGCGTTCTCTGGCAAGGTAAAAGGCGATGACTTCCGAATCGGTGGTGGTGTGGAACACGGCGCCGTTCCGGACCAGCTCCCATTTCAGGTCGGCCGTGTTTACCAGGTTTCCGTTGTGGGCTAACGCCAGCGTCCCTTTTATATAGGAAATGGCCAGCGGCTGGGCGTTCTCCGGACGGGAACCGCCGGTGGTGGAGTAACGCACATGCCCGATGCCCAGATTGCCCGGCAGGCTTTCCAGACTGTTTTCATGGAAGACTTCACTGACCAGCCCGGCGTTCTTGCGGCAGTGATAATTCCCCACCGGTCCGCTCGTATCGGAGGTTACGATGCCGCAGGCTTCCTGTCCCCGGTGCTGCAGCGCCGTGAGCCCGTAATAGATGGAGTGGGCTACACTGCCGCCCTCCGGATCCAAAATACCGAAAACGCCGCATTCTTCTTTCACTTTATCCATGTTGCACGCTTCTTTCTGTCCGAACCGTCCGCAGACTGACAGACTATCCGCCTTGCGGTTTCTGCTGCCTGCAGACGAATTAATCAGCATTTCCCAAAATAAAAAAGCAGGCAAAGACGCGAGGTCTTTGTCTGCTTTGACATCTACAACGATACTTTACCACGGGGCGTGCGAAAAGTCAAACTCTCTTTTACAGCGGGTAGTCCTGTAACGCATCGAAGCCCTCTTCCCCGGTGCGGATCTTGATCACGTTGTCAATCGTGGAAACGAAAATCTTCCCATCCCCGTATTTACCGGTGTATAGAACCTGTTTGGCGACTTCGATGATAATACGGGGCGAGATGGCGGAGACCACGATGTCCAGACGGATTTTGGGCAGCAGGCGGGAAACGACGGAGGCGCCCCGGTACATTTCCGCATGGCCTTTCTGCAGGCCGTAGCCGTGTACTTCCGTTACTGTCATGCCGGTGATGCCGATTTTCTCCAGTGCATTTTTCAGAGGCAGGAACCGTTCTTTGGAAGTGATGATGGTGACCAACGAATAGGCATGCCCGTCGGGCGTGACGGGATGCAGCCCGGGAACGGACGGCGCGATTTCCCGCTGCGGGCTCAGAACCGGATCCGGTTCTGCAGGTATGGCCGATGTATCAACGATATGTTCCGGCGCCGGCATGAAATCCGCATAGGCAGAGGGAAGGCCGTGTTCTTCAAAGTCCAACCCGGCAATTTCTTCTTTGGCTGTGACCCGGAGGCCTACGGTGGATTTGATTGTTTTAAATACGATGAACGCTGCAACGGCTACGTACAGAATAACAGAGGCTACGCCGGTGACCTGTGTGAGGAAGAAGTGCGGGTCGCCGCAGTAGAGCCAGCCTTCTTTTTCCGCCAGTAATCCGGTTAGGACGGTCCCCAGGGCGCCGCATACACCATGCACGGAAATGGCGCCTACGGGGTCGTCGATCTTCAGTTTCTGGTCGATGAATTCAATGGAGCAGACAACGGAGATGCCGGCGACGATCCCAATCAGAAAGGCGCCGGGTACGGTCACGAGGTCACAGCCTGCGGTGATGGCGACCAGACCGGCCAACGCGCCGTTCAGGGTCATGGATACATCCGGTTTGCCGTAACGGAACCAGGTAAAAAACATCACGGTACAGGTCGCAATGGCAGCGGCCATGTTGGTGGTCATAAAAATATGGGCAGCGGACAGGATCGCTTCGTCCCCGGTCAGGCTGACAGTGGAACAGCCGTTGAACCCGAACCAGGCAAACCAGAGGATAAATACCCCCAGGGTGGCCAGAGGCAGGCTGTGTCCGGGAATGGCGTTGACGGAACCGTCCGCGTTATATTTGCCGATGCGGGGACCCAGCAGGTATGCGCCGATGCAGGCGCATACGCCGCCTACCATGTGTACGGCGGTAGAACCGGCAAAATCGTGGAACCCCATCTGGGCCAGCCAGCCGCCGCCCCAGATCCAGTGTCCGGAAACGGGGTAGATGAATAAACTGATCAGAATGCTGTAAATGCAGTATGAAGAGAACTTGGTCCGCTCTGCCATAGAACCCGAGACTATGGTAGCCGCTGTGGCGCAAAAAACAGTCTGGAAAATGAGGAAAGCCATGACCGGATACCCCGCGTCTTCCCCCAACGTGAATTTCGTCACGAAAAAGTCCGGCGTTCCGATGAAGCCGCCGATGTCCGTGCCGAACATGAGCCCGAAGCCGACGATCCAGAAAGCCGGCGTACCCAATGCAAAATCCATGACGTTCTTCATGACGATATTACCGGCGTTTTTAGCCCGGGTCAGGCCTGTCTCGCACATGGCAAAGCCCGGCTGCATAAAAAAGACCAGCGCGGCTCCCAGCAGCACCCAGACGGTGTCCGCGGAAGAATAACGCTGGGGTAATGGATCCGCTGCAAAAGCGGAGACCGGTACTGTGGAAAGCAATGTGGCGGCAAAAAACGTTGCCGCTGTTTTTTTACAGAGTTTTTTCATACGGATCAAGCCCTTTCTCGGTACGAAAAAAGGCGCCTGATTGTGAGCAGTTCACAATCAGACGCCGATGTCTCGTACGTGTTGATTTATAAATCTACAAAAGGTTTGCGCGCTGTTTCCTTTTGCAATTTACAGTTGCATAGTAACACTTTGTTTGAATTTCGTCAAGGAATTTTTGAAAACTGTATCAATAATTCTCTGCCTTAATCGCAAAGAAAGATCTGGGATGGGCGCATACGGGGCATTCTTCCGGCGCTTCCACCGATTCCGCTACAAAGCCGCAGTTGGCGCACATCCAGAGTTTTTTCTCGTCCCGCTTGAACAGCTTTTCGTTCTCCACATTTGCCAGCAGCAGGCGGTACTGTTTTTCGTGGCGCTTTTCGATTTCCGCAACCCGCTCAAACAGGAAGGCGATCTCTTCAAAACCTTCTTCTTTGGCGGTTTTGGCAAATTCCGGATACATGGAGGTCCATTCCTCGTTTTCCCCGTCCGCGGCCATTTTCAGGTGTTCTGCCGTGGATTTGGAAAAATCGCCTAACAGCCAGAACCAGATTTTGGCATGGGCCCGTTCCTGGGCGGCCGTTTCATCCAAAACATCGGCGATCTGGCGGCTCATCTTGCTGTCCTTTTCCGCCTGGCGGGCAAACAGCGTATATTTTACGTGGGCCTGGGATTCGCCGGCAAAGGCTGCTGCCAGGTTTTTCTCGGTCTGTGTGCCTTTCAGCCGTTTCATTTCTTCCATTGCTTTCGCTTCGTTCATGTTGATTCCTCCTGTTTTCTAAATCGGGGCGTCCCCGCTTGGTATCGCACAGTGCTGTTTTTCTGTGCTGTTTCATCTGTGGCGCCGTTTGCTCGCTTGCGCCAATTGTTACTACTATTATAATCCAACAGGCTGACTGTCGTAAATAGTTTTTGCGAATTAAAAAAAATTCAACGTCTCCTTACGCAAACGTATTGAATCACAGATTCCTTAATTTTCAATAATTATTATCAATAACAAAGCAGATGAAGTTCCCGTTATGATTGAAAACAAAGGCCGTCTGCTCTGAAATCTGATTGACATTTTTGTAAAATAATTGTATTATTAAATCGGACGTAAAACAGTAATTATTACTAATAAAATTACTATTTCAACAAGCTTGTGCTTGAAGATGCGCAGCATTTTGCCCGTTTCTTCCTCTCTCACAGGTACATGCTTCCGGCGTTTATCAGGGATTGTGTTTTTCAGGGAGCCGGCCTTGACGGCGCGCCTGGACCGTATCATTGATCAGTTAAGGAGGTAATGTAACATGTCCGCTATTCAGCCTATTTCTATGCAGGCAGTGAGTGAAAAAGTCGCGTTAGCCCGTCAGGGCCGTCTGGAAGAAGACGCGCAGTTTGTGGAAAACCCGAAATTAACCTCTACGGAGTTCATTCCGCTGGAAGAACGTATGGCCGGTGAAAAGCCGGAAATCGCAGCCTGCCTTGCGAAGCTGAAAGAAAAAGTCGGCAGCGAAACCTTTGCGAAACGTTTTAATGTGTTGCAGAATATCAACCGTTCGGATAAAAACCTGCTGATTGTTACAGGCAGCGAACGTCTGCGTACCCTGTTGTTAAAAGAACACCTGAAAGACATCATGGATGCGTTCTCCGTGGAAAACGTCAGGATTGTCGGGGGAGCAGGTTTCGGCGGAATTGACGCGTTTTAACATTATTCCCGGCTCTGTTCCTTTGAATGGTAACAGGCCGGGTTTTACTTATGAGTTTTACGTGCAGGCAGTGCACACGAAAAGGCAAGCCGCAGGCATGTGTGATGCGCACTGCCTCGATCCAAATTTTGTGGAGAGAGAACTGTGAAACAGCTGTTTAATTATTCTACTGTTCCGGGGTATGAGGAAGCCATCCGGCGGACCGGCAAATCGCTGGAAGAATTTCTGGCGATGCTGGGGTTGAATGGAATCGAGCTTCTGGTATACCGCAGCGAACCGTACATGCGTCCTTTTGACAATGTGGCGGTGGGTGCGCATCTGCGTTCCTGGTCCTGCTGGTATGATTTGTGGAAAGACAATAAAGACCGTCTGTATCAGATTTTCCGGAGCGATGATGCGCTCCGGGACTATTACGGCGGTACCCAGAAACGGGCCTGGCTTCTGCAGATCAAACGGAATATTCAGGCAGCCCTGATTGAAAAACCGGAGTATCTGGTCTACAGGGTAGAGGAAGTCTCCCCGGCGGAGCAATATTCCTGGAATTTTGACCATACAAATGCGGAAGTGATCAAAATGGCGGCCCGGGTATTCAACCGGGTCAGTGACCAGGTACCCGAAGATACGAAGGTGCTGTTTGAAAATTCATGGTGGCCGGGCCTGACGCTGCAAAGTGCAAAGCAGACGGGTGAATTTCTGGAAAAAATCAAATTTAATAATATTGGCCTCATGCTTGACACAGGGCATCTGTTGAATACAAACCCTGATTTGCAGAGCGAACGGGAAGGCATCGACTATATTTGCAAGATTCTTAAAGATATGGGTGAACTCCGGCATTATATTAAGGGGGTACATTTGAGTTGCTCCCTGTCCGGTGAATACCAGCGACAGTCTCCCCGGATGATCCCGTCGTTGGAAAATGACGCCCGGCTGTTAAGCCATGTATGCAACATTGACCAGCATAAACCCTTTACGGATCCGGCGGTAACAAAAATTTTTGAGTTGATTGAGCCGGATTATGTGGTACATGTGTTGTATTATGATGATTTTAACCAGCTTGCCCGGCAGATTACGGAACAGAAGCTGCTCCTGAAAGCATGATCAATACACAAGACCGGTACAGGATTGACGGAAGAATCGTTTCCGATTAACAATCCGGTACCGGTTTTTACGTTGTATTCCATCGTTATGTTTTATCTGGCAAATGTCATGTATCATGCCGCCAACGCATATCCTTTTTCCAATCGTTTCAAGGATGTACAGATTTCAAACGGATATGATATAATGATTACTGCAAATCATAGTCCATATCAGGATTCATAGCATAGAAAGGCGGAGGATAATAATGAAAAAATTTATAATGTTCCTGATTTCCGTTGCAATGCTTCTTTCCAGTGCGACAGCATTCGCGAAATGGGAGGACCGGGATATTGTGGAACGGATCCGCGCTGTGGGGAACACGCCTGCCGCACAGAAAAAGGCAGACAGGATCTTCGATCAGCAAATGAAAGAAGCGGGCCGGCGTGGGGAAAACCGCAGACCGGTGGTGGCTATTGTGTATGAGAACAATGCCAAAACAAAATATGACAAAACCATTGATAAAAAACTGTTTGAATATCTGGACGCAGCGCTGCCTGTCAGAACTTACGAACTGATTGACGGCAGAACCTGTAAAGAAAAACTGGCGGAGATTGGTATAGAAGATATTGCGGACGCGGAACGCAGCGACATCATTGACGCACTGACAGACAGCGGTGTCGATTACTTCCTTTACCTGGGAGTGAATCCTGTGCAGGTCAAGGACAAGGGGAGCCTTCTTGCAGCAGGAAAAATTGCCAATACTTCCCTGCCTTTCCGGATTGTGGATATTAATCATAACAGGTATGTTTATACGAAAACATATACGGAATCGGCGAAATCCATGTCGGCCTTCGGCGGCGTAGGCAGCAAGTCTGTTACGCTGGAAATTATAACCCGGGTGGGCAAACAGATTCAGGACGTGATTGAAACCAGGCTGCCCAAAACAGTAAAGAATGGAGAGGATAATTATGCCCAAGCTTATTAAAAGAATCGGACTGGCGATACTGGTTCTTGTGGCAATCGGTTGTGCATTCTTCTTCCTGTACGTAGTGAAAACCCCGCACTATTCACTGTACCAGATACATAAAGCCGTGCAGGGCCACGATACCGTCCTCTTTGAACAGCATGTGGATTTGGACAATATTTACAGCAAAGGCATCGATGACCTGATCGTTTCGGCAGTAAAAGGCAAAAAGAGTATCGGCCTCGATTTCTTTACGGCAGGGATTTTAAAACTTGTGAAGCCGACGGCCGTTCATGCGCTGCGGGATGCGACGCTGGAATCAGTCAGGAAAGTCCCTTCCGGGGATAAGGCTCAGCCGGCGCAGATTGAAAACGGACAGACCTCCCAAACCGAGAACGACAAGTCAGCGAAAAAGAAGAACAAAAAAGAAAACGCAATTCCTCTTCTGAAAAAATTGAAGGATAGGGTGGATGTTTCCAACCTGAAGATCAAAGATGCTTCGGTTGCGGTGAACGACGGAAACACAGCAGACGTAGCGGTTGTTTTGCACAATCATAAATTAAATAAGGATTTCAATGTGAATTTCCGGATGGCAAAACTGTACAATGGGGAGTGGCAAATCAAAGAAATAACCAATTTTGTCGAATTTTTAACCGAAGTAGAAGAGGCAACGAAGCAGGCGGCGAAAGAAGCGGCCAATGAAGCGGTCCAGACAAAGAAAAAGCAGTAAAAAGCAAGGAGGAATCAGCATGGATTACGTTGAACTGATGGAAAAAGCCCGTCCCCGGCTGGGAGCGAACTGTAAAGGCTGCCTGATCTGTAACGGCCGGGCCTGCGGGAACAAGATGCCCGGGCCGGGTGCTAAGGGAATAGGGGATACGGCGATTCGTAATTATGAAAAATGGAAGGAAATCCGTATCAACATGGACACGCTGGTGGAACGGCAGCTTGTAGACATGAGCCTGGATTTTTTTGGCAAGCGTCTCAAATATCCGATTATTGCCGGTCCGGTAGGGTTGGTTGCTGTCCATTACAGTGATGCCTATACGGATACGACTTATAATGACGTGCTGGTTTCCGGCTGCGCTGCCGAGGGAATCGTTGCCATGACCGGCGACGGGGCGGATGCTACGGTTATGCAATCGGCCTGCGTCGCCATAAAAAATGCCGGCGGCATGGGGATCCCTACGGTAAAACCCTGGGGCCCTGAAACCCTGGAGGAAAAATTTGCCTGTGTGAAGGACAGCGGTGCTTTTGCCTGTGCCATGGACGTGGACGGGGCCGGCCTGCCGTTTTTGAAGAAACTGAACACTTCTGCCGGTTCCAAGTCTGAGGGCGAGCTGGCGGACATCATCCGCAACGCCGGTGTGCCGTTTATCGTGAAGGGCATCATGACGGTCAAAGGCGCGCTGAAGGCGAAACGCGCCGGTGCTTCTGCCGTTGTGGTATCCAACCATGGGGGCCGGGTGCTGGATCAGTGCCCCGCTACGGCCGAAGTACTGCCGGAAATCGTGGACGCGGTGCAGGGTGATATGAAGATCCTGGTGGACGGAGGCATCCGTTCCGGTGTGGATATCTTCAAGGCACTGGCCATCGGGGCGGACGCGGTTATCATTGCCCGGCCTTATGTAACAGCTGTATACGGAGCCGGCGCGGAAGGGATTCATGTGCTGACGCAAAAGCTGGCTGCAGAACTGGAAGATACCATGGAAATGTGCGGCGCCCATACCCTGGCGGAAATTACAAGGGACATGGTAAGGCTGTAAGGAAGAAATCTCTCCGGTTTATTTGGACCGGGCGCTAAATGAAAGAGGGGGGGATGTCTCATGGATCTTACAAAAACGGCTGAAGCGTTGAAAAAACGGGGCTACGAGGTCAGTTGTTTTGCTACAGCGGAGGAAGCGGCTGAATATCTGAACGGGAAGATTGACGGTATGACGGTGGGCTTTGGTGATTCAGAAACATTGTTGCAGATGCATCTGTTTGAAAAACTGCAAAGCCATAACGATGTGTATCATCCAAAATACCCGAGGGAGGGGAAAGGCTTTTATTCTACCGCGAGGGACTGCCTCACTACGGAAATATTCCTGTTGTCTGCCAATGGGCTGGCAGAAACCGGGGAAATTGTGAACATTGACGGGACGGGCAACCGAATCGCCGGTTCCCTGTATGGACATAAAAAGGTGTATTTTGTCATCAGCCGCAATAAAATCTGTCCCACATTGGAAGAAGCGGCATTCCGCGCGCGGAATGTGGCGGCGCCGATGAATGCGAAACGCCATGGATATAAAACACCCTGTGCTTTTAAGATGGATCACTGCTATGACTGCCGAAGCCCACAGCGTATTTGCAGTGCCCAGACTATTTACTGGCGCAAGATGAACCATATGGATATGGAAGTAGTGTTGATTGACGAGGACATGGGATACTGACAGTTGGTTGTCAGATATAAATTAAAGAGATATCGGATTTTGGTCCGGTATCTCTTAATTTTGTAACATTCGTCACAGTTAGACCAAAATAATAATTATTTTTTAAAAAAGTTGAATTTTTATTTGACATTGTTCTTTTCCTCTGCTATTTTTAAACACAAGTTAAATACTATGATTTGGCTGTGAAGAGAAGAGTACGCAGAGGAAACTGCCACAGAGAGCTTTCATACCGGTGCAAGAAAGCGCAGGGAACTTTGCCGAAGATGGCCTTGGAGCTGACCGGTCGAAGTAATTGAGACCGTCCGGGCGCACCCGTTACCGTGCTGGGGTATTCAAGGAGAAGTCCCGCGTACCCGAGAAGCTGGTCTTGTTGTTTTTACAATTGCTGCTCGTGGTATGAGGATCACATCCCGCGTACCCGAGGAGGCCGGGCGTGTGAGCGTCCGGTGAATATGGGTGGTAACACGATGCTTTCGTCCCATTGGGGCGGAAGCATTTTTTAGTTTCCGGTTGTCCTGTACCAAAGAAGTGCAGGCTGGTAGCAGGAAGAACATCACACCGTGTTGCACAGCAATAATAATGCGAATGGAATCTTCACAAGCCACAGGGAGGAGTCGCGTATGCCGGTGAAAATTACAAACGAACTGTCTGCAGTGGAAAATCTGCAAAAAGAAGGAATCATAGCCATTACGGAACAGCGGGCCGTAACCCAGGATATCCGCCCGCTGAAAATCCTGATCCTGAACCTGATGCCCCTGAAGAAACCCACGGAACTACAGCTGTTGCGGCTGCTGGGCAACAGCCCGCTGCAGATTGAAGTGAACTTCGCCCGTACCGTGTCCCGGGAAACCACCCACACAGATAATACTTATCTGGACAAAGCCTATCTGGAGTTTGCGGACATCAAAGACCGGTACTACGACGGTTTCATCATCACGGGGGCGCCGGTGGAATGCTTCGAGTTTGAAGAAGTGGAATACTGGCAGGAGTTGGTGGATTACATAGAGTGGGCCCGGAGTCATGTATTCTCTGTGCTCTCCCTCTGCTGGGCGGCTCAGGCCACACTGTATTACCACTATGGTATCCGGAAGCACGTGCTGTCTCGAAAGCTGTCCGGTATTTATCCTTACGGGCTGACGGTGAAGTATCATCCGCTGCTGCGGGGTTTCGATGACCGTTATTTCATCCCTCAGTCCCGCCACACGGATATCGACCATCAGGCGGTGGACGCCACACCGGATCTGAAAGTACTTTCCCGATCCCTGGAGCGGGGCATCAACATCTGTTGTACGGAGGATATGCGCCGGGTCTTTGTACTGGGGCACTTTGAATATGACAGGGAAACCCTGGCCACCGAGTACATCCGGGATAAGAAGAAAGGGATGGATCCGGACCTGCCGGAATATTATTATCCGGACAACGACAGTACCGAACAGCCGGTGTTCAAGTGGTGCAGTTACGCTCACCTGTTTTATGGAAACTGGCTGAACATGGTGTATCAGGAAACGCCTTACGATTTGTTAACGCTGACAAAGCGGGAATGAATAAATAAATAAAAAAGGAGAGATTATCATGGCAAACTATAAATTTGAAACCTTACAGTTACACGTTGGACAGGAACAGGCAGACCCGGCGACAGACGCAAGGGCTGTACCGATTTATCAGACTACCTCGTATGTATTCCACAACAGTCAGCATGCGGCGGACCGTTTCGGTCTGAAAGATGCCGGCAACATCTACGGACGCCTGACCAATTCCACCCAGGACGTGCTGGAAAAACGGCTGGCGGCATTGGAAGGCGGCAGCGCCGCACTGGCAGTGGCTTCCGGCGCAGCGGCAGTGACCTACGTTGTACAGGCGCTGGCAGCCAATGGCGGCCACATTGTAGCCCAGAAAACCATCTACGGCGGCAGTTACAATCTGCTGGAACATACGTTACCTGCTTACGGTATTAAGACAACTTTTGTGGATGCCCACAACCTGAATGAAATTGAAAATGCCATTCAGGAAAATACCCGGGCCATTTATCTGGAAACCCTTGGCAATCCCAACAGCGACATTCCCGACATTGATGCGGTAGCGGAAATTGTCCATAAGCACGGTCTGCCGCTGGTCATCGACAACACCTTCGGCACCCCGTACCTGATTCGTCCCATTGAGCACGGTGCGGACGTGGTGATTCATTCCGCTACAAAGTTTATCGGCGGACACGGTACCACTCTGGGTGGTATTATCGTAGACGGTGGAAAATTCGATTGGAAGAAGAGCGGCAAATTCCCCAACATCGCGGACCCGAATCCCAGTTATCACGGTGTGTCCTTCTATGATGCGGCAGGCCCCGCTGCCTTCGTAACTTATATCCGCGCAATCCTGCTGCGGGATACCGGCGCCTGTATCTCTCCTTTCAACGCCTTCCTTTTATTGCAGGGTGTGGAAACGCTGTCCCTGCGGTTGGAACGCCACGCGGAAAACACAAAGAAGGTCGTGGAATATCTGAGTAAGCACCCGCTGGTGGAAAGCGTAAGCCATCCGTCTTTACCGCAACATCCGGATCATGCGCTGTATGAGAAGTACTTCCCCAACGGCGGTGCCTCCATCTTTACTTTTGAAATCAAAGGCGGGCAGGAAGCGGCGTGGAAGTTCATCGACAATCTGAAGATTTTCTCCCTGCTGGCCAACGTGGCGGACGTAAAGAGCCTGGTGATCCATCCGGCTTCCACCACCCATTCCCAGCTGACGGAAGCGGAACTGAAAGATCAGGGCATTTCGTCCAGCACCATTCGTCTCTCCATCGGCACGGAGCACATCGATGACATCATCGCGGATCTGGAAAACGGGTTTGCGGCTGTTGGAAAACAAAATTCCTAATTCATATTGACATAGTATGAAATAAGTTCTATAACTATGTCTGAGAAGAAAAGAGCACGGATTCGTTTACCGACGCTTCCGTAGGAAACTTCTGAATTTAGAATAGAAAAGAAGGGAAACGTTATGGCTAAGATTTACAAAGGAACCCTGGGATTAATCGGCAACACGCCGCTGGTAGAGGTTGTCAATATTGAAAAGGAGTTAGGCCTGGAAGCTACCATTCTGGTGAAGCTGGAATACTTCAACCCGGCAGGCAGCGTGAAGGACCGCATTGCCAAAGCCATGATCGAAGACGCGGAAGCAAAAGGCCTGCTGAAACCGGGCGCAGTAATTATTGAGCCTACTTCCGGCAACACGGGCATTGGTCTGGCATCTATCGCGGCGGCCAAAGGCTATCGCATCATTCTCACTATGCCGGAAACCATGAGCGTGGAACGTCGCAACATACTGAAAGCCTACGGCGCGGAAATCGTGCTGACGGAAGGTGCGAAGGGCATGAAGGGCGCCATCGCCAAGGCGGATGAGCTGGCGAAGGAGATACCCAACAGCTTTATTCCCGGTCAGTTTGTAAATCCGGCCAACCCGGCCGTTCATAAAGCCACTACCGGCCCGGAAATCTGGAACGACACCGACGGCAAAGTTGACATCTTTATCGCGGGCGTAGGTACCGGCGGTACGGTAACGGGCACCGGCGAGTATCTGAAAGAACAGAACCCCAATGTGAAAGTTGTGGCGCTGGAACCGGCGGATTCCCCTGTGTTATCCGAAGGCAGGGCAGGCGCCCATAAGATCCAGGGCATCGGCGCGGGCTTTGTGCCGGAAGTGCTGAATACCAAACTTTACGACGAAGTATTTAAAGCGGAAAGCGCGGACGCCTTTGCAGCGGCAAAACTTCTGGCAAAAAAAGAAGGAATCTCCGTAGGCATTTCTTCCGGCGCGGCGCTGCATGGTGCCATTGCATTGGCAAAACGTCCGGAGAACAAAGGCAAGGTCATCGTGGCCCTGCTGCCGGACAGCGGCGACCGTTACTATTCAACCCCGTTGTTTACGGAGTAAAAGTATGCGTATTTGATAGAATGTTTTTAAGGGCTTTCGTTAAGGGCAGGAATCCTCATTGCAGAATGCCAACAGATTATTGAGACAGTACGAAGAAGAGGAACGGTTCCGGCTCCGTAAAATAAAACGGCAGCGGAACATCGCATATGTGATAGCCGCTGCCAGTCTGTATTTTGCGGTACGGAAAATGTAGATGGCGTTATGACCCGTGGGGTAAACCCCGCGGTTTTTTTTGTACTTTTTCGGAAAAACAGGCCTTTTTTCTCTTTTAGGAACCAGGAAGGAAAAGAAATAACGATAACATCCTGCCTTCACGGATTTCGGGAAAATCACTAAAAAACCGGCTTTAAGTGGGCATAGGAAGATGAGGGACAGAATAAACCTATCGTTATTGCCCCGCAGGCGGCTTTTGAATGCTACGTGGAAGGAAACCATGAGTGTCTTACAAAGTAAATAATATGCACACCCTTGTTCCAGCATTGCTGAAATTGTTGATCTCAACTTCAGAATATTTCCCAATAGCCTGTTTTGTTGGATCCAATCCTTCTTATTTTTCCAGCGACGGACAGTTTGTCCAATGCTCGCTGAATTGTCCGAACAGTTCGCCCGGTCTTTTCCGCAAGTGACTCTCTTGTCTGGGTTGGATCCTCTTTCAGCAGCATATAAACCCTTGCTTCGGTAGGAATCTTTACTTCTTTATCGTGATCAGTGACACTTATAGTGACATTTTGAGTGACATGTTCCTGATACGTGTCCCTGTAAAAAATGAAGGCGAAGCCATAGTTTTCAAATGCTGCCTCGATCCTGATGCTGAATTTATCACAGAGGGCGTAAACTTTTCTGAATCCGCTGCCGAAAATCTCAACGTCCTTACTCTTGTACAGGGTATTCAGGATCACCCTGTTTCTCGGCATGGAGCGGATCCGCTGTCTGGCAAACATTTCCGGGGACAGACCGGCTGGGAATTGTCCCGGGTTGTAAATTTCAACTTTTGTTGGAGTGATGTCGATTTCGTTCTCGCTGATGCCCCTGTAATCGGCATGCGCGAAAGAGTTCACGACAATCTCTCGTATGGCCTCCACCGGGATCTCAGGTACTTCAACTCGCGAGGTGCCGTTTCCGTTTTCTACACGCCAGTTGATATGTTCCTTAATATAGGAAAAGCCCCTGCGGATCAGATTGAAAACATTATCTTCAATCCTTCCAATGTCGGAGAAGTTGATGCGCTCATCTGTGACATAGACAGCCAGCTTCAGCACAGCAGGCTTTTTGTTCGAAAAGAGGTAGTAACCGGCGTTTGTGAGTTTCCCCTGCTCGTACAACCCGAGTCCGGTGAGCAGTTCTTCTGCATTATATGCAGCCATTTCCTCCAGTCTGCCGCATGAGACGGCCCTTTTGTAGAATTCTTCAAGAGAATCTTTGTCAACGGCATCAAGACCATACTGTGTCAGGTTGTTCTCCCAATGAGACGACCTGTCTGTTTCGGCCATCATTCTTTTCAATTCATCTGGCGTCATTTCTTCTGTCCGGTCAAATACCCTTTTGTAATATCTCCCGAAAGAAGAATAGGGCTTCTCCTTGCCGGAAAAATCCACCCTGATTACATCTCTTCCTCCCAGTATTTCTCTCTTGACTTCCGGATAGATCATGGGTTTGATGGCTTCTTTTACCTTTTTTGCTACATCATCAAGAGATGAGGCACTGAAGGAAGAAAAGAACAGGCTGGCGGATGAAATGGCGGTGCTTGTGGAATTGATGGATAATTCGTCACAGTCGGCAGACGCAAGGAGATCACGGTCAGTTTCAAGGATGGGACGGAGATAAAGGCATGAAGCTTGGAAAGTGTGTAACTGGGAAAAGAAAGATACGTTGTGTTGCTATTGCAAAATATATAAAAAGAATCAGGTTGTGGATTTTGATTTGAATAATGCTGAACGGATAACAGAAGAAGAATTTATGGAAGAGAATGAATAGGATATTTCCTAAACATAGGCGCAAAGATTCTTTTTACAGCTACGGTTCAAAATCTGTGGCTGATTTGTTATAATTAATTAAGGAAACCATAGTTTTGATATAATAAACAATATAGTTATAATGAGACTGTCAATGGTATTTCGCAACATATTTGATTAACATGATTGACAGGGGTTGTATCCCCTGTCAGGTTCGAAGGTTATTATTGTGTCCTTTGTATTTTTCTAACGAGGAGGAAAAGAATGAGTATTTCATCCACACACATTCAGGAGGCAACTGTACGAATGCGGTCGTTGTACGGCGAGAACAAGAAAATTATCAATGGCAATTATGACGAGTCCCTGGCGGTCAAGTGCATAAACGGCATCTTCGTCGGACAGAAGAAGGGGGATGTTATCGCCTTCAGGGGTATTCCGTATGTCGGCGAACAGCCTGTAGGAGAATACCGCTGGAAGGCTCCGGTGCCGGCAGTTCCGGACGATGGCGTGTACGAGGCGCATTATTTTGGGACAGTTCCCCCTCAGGGCGTGGATCCTCTTCAGATCGGCTCCCTTTACCCCGCAAGTGAGAAATGCCTGTATCTGAATGTATGGAAGTCGGTGGACACAGGCACTGAAAAGAAGCCGGTCATCGTATGGATTCACGGCGGCGCTTTTGTGGCCGGCTCCACGGCAGAACCGAGGGAGGAGGGCACCGCATATGTTCAGGAGAATCAGGATATCGTATTTGTTTCAATCGAATACCGTCTTGATGTCTATGGTTTCCTCCATCTCTCCCATCTGCCGGACGGGGGGGACTATCCGGATGCGCAGAATCTGGGGATGATGGATCAGATGCAGGCGCTAAAGTGGATTCATGAGAACATTGCCTTCTTCGGAGGAGATCCCGACAACGTGACGCTCATAGGCGAATCCGCGGGTGGATGCAGCGTATGCCTGCTTTCACTGATCGAGGGTTCTCACAAGTATTTTCATCGTATCATCGCCCAGAGCGGCGCACTTTTTGGTACGCGATCCACGGAGGAGGCCATAGCCTGCACAAATGAATTGATGGAGCTCCTTGGTTTGAAAACCGTTGCCGACCTGCAGAAGGTACCTACTGAGAAGCTTATAGAAGCATCTGGCAGCATACTCGGGCTGCGCATATTCCCGGAAAGGGACGGAAGCTACCTGCCCGAGAACCCGTATGAAGAGTTTGCCGGGGGCGCTGCGAAGGATATCGACATTCTTCAGGGCTGCAACAAGGACGAAGGGGGATATTTTGCGTTCGTTTTGGGACCGGAGGTCTACAGCACGTTTGCTGCCGACCGAAAGGCGAAAAAGCTTGCCCAGCTGACGGAGGAAGAAAAAGCGTTGGTAGAAAGCTTTTGCAGCGATCCGAAGAACGAAAGTCCTGATTACGCCTCCGTAACCCGCCTGTTTGAGCAGATTATGTTTAAGGCTCCGTTGATCAGGCTGTCGGAGAACCAGACCACGGGCGGCGGTAAATCCTACACCTATTACTTCACGCCGGAATCCTCCGTGCCGAAGATGCGGTGCGCGCATACCATAGAGATTTCCACCGTATTCAACCATCCAGAAGAGAATCTCATAACAGGAAGAATATTTGATGAGGCTTTCTCGAAGACCCTGCGTAGGATGTGGATCCAATTTGCAAAGACCGGCAATCCCTCTCTCAGTGCAGATATTTCCCCTGACGGCAAGGCGCATGAGTGGCCGCTTTATGACCTGGAGAATAAGCAGGTGATGGTTTTGGATGAATTCGACATCCATCCCGCAAAGGAGTCGGAGGTCAAGATCGTGGATTGGGATAGGACCTATTTCCTTACCGATTACTATATGATTTAATCAGTGAGGGGCTGTTCTTTTTACAACGTTAACAAATCTTTATTTGCTGGGACAACAGAATCCGGGCGGTCGGGATTGCCAGCATGGAAGTGAAATATGCGGAAGGCTGACTCAGGAAAATACCACATCCATCCCTACAGGCACCAACGCGGGAACATACAGCGTTTGGTATTTTAATTTATAACCGATTAGGAATACATGTTCGAGTCTGACAGGAGGAACCTATGATTTTCAAAGGTTCTTCAAAGGTTGATATTAAGGGGGTGTGCAAAAATGCACCCACCTGAACATGTGCGGGTGCATCGTTAAACGGATTGTTTCTACCTATTATAATTCTATCAATCGCGGATTAGTAATAAAAAAGGCGGAATCAAAATGAACAGAAAAAATGTAAAACGGGTTTTCACCCTCCTGTTATTAGCTGCAGCGCTGATGGCATTTCCATCTGTTTCACATATGTTTGGTACAGAAAAGCCGGCTGAAACAATTTCATCTTTTGAGATTGTCACGCTTCGCCTGAGCGGTATGCGTTTTACCACCGAATACGAAATCATGATGAAAGACAGTGGCGCCGAAGTCGTGGAATATGCGATACGGTACGAAAAAGAGGAGGACCGGCGCCTGCCTCAGAGAAAAACGGTGTGCAGCGCTGAAAGGATACTGAAGCTGTTGAACGACTGCGAGCTAATTTCCTGGGATGGTTTCCATGGCCGGCATCCGAAACACGTCAGGGACGGGATCATGTTTTCTCTTCAGGCCACAGTCAATGGTGACAGAAAAATAAGAGCGGAAGGCTCGGAGAATTTTCCAAAGCATTTCAGGGAACTGAGGGACGGGCTGCACGCCATCCTCAGTCAAAAGAATTAATCAGTGTTTCCTTAATTTCATGGGTAACGATGCGGCGAAAACAAATCCAGGCGCCGCCTTCAAATTATATCAATGATCAACTGTACCGTTTAACGGCCAACGGGCCGGTGCGGTACAGTTTTTTATTATGTATTATTGTCCAATAAAACCATATAAAACCCATTGACATAGTATGAAATAGGTGCTATAACTATAACTGAAGAATTTGAAGCCGGGGTACTGCAGGCAAATAGACGCAGAAGGAAGGGACTGAAGATCTGGAAGAGTGTCTGCGCTATAACAGAGGGGTGAATGAGGGTGACATTCATGAAAGAAAAAGATAAGTTGCATAACCATATGATCTACGCCGACAATGCGGCGACGACAAAGATGAGTCCTGCGGCCATTCAGTCGATGCTGCCGTACATGGAAACGATCTGGGGCAATCCGTCCAGCCTGTACGTGCATGGGCAGCGGGCTGCGGAAGCGCTACAGTCCGCACGGGAACGGATCGCGGCGTGCTTTGGGGCAACGGCAGGGGAAATCTATTTTACCTCCGGCGGCAGCGAAGCGGATAACCAGGCCATTGCGGAAATCGGAAAAATCTGCAAAGAAAAAGGCGTGTTATTCCATACTGACGCTGTGCAGGCGGCGGGGCATCTGCCCATTGATGTAGTGGCGCAGCACATCGATATGCTGTCCCTGTCCGCCCATAAGTTCCACGGTCCCAAAGGGAGCGGCGTACTGTACGCGCGAAAGGGGATCCCGCTGACCAATATTATCGAAGGCGGGGCGCAGGAGCGCGGCAAACGGGGCGGTACGGAAAACGTGCCGGCGATTATGGGTATGGCGATGGCGTTGGAAGAGGCGTGCGCCCATATGGAAGAAAACACTGAAAAGGTACTGAAATTGCGGAACCGGCTGATTGAAGGGCTTTCCCGGATTCCCCACAGCGTGTTGAACGGCGATCCGGAAAAACGGCTGCCGGGCAATGTCAGTTTCTGTTTTGAGGGAATTGAAGGCGAGAGCCTCCTCCTGCTGCTGGACGATAAGGGAATCTGCGCATCTTCCGGCTCGGCCTGCCCTCACATAAACTGCACTGCTCCGTGTTGGCGGAGGAAGCCATTCAGGCGGCAGTAAAAGATTACTATGAACGAAAGAAGCGGACGGAAGATAATAGCCATTGAGTAATTCATTTAAGAGGGGTTTCTATAATTTGTGTTTTGTTAATTGAACATCATCTTTTAATAACACAGATAATCAATACAACCGGTATCAGTCAGAAACAGTCTGATACCGGATTTTTTGATTTGTGTAGCATCTTTTTCTTAATCGAAGTAGTTTATGGTATAATAAAGTAGATTTAAACCATTCAGAAACGTACAGTAGATTTTGGAAGAGGTTGAAACGCTATGAAACAAAAAGCAAATGTGCATATCATCGCAACCGGCGGCACCATCGCGGGGCGGGCGGATTCAGCGGCCGCCACGGTAGGATACAAAGCAGGGGAACTGACGGTTGGACAGCTGATTGCTTCCGTGCCGGGACTGGACAAACTGGCGAAGCTTTCCGGCGAGCAGCTGTGCAATATCGACAGCAAGGATATGCAGGAAGCAATCTGGCTGCAGCTGGCGGAGCGTGTGGAGGAAGCGGCAGAACGGAAGGATGTGGACGGCATCGTCATCACCCACGGCACGGATACTCTGGAAGAAACGGCGTATTTTCTGCAGCTGACGGTAAAGACGGACAAACCCGTCGTTCTGACTGGCGCAATGCGACCTGCTACGGCCATCAGCGCGGACGGGCCCATGAACATCTGGCAGGCAGTACAGGTTGCGGCAGATGTAAGCGCGAAAGGGCGCGGCGTGCTGGTGGTGATGAACGGGCAGATTAACGCAGCGGAAACCGTTACCAAGGTCAATGTGAATGCGCTGGAAGCGTTCCGGTCACCGGGCGGCGGGCCTGCAGGCGTTATCGTAGACGGGAAGGTTTTCTGGAATGAGTGCGGCGCAGTATGCGTTCTCCAAACAAAGCAGCGTGGAGCGTCAGGACAGGAAGCCGGTGTGGCGAAAAATGAGGCATGTGTATGCCTGGAAAACAAACGGTACTTTTCTGTTAATAATCTTACGCAGCTTCCTAAAGTCAGAATTATCTACGGCTGCGTGGGCGGCGACGACGGACTGTTCGTGAAGGCGGCTCTGCAGGATGGAGCCGGGGGATTGGTGTATGCGGCCTGCGGTAACGGCAGCGTGCCGGAAAAACTGGCAGGATTGTTTAAGGAAACGGTTGCTTCCGGTGTGCCGGTGGTGATTGCTACCCGTTGCGGCGGCGGGATCGTGGTACTGTCTGAGGAAATGACGGTAAGGAATGGATTCATTGCCAGCGGACTTCTGAACCCGCAAAAGGCAAAAATTTTATTGCAGCTTGCGCTGACGAAAACAAACGAAATGAAAGAAATCCGGGCAATGTTCCAACGCCGGTAAACTGATCTGTGAAAAGGAAAAGAAGCAATCCCATGAAAGCAATTTGGAAAAAAACGGCAGCTGCGGCACTAGCCGGGCTGTTCATGCTGGCAGTTGCTGGCTGTGGCAGCGGTGAGAAAAAAAACAGCCAGAAAGAAATCCTGAAGGTCGGCGTTGCCGGCTTTGCGGACAATCTGGAGTCTGCCAGTCAGACAGGCGGTTTGACTGTGATCCGTTACGGCCTGGGGGAAACGCTGGCAAAGTTTGGCAAAGACATGCAGGTGGTTCCCTGGCTGGCGGAAAGCTGGAAGGTTGGCGCTGACAAACTGACCTGGACCTTTACGGTCAACGATAAAGCGATGTTTTCCAATGGAAATAAAGTGACGGCCGAAGCAGTTAAATCTTCCATAGAGCGGACTCTTTCCCTGTCTGTGGAGGCATCGGATTGGGCCAGGATAGATTCCATGAAAGCAGAAGGGCAGACCCTGACCGTCAGAACAAAAACACCGCTGCCCGGTTTGCCGGGCGTATTCTGTGATCCCCGGTTTAGCATCGTGGATACATCTGTCAGGGACAGGGATATTCCGCACCTGGGTCCTGTTTGCACCGGTCCGTATACAGTCAAGTCTTTCGCCCGTGACAAAGCTGTCATGGAGGCCAATTCCCATTACTGGAAGGGGCCGGTTCCTTTTAAGGGAGTAGAGATTCTGTCTTTCGATGATCCTCATACCCGTGCCATGGCTCTGAAGAAAGGGGAAGTGGACGTTGCGGCCGGTATTTCTTCCGGCGATCTCAACCTGTTTAAGGACGCCAATGCGTTCCGCATCAGCGAGAGGAATTCCCTCAATTCCGTTTTGGCCCGGCTCAATATACAGCCGGGACGCCCGCTGGCCGATCAGCGAATCAGGGAGGCGCTGGCTTTTTGTCTTGATCGTCCAGCTTATTGCAAGGTGCTGCTGAGGGATACGTTTATCCCCGGCGGGCCTGTGCTGGCGCCGGGTCTTGGCTACGGTTACAATGAACTGATGAAGCTGGATGCATGCAGGCGGGATGTAGCGAAATCCAAGAAACTGCTGAAAGAAGCCGGCTGGAAAGATACCAATGGAGACGGCATCGTGGATAAAGGCGGAAAAAACCTGGAAATCGGTTTTACGATTTACACCAGCCAGGCTGAACTGCCGCTGTTGGCGGAGGCGGTGAAGGCAGACGCCAGAAACGTCGGGATAAAGATCAATATCAAAGCGGAAGATTACAATGCGGTGGAGCAGGCAGAAAAATCCGGTGATTACGACATGCTGATCCATACGGGTATGACGCTGCAGGCAGGAAGCCCGCTGTATTATATGAATATGTACTGGAAATCAAATACAAACGGTAACAATCCGCATAATACATCCGGCTACAGCAATGTAAAATTTGATGCCCTAAGCGAAGCGTTGTCCGTGGAACCGGATCCGGCAAAACAGAAACAGATGACTATTGATATGCAGAAGATTTTGCTGGAAGATACGGCAGCCATCGTATTCGGCTATCCGAAAACGAATATAATCAGCAGTGCTGCTATTGCTAATGCGGACATTATGCCCTGTGATTATTATTGGATCACCGGGGACTGGCAACGCAGCAAATAACATAAAAACTTTTAATATTAAGAGATGTTTCATGCAGGCTGTTATATAATTGGTTCAGGGGGGGATAATATGCAGTCGAATCAGACTGAACACCAACATAAATTCAGTATGGGGATGTTCCTTGTAGCGCTCGGTATCGTATACGGCGATATCGGCACGTCCCCGATGTATGTAATGAAATCCATCATCGAAGGAAACGGCGGGCTTGGCCATGTGGATCAGGAGTTTATTGTCGGCTCGCTGTCACTGGTAATCTGGACAATCACGTTGCTGACAACGATCAAGCATGTGCTGATCGCGCTGCGGGCCGATAACCATGGTGAGGGCGGGATCTTTGCGCTTTACAGTCTGATCCGTCAGTGCGGAAAATGGCTGATCATCCCTACGATGATCGGCGGCTGTACCATGCTGGCCGACGGCGTTCTGACCCCTGCTGTTACTGTCACAACGGCAGTAGAAGGGTTGCGCAGTATTGAAGCGGTGGACGCTATGCTGGGAACCGGGGAGCATATTGTGGTGCTGATCACGCTGGTGATTATCAGTGTTCTGTTTCTGATTCAGCGGAGCGGGACCAGTTCCATCGGCAAACTGTTCGGTCCGGTTATGATGGTGTGGTTTTTGTTTCTGGGCATCACGGGCGCCTGGCTGACCCTTAATGATCTTTCAATCTTACGGGCATTTAATCCGTTGTATGCTGTACAGGTCCTGCTCAGTCCCCACAATAAAGCAGGTTTCCTGATATTGGGAAGTGTATTCCTGTGTACCACCGGCGCGGAAGCCCTGTATACGGATATGGGGCATGTGGGCCGCAACAACATCTTCGTCAGCTGGCCTTTTGTAAAAATCTGTCTGATTTTGAATTATATGGGACAGTGCGCCTGGATCATTCAGAATCATACCAATCCGGCCTTATGGGCTTTGGAGGATTTTAATCCGTTTTATATGATGCTTCCGGAGGTTCTCCGGCCGGTGGCGATCCTGCTGAGCGCGCTGGCTGCGATCATTGCCAGCCAGGCCCTGATCAGCGGCAGCTATACGTTGGTGCATGAGGCTGCCAACCTGGACCTCATGCCCCATTTAAACGTGCGGTATCCGTCAGATACGAAAGGACAGATCTATATTCCTTTTGTCAACAACACGCTGTGGCTCTTCTGTGCGCTGGTGGTTCTGTACTTCCGCAGCGGGTCCCGGATGGAAAACGCCTACGGTCTGGCCATTACCATCAGTATGCTGATGATGACAATTATGTTTTGTGTTTATATCGGCGTGCTGCATAAACACCCGGTGGCTGCTTCTGTATTCGGCCTGGTCTTCTTTGCCCTGGAAGGCGTATTTTTCGTATCAAGTCTGGGAAAATTCGTGGTGGGCGGCTATGTGGCCATTATTATCTCCCTGGGAGTTCTCTTTATTATGCTCGCCTGGTACCGCGGGACGCAGGTTGAAATGGCGCAAAACACATTCCTGAATATGCGGGAACATCTGGCAGCCATTAAAAAACTGCAGAACGATGAATCCATTCCGTTATGCAGCCATAATGTGGTGTATCTGGTCAAAGGGGAAGACCCGGAAAAAATCGACCGGGATATCCTGTATTCGATTCTGGATAAAGATCCGAAGCGGGCGGACGCCTACTGGTTTATCAGTGTCAATACCACCAACGAACCGTATCAGAAGCAGTATGAGGTGGAAACCTTCGGAACGGATTACATCTTCCGGGTGAATCTGTATCTCGGCTATAAGGTAAGGCCCAGCGTCAACATCTATCTGAGGCAGGTCGTGAGCGATCTGCTGGCATCGGGCGAATTGCCGAAACAGCATCGGCAGCATTCCATCTACGGGCCTTCGGACATAGGTTCTTTCAAATTCTGCCTGATTCGGAAAATGATGCCGCAGGAAGGGGATATTGATGAAGTGGATAATGCGCTGATACGTGCGAAATATGCAATCCGCCGCTTCGTCGGGAATCCGTTCCAGTGGTTCGGGCTGGAAACATCCAACATACTTATCGAATATGTGCCGTTATTCCTTCCCCAGAGGCAGAAAGCAGACCGGCTGGAACGGGTTTGAAACGTTCCTTGTGGTATATCTTTTCAAAATATCATATGGGCAAAAGCCGAAGCGATAACAAGGCTGATGACCGTCCGTTCTAAGAATAAGACAAAAAGTTCCGGCAGGTTCACCGGGATTTTGGAACCCAGGATCAGGCCGCCCACTTCGGACAGGTAAATCAGCTGGGTGACGGATACAACCGCAACGATAAACCTTGTCATGTTGCTGGTGATGGTGCTGGCCGCCAGGATGGACGGGGTAAACATGTCGGTGAATCCCACCACCATGGTTTTGGATGCGGCGGCGGCTTCGGGAATATCCAACAGGTTCAGCAAAGGCATAAAGGGGAGCCCCAGGGTTTCAAAAACGGTGGTGTTTAATGCCAGAACCAAAGCCAGGGTGCCGATGCACATGACGACAGGCAGCACGCCGAACCACATGCCGGCGGCATTCTTCAGACTGCTTTCCAGGAACTGTTCAAGTCCTTTGTATTCCGCAACCCGCTTGCAGGCCAGGTCCAGACCGTAGTCCCAGGAAGAGGTGTAACCTTCGGGAAGTTCTTCCCCCATGGCTTTACCGGGGACAAGGAACGTATCCTTTTTCAAAGACAGGGGAGGGATGCGGGGCAATATCAGGGCGCAGATGATCCCGATGACGCAGACCACCAGATAATAAATCCCAAAATAATCCATCAGCTTGACCTGGGCCAGCACCACGATGCTGAAAGTGATGGAAACGGCGGAGAAGGTGGTGGCCACAATGGCCGCTTCCCGTTCGGAATAATAGCCGTCTTCATACTGGTTGGCAGTAAGCATGACGCCCAGCGTGCCGTCGCCGATCCAGGAAGTGATACAGTCCACCGCCGCGCGGCCCGGAATGGTGAAAAGGGGACGCATGACTTTTGTCAGCAGTGCTCCGATAAATTCCAACAGGCCGAAATCCAGAAGAAAGGGGAGCAGCAGTCCGGCCAGCAGAAAGATGATGACAAGGACAGATAACAGTTCGGTGAGTACGAAGCCCCCGGCGTCTGCCATGGTAATCATATGGATAATACCGGTGGCATCTTCCCCGGCGTCAACCTTCAGGTACGTCAGCCAGATAAAGACGGCACCGATGACCCGGATCAGGGCCCAGACGGGCGTGGCGGAAAAAGTTTTATCTATGATGGGGTAGGTGGTAATGAAGCTGGGACGTTTCAGTGAAATTACTCCCAAAATGGCTGAGACAGTTACGATGGCGACGCACAGCAGCGGCAGGTAATCGCCCAATGCCGTGCCGATCATATCGGCAAGTATTTTGACTACGATGGTCCAGTTGTCATTGTATTTTATCGGTACCATAAATAAAAGAATACCGAGGAGCGAGGGGATCAGGAACCCTGCCATGAGTTTTCCGTTTCTTGTTTTCATAAACGTATTGTAATCCGGCGTTTCGTTCAGGGAGGCCGGATTTTCCTTTCCCCCGGTTATCCGGGTTGATTGGTTTGTTTCACAATGTGTTCCTTTCAACGGCTTTACGCGTTTGAAAATGGGATGCGGCTTACTTACGATAACTATATCACTAAATCGAAAAAGTTAAAATAACAAAATGTAAAAAAGAAACTTCTTCATTGTGTTTCTGCCGAAACTGTGATAAATTTTACTTGTAGAAACCGAAGCGGAAAATCGGGATAAACGTATCCGGCCGTATTTGTTTCTGGCTGTAAAACCCCGGGCAAATCCGGGAGAAAGGAAGATCCGGTCACGTTTCAGGAGATTGGATCATAAGCAAAGAAAATGAAAAAATATTTATTGTGCTTCATCAGTATCCTGATGGCACTTTTCGTTACCGCAGGTTGCGGTGTAGAGAAAAAAGCAGAGGGCCCTAAGGTGCTGAAAGTCGGGACGGAAGTCACATTCCCGCCGTTTGAATTCAGAGAGAAGGGTAGCAAGGAGATTGCCGGTTTTGATATGGATCTGATCCGCGCGATCGGAAAAAAACTCGATATGCAGGTCGAAATCCTGGACATGGACTTCGAGGCACTGATCCCTGCTGTCAAACGCGGGAACCTGAATCTGGTCATTGCCGGTATGACGATTACGCCGGACCGGCAAAAAATCGTAGATATAAGCGAGCCTTATTATACTTCGGGGCTCGTTATTGTAGTGGATAAAGGGAACACCGCAATTCGAAAACCGGAAGACCTGAAGGGGCGGGCTGTTGCCGTCCAGACAGGGACAACCGGGGAAGAAAAAGCGAAGCAGCTGGCCGGAGAAAAGGTCCGGAACTATAAGACCAACGAAGAAGTTTTCCGCGCCCTGAAGGATAAGTCTGTGGAAGCCATCATCATCGACAAGCCCGTTGCCCGGTATTTCATTAACAAATATCATCCGGATGCAGTGATTGTTGGAAATACGTTTGAAACAGAAACGTATGGCATCGTGATGCGCCGGCACGGAGAACTGACACCGAAAGTCAACAAAGCTCTCGCGGAACTGAAAAGCAGCGGGGAATACGACAAGATTTACGAAAAATGGTTTGGGAAAGAAAGCAAGTAATAGAAAACTGATTCTCCCGGCAGGCATAAATAAACAGGACGCTTTCAACTTGTTTGAGTTGAGATGCGTCCTGTTTTTATTACCCGGTGTTTTTGCTATTCTAAAAAAATAACGTCAACCTATTCGAAAATAAAGTTGACGTATTTGCGATTCCGCCTTATAATTTTAACGTAAACCAATGCCTAAAGCGCAGTTAACGTTGCAGGGCAAATGGTGAAGGCATCTATTAAACCAAAGAAAGAGGGTATGGGTTTGCTTGCAATAGGCATTACAGCAACGGATACGGAAATGGGAAAAACCGTGGTGACAGGGGCGTTGGCAGCTGCATTGCGTTTTCGTGGAATTACACCGGGCATTTTCAAACCGGTTGCTTCCGGATGTGTGCGGCGGCAGGATGGGGAACTGATTTCAACAGATGCGGAGTTCCAGATGAAATGTGCGGGTTATCCTGACACATTGCGCAAGGAAGTGATTCCTGTAATATTAGAAGCTGCTTTGGCTCCGGCAGAAGCCAGCAGACTGGAAGGCGTAACACTTCAGCCGGAAAGAATGATTGAAGGCGCGAAGGCCTGTATGACCGGTCATGAGGTTTCCGTGCTGGAAGGTATTGGAGGTATCACGGCGCCGATTACGGAAGAGTTTCTGGTGAAGGACTATTTTAAAGCACTGGGCATTCCGGTTTTAATTGTAGTAAAACCGATATTGGGAAATGTTAATCACGCGGTGCTGACTTCCTATTACTGTCAGCAGCACGGTATTCCGGTTTTGGGATTTATAGTGAACGAATGGAATGAAGAAACAGCGGGAGATTTGGAGAAAGGCAATCTGTATTACTACGAAAAGCTGACGGGGCTTCCGGTTTTGGGAAAGCTTCCCAGGATGACAGAAGAAGAAATGAACGATCCACGGAGGCTGGCCCTGACTACGGAGCAAACTGTTGAACTGGACAAAATCCTGGAACTGGCGAAAGAAATGCGTAATTAAAGAACAAGGAGACGCTTCGATGAACAAATGGGAAGAATTGGACAAAAAATATATCTGGCATCCTTTTACCCAGATGAAAGGATGGTTGGAGAATCCCCAGCTAGTAATTGACCATGGGGAAGGCGTGAAACTGTATGATACGGAAGGAAAAGAGTATCTGGATGCTATCAGCAGTCTGTGGGTCAATATCCACGGGCACCGGCGGAAAGAAATTAATGAAGCGATTATTGCGGAATTAAACAAAGTGGAACACAGCACGCTGCTGGGACTGATTAACGAACCCTCTGCCGAACTGGCGGAAAAGCTGGTGGAAGTTACGCCGGATGGATTAAATAAAGTCTTCTATTCCGACGACGGTTCCACTGCCGTGGAAGCTGCTATCAAGATAGCATTCCAATACTGGAATTACGCCGGACATCCAGAGAAGAAAGATTTCATTAATTTAGGCGATTCCTATCACGGCGATACGGTAGGCGCAGTTTCCGTTGGTAATGTGGAAGTGTTCCACAAGGCCTATAAACCGCTGCTGTTTTCGACTCACCGTGTCAGCTGTCCCTCGTTCTACCATACCAGGATGGACGTACATTCGGAAAAGGAATTCCTGGATGCTTTATTAAAGGAACTGGAAGCGTATCTGAAAGAGCACGCGTCCCATACGGCGGCCATGATTATCGAACCGTTGTGCCAATGTGCCGCAGGCATGCTGATGCAGCCGAAAGGTTACATCAAAGGCGTCAGGGACCTGACGAAAAAATACAATGTGCTGCTGATTGTGGATGAAGTAGCGGTGGGGTTTGGGCGAACCGGATTGATGTTCGCCTGCAATCATGAAAATGTGTTGCCGGACATGATGTGTCTTTCCAAAGGCATCAGCGCCGGTTATCTTCCGTTAGGAGCGACGCTGGTGACGGACGAAATTTACAACGCGTTTTTGGGCGAGCCGACAGAATATAAGACGTTTTATCACGGACATTCCTATACGGGGAATAACCTTGCCTGCGCAGCGGGACTGGCCAGCCTTCGCATTTTTAAGGAGGATAATGTGATTGCCGGCCTGCCGCCTAAAATGGAAATGATCCGTCAGCATTTTAATCGTATCAATGAAATGGAATATGTGGGAGAGGCGCGTCAGTGCGGCATGCTGGGTGGCATTGAACTGATGCGTGACAAAGCGAACCGGATTCCCTTTGATCCCGGTCTCTTAATGGCGGGCGGTATCTGTCAGAATGCGCGGAAGTACGGACTCATTATTCGTAACATAGGTGATGTAATCGTCTTTATGCCGCCTTTGTGTTCCACACCGGCAGAAATTGATGAAATGCTGTCGCGCTTGACAAAATCTATGGAAGAAATCTTTGATAGGGTACGTAAACAGGACGTGAAAGCGTTTTCCGATCCCTGCGCGTTTTGATAGGAGGCCTCTGCTGTGCGCAATTCAAAATTACGAAACCAGATTCTGTGTGCGATTTTTACCGCGCTGATTGCCATCGGAGCATTCATTCGCATTCCGGTTCCCGTAGTGCCGTTTACCCTGCAGTTTCTGTTTACAACCTTGGCAGGCGTACTGTTGGGTTCACGCCTGGGAGCAACCAGCGTGATCCTGTATATCGTGCTGGGGCTGCTGGGAGTGCCTGTCTTTGCGGAAGGCGGTGGGCCCGGCTATATCCTTAAACCAAGCTTCGGTTATCTGCCTGGATTTGCCATCGGCGCCTATATTTCCGGATACTTTGCGGAAAAAACCGGAGGCTCCTCATTCAAAAATCTGCTGCTGGGCAATGCATTGAACCTGGCCGTTGTGTATTTGTGCGGTATGGTTTACTGTTATGTGATCAGCAATTATTACCTGGGAACACCTATTGCAATCTGGCCGCTGGTGTTGTACTGTTTCATTCTGGCAGTGCCGGGGGATGCCGTGTTATGCGTGGTCGCTGCCATTTTAGGTTCCCGGCTTGTGCCGGTGATCGGTGTGAAAGCGTGTCATACGACCGGAAGCCACGTATAACTCTATTGAAAAATCAGGGCTCTTCATTTTTGTGAAGCCGTCCTGATTTTTTTTGTAAAAGTGGGTACCATTATGTTATAGTAACAGTAAGCAGCAGTAACATATTTCCATAAAAGTGAAAAGGAAAAGCAAAACCAGTATGAAAAATAACAGAACGGCCCCCCGTCACATAATCGTCCGCGGGGCAAAGGTACATAACCTGAAAAACATTGACGTGGACATTCCTCTCGGCAAGCTGGTGGCTATTGCGGGCGTTTCCGGATCCGGAAAATCTTCGCTGGCGCTGGGCACGTTGTACGCGGAAGGGTCGCGACGGTACCTGGAAGCCCTTTCCACCTACACCCGACGCCGCATTACCCAGGCCGGCCGGGCCGAGGTAGACGAAATCAAACATGTTCCGGCTGCGCTGGCCCTGCACCAACGTCCGGGTATTCCCGGCATCCGCAGTACATTCGGAACCGCTTCGGAACTGCTGAACAGCCTGCGTCTGCTGTTCTCCCGCCTGGGCAGTCACTGTTGTCCTAACGGACATCCCTGCCCGCCGGACATGAACGTGGCGCTGATGCTTCCCACAAAATGTCCCGTCTGCGGTGAAGAGTTTTACGGCCCCGGTGCGGAAGCGATGGCCTTTAATTCGGAAGGGGCCTGTCCGTCCTGTTCCGGCACGGGCGTGATCCGCACCGTGAATGAGGATTCGCTGGTGCCTGATGATTCCCTGACTATCGACGAAGGGGCCGTGGCACCCTGGCAGACCCTGATGTGGTCCCTGATGAAAGATATCGCCCGGGATCTGGGCGTGCGCACCGATGTACCGTTCCGCGACCTTACTCCGAAAGAAAAGGAAATCGTCTTTCACGGCCCGGCCAAAAAGCATCATCTTCTCTATATGAACGAGAAAACGAATATGGCGGGAGAGATGGACTTCACGTATTATAACGCTGTCTATACGGTGGAAAACGCGCTGGCCAAAGTCAAAGACGAAAAGGGCATGAAACGGGTGGAAAAATTCCTGCACGAATCTGCCTGTCCCGATTGCGGCGGTACCAGATTATCGGCGAAAGTTCGCTCCACAACACTGGCCGGAAAAAATCTGGCGGAAGCGACAGCCATGACACTGGCGGACCTGATTCCGTGGGTGCAGGCTGTACCGGGAACGCTGCCGGAAGAGATGCGTCCCATGGCGGATAGTATCATCCAGTCATTTTTGGACAATGCAAAACGACTAATTGACCTGGGCCTCGGGTATCTTACCCTCGACCGGGCCAGCAATACGCTGTCTACCGGTGAACGGCAGCGGGTGCAGCTGGCCCGCGCCGTCCGCAACGAAACAACGGGCGTCCTGTATGTGCTGGACGAGCCCAGCATCGGGCTTCATCCGTCTAATATTGACGGTCTGATGAACGTGGTGGACAGTCTGATTGCCGACGGTAACTCCGTGGTGCTGGTGGACCATGACGTCCGGGTGCTGAAGCAGGCAGACCATATGATCGAACTGGGACCGCTGGCCGGTACCCAGGGAGGAACTGTCCTGGCCCAGGGTACCATCGGTGAGATTATGGCAGCCGGCGCATCCAAAATTGCGCCCTTCCTGGCAGATACCGGGCATAGGAAGATACGCAGACGCGCCAAAGCGTCGGACGTGTTCCATCTGGGTACGATTCGTATGGAGACGTGTCCGATCCACACCGTGCACGCGCTGAACGTTGCCATCCCCAAAGGCAGGCTCACGGCGGTCACGGGCGTGTCCGGCTCCGGCAAAACGACGCTGGTGCTGGAGAGCCTGATTCCCGGTCTGGCGACGCACTGCGCAGGGGAGAAACTGCCGTTTCCGGTGAAAACTGTGGAGGCGGAGGGCATCCGCCGCGCCAGTCTGATCGACGCATCGCCCATCGGCATCAATATCCGTTCCACGGTTGCAACCTACAGCGGTATTCTGGATGAACTGCGCAAGCTGTTCGCAGGGACGGATGCGGCGAAAGCCGGGAAACTGAAAGCCGGAGACTTCTCCTACAACACCGGTTCACTGCGCTGCCCGGTCTGCGACGGAACCGGGCAGATTTCCCTTGACGTACAGTTTTTGCCGGATGTAACCATAACCTGTCCGGAATGCGAAGGAAAACGCTACAGCGGGGAGGCGGAGAAAATCCTCTGGAAGCCGAAAACATCAGAGAAGGCTTTTTCTCTTCCCGAACTGATGGCGATGACTGTGGACGACACGATGGAACTTTTTAAGGACAGGAAGAAAATATACGAAAAGCTGAACGTGCTGCACGACCTCGGCCTGGGCTACCTTACGCTGGGAGAAGACACCCCGGCTCTCTCCGGCGGCGAAGCGCAGCGTCTGAAACTGGCCAGCGAAATGGGACGGACCCAGGAAGATTCCGTGTTCGTATTTGATGAACCCACCATCGGCCTGCACCCGCTGGATGTGCAGGTATTGCTGGGCGTGTTTGACCGTCTGGTGGAAGCTGGCGCTACCGTTCTTGTGATTGAACACGATTTAGACGTAATCGCCAACGCGGACTATGTTATCGACATGGGACCGGGCGGCGGCGAACAGGGCGGGCGTATCGTGGCCTGCGGAACTCCGGAGCAAATCCGGCAGTCCAAAGAAAGCATTACCGGCCGGTATCTGTGAAGAAACGCTGAACATTTCGTAAAAAACCGGCCGGTGGCCAGTCATTTCCGAGTCAGACGGTTCATACAACAGATACGTAAAAGAGGTTGTTTCGTTGTAAAAAGCGCTGATAAGTAAGTCAGAGAGAACAGGAGGGAAGACCATGAGTTCTATTCTGGATAAGTATAAGGTATTTTATAATGACAAGGTAATCGGTTACTACTATATCTACAGCAACCACAAGGCAACGTATTACACAGAATGGGGCTGCCCCTGGGATATGGAAGACAAGTTGAAGGAACTGGGGCTCGAAAAGGAATTACAGGAAACAACCCCCCTGAAGGTGTTCACCGATTTGATCAATGACGCAAACCGGGTGCCTGGAAGAAGGCGTATCCTGTATCAGAAGGGACCCTTGCTGCTGGAACGTTATCCCATGGATACAGGGGAACGGTTTACAGTCTACCGGCGCGGAGCAAAGAAAGGGACGCCGGAGTATTCGCCGCTTTCTCACGATGCGCCGCATTACGAAGGACCAAAAACCCCGGAAGGAATGCGCGAATGGGCTTCCTGGTATGCTTTCAACAAGATGGATGACGGAACGTATGAAGCGGAACTGGATGAAGCATGGTGGTGGGGCGGCGGTCATAATGACGGCGGTACCATCCACCGTGAGATACCGGAGGAATGGTTTGACTTGCCCTACGAGGACTTTCTGCGGAACGTAGTGACTCTTGCGGCGGCATCCCACTATGGATTTACTGCTGAATTATTGCTGGAGAAAGACGGACTGAAAGAGTTCTTTGGATTCAGCGGATGATATGGCCGCTGCGGAATCCCTCCAGTTGGTTGCGGACGTGTTAACAAAATATACAAAATTTATACCGCCGGACAAAGGCGGTGGAAAGGATGGATCATGAAAGTATCTGTGAAAAAAGTTCTTCCGATTTTATTGACCGCATCTATGGTGGCTGCCTGTGGCGGCGCTACGGCGAAACAGCAACCAGCCCCGGAGAAGAAAGCAGAAACCAAACCGGCTGCGGTGGCGACCGTTAATACAGACGGCTCCAAATATATTCCGATGGATAAACGGAGCGGCCCGAAATCCGTGGTGTATTTCACCCGGGATCTGAGCGCCAAAGGGCTGCAGAAAATTTATGAAAAAGTGAACCAGGATATCACCGGCAAGGTTGCCATTAAGCTGCACACCGGTGAAAAGAACGGCCCGAACATCATTCCCCGTGACTGGGTGAAAGAACTGATTGCAAAGGATATCCCCGGCGCGACCATCGTGGAAACCAACACTTACTACAACGGCGACCGTTATACGACAGAAGGACACCGGGAAGTCCTGAAGGTAAACGGCTGGACCTTCTGCCCGGTAGATATCATGGACGAAGAGGGTACGGTGATGCTGCCGGTGAAGGGCGGCAAATATTTTAAGGAAATGTCCATGGGAAGCCATGTGACCCGGTACGATTCCCTGGTGACGCTGACCCACTTCAAGGGGCATACCATGGGCGGCTTCGGCGGTTCCAACAAAAACCTGGCCATCGGCATGGCAGACGGGCGCATCGGTAAAAAGATGATTCACGCCGGCGACAGCGGCTCCCAGTGGGGCATTACCAAAGAAGAATTTATGGAACGCATGGTGGAATCCACCAAGGCTACCGTAGATCACTTCGGGAAACACATCACCTTCATCAACGTGCTGCGGAACATGAGCGTGTCCTGCGACTGTGAAGGAACGGCAGCTGCCCCTGTCACCACCCCGGACATCGGTATTCTGGCCTCCAAAGATATCCTGGCGGTGGACCAGGCTTCCGTGGATATGGTTTATGCCTTGCACGACGGTAAGGGCCACGACCTGATTGAACGGATGGAAAGCCGTCACGGCCTGCGACAGCTCACTTATATGAAAGAGATGGGCATGGGCAACGATCTGTATGAAATTGTAGATCTGGATAAATAAGAAAACAGCTCTGCATAACATATAACCAGCCGGTAACCGGAAGGCTTACTGTTGCGCAGAGCTTGTTTTTTGGGGCAGAAAAACACAACGGGTACGGGTTATACATTGCGGAGTTTGCTGATGGCAAAGGCAATAAACCGTTTTGCTGCAGGGGATAGTTCAGTTTCTGACGGATAGGCAATACCGAGGGAGATAAACTGCGGGGGTTCCGCCGCAGCACTGAGGCTTCCAAGTTCAACAGCCTTGATGACTGCTTCACATTGAATAATTTCCATGGTGAGATCATCTTTCTATGAATTAATTCATGATAATGATAACAAAACATCATTTTACTTATGGATGATTTCATTTATAATCTGTTCCAGAACGAGTCAAGGAGGCAACAAGATGAAAACAGAAAGTAAAAAACTGTCCTTTGCATGCGATTATATGAAGGGAGCGCATCCTTTCATCATCCGCAGGATTGCGGAAACAAATATGATGAAAACCGCAGGGTACGGTCAGGATGAGATTTCCGCGGAAGCCAGGAAGAAAATCCGGAAAGCCTGTCAGAGCGAAGATGCTGCTGTAGAGTTTTTGCTTGGGGGTACTCAGGCGAATGCGGTGATGATCGATGCGCTGCTGCATTCTTACCAGGGTGTGATTGCGGCCGAAACCGGGCACATCAGCGTACATGAAGCCGGAGCTATTGAAACAAACGGGCATAAAGTTCTTGCGTTGCCGCACAAATTCGGTAAACTGGATGCCGAAACGGTGCGCCGTTATGTGAGGGATTTTTACAATGACGCAAATCATGAACACATGGTGATGCCGGGCATGGTATACATTTCCCATCCCACGGAATACGGCACACTGTATTCCAAAAACGAGCTGAAGGCATTGCGCGAGGTTTGCAATGAATATCGTCTTCATCTTTATCTGGATGGGGCGCGGCTGGCCTATGCCCTCGCCTGTCCCGAAAACGATATTACGTTGCCGGACCTTGCGGAACTGTGCGATGCTTTCTATATTGGCGGAACCAAATGCGGCGCTTTGTTCGGGGAAGCTGTGGTCATACCCGATCCGAACCTGATTCCGCACCTCTTTACGATTATTAAACAGCATGGCGCATTGTTTGCCAAAGGGAGGCTTCTGGGGATTCAGTTTGATGAATTGTTCCGGGATGATTTGTATCTTCGGATCGGTCAGCCGGCGATTCAGGCTGCGGATAAAATACGGGATGCATTGCTTGCAAAAGGATATCAGCTGTTTTTTGAAACGCCGACCAATCAGGTTTTCTGTGTTGTGGAGAACGGAAAACTGGAACAGCTGGGGCAGGCGGTCGAGTACGGCTTCTGGGAAAAGTTTGATGCCACACATACCGTGGTCCGGTTTGCTACGGACTGGGGCACCACACCGGAGGAAACAGAAGCATTGATAGAAGTTTTATAAATTGTTATGTTAAATTAATATACGGAATAAAAGAATTAAAGAAACACGATACATTTATTTTGGTGGGATTGCAAATGAAACAATATGTAGTTGACGCATTTTCCAAAGAAGTATTTCACGGTAACTAGGCGGCGGTTTGCGTGATGGAGCAATGGATTCCGGAAGAACTCATGATGAACATTACCAAAGAGAACAATTTTTCCGAAACCGCCTTTACCGTAAAAGAAGGAAATGCGTATCACCTGCGCTGGTTTACGCCGGGTGGGGAAATCGACCTGTGCGGCCACGCGACGCTGGGAACGGCGTATGTGATTCTGAATTTTTATGAAACGGAAGCGGAGCAGGTGAACTTTCAGACACGCAGCGGTCTGCTTACGGTGAAGCGGAGCGGTGATTTATATGAAATGGATTTTCCTGCTTACAATCTGACGCCGGTAACGGTTACCGATGCAATGGAACAAGCGCTGGGCGCAAGGCCTGCAGAAGCGTTTATGGCAAGAGATCTTCTTTGCGTGTTTGAAGAGGAACAAACGGTACGGAACCTGACGCCGGATCTGGAAAAAGTGAAAGAACTGGAAGGGCTCCTGTTGCATGCTACGGCAGCAGGAAATGAATACGACTGCGTTTCCAGAAGCTTTGCGCCAAAACTGGAAGTGCCGGAAGATCCGGTCTGCGGCTCCGGGCACTGTCATATCGTTCCGTATTGGGCAAAACGAAAAGGAAAAGAAGAAATCGTGGCGTATCAGGCTTCGGCAAGAGGCGGTGTATTATACTGCCGTATGGATGGCACGCATATCAAAATGAGCGGTCACGTGGCCGTGTATTCAGAAGCTGAATTGTTCGTGTGACAGCTGCGGGATTGTTTACAAGAGTAAGGTTTCTGGTATGCCTTAAAAGCATTACAGGTAATTGACAGCAGGTATTTGTTTTCCCTTCATATATTGCTTATAATGATCGTGTAGCAATACAACCTATGAGGGGGAGCAAACATATGAAAAGGAAATGGAAAACCGTGGCGGCAGCCTTTGCAGGCGCGTCAATCTTACTGTCAGTGAATTTGGTAAACGTGGAGGCGGCAACAATGACAAACGCAAATCAGAAAGTTGCAAAGAAAATTATACAGACGGCAGGCAGGAATGCATTGGGTGAATTCGCACCCGATTTTGCCCGCTACAACGATGATATTTTGTTTGGCGAAGTGTGGTCGAAGAACGATGTGTTATCCTTGCATGACCGGAGTATCGTGACCGTATCGGCGTTGGTGTCTTCCGGCATCATTGACAGTTCGCTGAAATATCATCTGCAGTCTGCCAAAAATAACGGCGTGACAAAAGCGGAGATGGCGGAGATCATCACCCAGTTAGGTTTTTATGCCGGCTGGCCCAAAGCATGGGGCGCATTTAACATGGCCAAGGAAGTGTATGCGGAACCGGCGGCAGCAAATTCCGCAACGCTGACAGATAAGGAAAAATTCCAGCAGGAAATCATGTTCCCCATCGGCGAACCGAATACAGCATATGCCGACTATTTCATCGGCCAAAGCTATCTGGCTCCTGTTTCCACTCAGCAGGTGGCCATGTATAATGTCACCTTCGAACCGGGCTGCCGAAATAACTGGCACATCCATCATGCCAAAGCCGGCGGCGGCCAGATGCTGATCTGCGTAGGCGGCGAGGGCTGGTATCAGGAATACGGCAAACCGGCGGTGAAACTGCTGCCCGGAACCGTAGTCAACATTCCTGCCAATGTGAAGCACTGGCACGGAGCGGCGGCAGACTCCTGGATGTCCCATCTGGCCATTGAAGTAGCTGGCGAGGAAACCAGCAACGAATGGTGCGAGCCGGTAACGGATGAAGAGTATAAAAAGCTGAAATAAGAAAACAGGTCAAAGAAAGAAAAAGCATAACAGCAAACCGTACTGCTCTGGATCCTTTGATATTTTAGTTAAAGCGAGGCTTTTATTATGGAACTGCGCCAGCTTTTATATTTTGTCACCTGCGCGCGTTGCGGGTCGCTGACAACGGCGGCAGAAGAACTTTATACAACACAGCCCCACGTCAGCATGGTCATTCGCGAATTGGAGAAGGAACTGGGAACGCCTCTGTTTTTGCGCCGGTCTAACGGCGTCGAGCTGACGGAGGCGGGCACGCGGGTCTACGGTTATGCCCAGGACGCACTGCGAAACGCTGAACTGTTTCGTTCTGTGGGGGCCGAGCAACGGAACCATTCATTGCGCGTGCTGACAAACAATAGCAGCAACATGGCGGTCATGGTGACAGCGTTTTACAACGAGCGGACCCGTGACGACAAAAAGGAGCCGGGTCTTTATTTGCAGTTTACGGAATGCGGCATTGAAAAGATGATTACACTTCTTTCCGCAAACGAGTACGATTTGGGCTTTCTCTTTGTTCCGGACACAAAACGTTCCGCGCTCCGTTATCTGATTGACCGGCGTCAGCTCATGTTTACACCGCTTCTCGATACGGATCTTGTTCTTTATGTTGGAAAAGATCATCCCCTGGCCAACCGTTCTTCCGTAACCCCGGAGGAACTGGCATCGCTTTCCTTCATTCAACTGGAAGACGATTTCTTTACCGTTGAAGATCTGTTGACAGGATCGCCCGCGTTCAGCAAACAGACGCTGGCTATCCGCCGCATGGTACGGACGAACAGCGACCACATGATGATCCGTATGTTGGAAAAAACAGAGCTTTGCAATCTGGGCAGCTATTGGTTAAGGGATACCTATCGTCAGTACGATTTCCGCCGCATTCCCGTCGAGGGCATGCAGGGGCGTATTGCTTTTGGTTACATCTCACGCAAGAGTGAGCCGTTGAGTGCAGATTCGACTGACTTTCTGGGATTTCTGCGCCGCACATTACAATCGGATGCGGTGGGAGCAAAATGAAATATTGATACAGATAACTACGCCCTGATTCGTTTGCAAGCTGTCTGCGCACAGGAAATGTATGCAACAGACCCATAAGGATTTGTTATACCCTGACATAAAAATCATACCATATCGAAAATACGTCTTATTTGCTATACTTTTTTAAAACAAGAATGTAGCAGGGAAGGCGTTTTTTTTATGAATATTACTTCTTGTGGCAAATCAGATCAGGAATCTCTCTCAATAAAAGACAGGAACTCATCCGGATTGCCTGAAGAAGCGGCCACGGGCGAGGTGCGCATGGACGTGGGCCCTATTCACCGGAAACTGCTTGCGTATGCTGTGCCGCTGCTTCTTATGCAGCTTTTGCTGCAATTTTACAATATTGCGGACTGCGCGGTAATCGGACGGTTTGGCGGCGCTTTCGGTCTTGCGGCGGTTGGCGTTGCCGGGCTGGTGCTGGCGGTACATATCAATTTCTTTATCGGTTTTGGCGTCGGCGTCACGTCCGCTGTCTCACGGCTCTTTGGTGCGTGCCAGTATGACAAACTGCGCCGGGCCATTGCCACATCGGTGGCGATTGCGACTGCTGCAGGTATTATCCTGATGTTTATGGGGGAGCTGCTGGGCAAACGTTACCTGTTATGGCTCTCCTGTCCGGCTGAAGCGATGAGTGAAGCGCTTTTGTACGTTCACATCTGTTTCCTCGGTCTGATTCCGCAACTCGTATATAATGTTTCCAATGGTGTTTTGCGTGCCCTTGGCAATACGAAAACACCGCTCTGTTTTCTGGCAGGCTCGGCTGTTTTGAACGTAGTTCTCGACCTTGTGCTTGCAGTGGGAATGAACTGCGGTCTGGAAGGCGTCGCCTGGGCCACGGTGTTCTCACAGTGGGGGCTGGGGCTTGCCATGCTCTGGCGGCTTACGCGGCTCGATGAACGTTTTCGTCTTACTGCCGGTACAACTCTTCTGCCTATGTCCGAACTGCTCAGGCTGTTACGTCTTGGTATTCCGTCGGGAATGCAGGCTGCGTTCATGAGCATTTCTTCCCTGTTGATCCAGGTCAGCATTGACGGTTTTGGACCTGCGGCCATGGCGGGTATGGTAGTCTATGCGAAAATCGAAGGCTTTTTGTATTATCCGGCCTTTGCCTATGGCATGGCGCTGACGGGTTTTATCGGGCAGAATCTTGGCTCCGGACGGCTTGACCGCGTGGAGGAAGCCATGCGCATCAGCCGGCGCACGGCGATATACGGCACGATGGCTGTCGGTGCCGGTCTGATACTGATCGCACAACCATTGGTAGCCTTTTTTACGGAAGACGCGGCGACCCATGCAAACGCCCTTGCCGCCGTATACTGGACCTTCCCGTTCTATTTCCTCTATTCATTGAACCAGGTGTACATCGGTGGGCTCAAAGGCATTGGCGAAACGGGTATCCCCATGTTTTCCGCGCTTTTTGCTTACGCCCTGTTCCGGGTGCTTTGGTGCGAAGCGTTACTGCCTCACTGGAATGATATGGCGGTCATCTACAACGCCTATAACGTCAGCTTCCTCATGTCATTGGCGATTCTCGTGCCTGCCTACCGGCGTGTTTATTATAGATTGTACACATCCAGTGCCTTTGAAAGACCGGCACTGTGAAACTGTATTGTTCTAACAGTCTGTTGACAGGTTTAACAAATTCTGTTATTATATCATTAGTTAGCAAACGCTAACCAATTTTTAAATCATGATGTTAGCGATTGCTAACTGCGGTAACTGACTATGTGCGAAGAAGATATCATCCGTTATTGCGCTCCCACGCTGGCTGGGATGAAGGCCGGCAGCCTGTTTGCCTGCTGTTATCCCTGTAAAGCGTTGTTGCGGGAGGAAGTGCGCAGCCTGAACCGTCGCCTGGGTGGGAAGGGGCTGCGCGTGCTTCCCTTAAATTACAAAAAGAACCGGGCGCTTCTGTATTTTTTCCGGCCGGATATGCTGAAACAGAGCTTACGCAATTCCCTTGCCTGCCAACTTCTGGAACAACGCGGATATCCTTGTGAGAATCTGGATCGTTGCATTATCAGGCTGATGGAACAGCTCAGGGCTGCACAGGAATTCCCGCATGAAATCGGACTGTTTTTGGGATATCCGCCAGAGGATGTTAAGGGTTTCATAGAACAGCGGGCGTTGAACAGTAAATGCACCGGTTGTTGGAAGGTGTACGGAAACCGGGAAGAAGCGGAGCAGACTTTTGACCGTTACAAAAAATGCACGGATTGTTATCTCCGGAACTGGAAGCAGGGAAAGTCATTGGAGACTCTGACAGTTTCCATGTCAGTAAAGAACAGGTCATGATGTTTTAAAATTTATTAATCAGACAGGAAAGGTGATCAAAATGAGTAAAGTAGCAGTAGTGTATTGGAGCGGAACCGGTAATACGGAAATGATGGCGAATGCAGTCGCGGACGGCGCGAAAACGAAAGGCGCGGAAGTGGAAGTTTTCACTCCCGCAGCGTTTGACTCCGCCAAAATGGATTTGTACGACGCCGTTGCATTCGGCTGCCCGGCTATGGGCGCGGAAGTGTTGGAGGAAAGCGAATTCCAGCCGATGTTTGATGAGTGCGCGGCGAAATTATCCGGGAAAAAGATTGCCCTGTTCGGTTCCTGGGGCTGGGGCGGCGGCGAATGGATGCGGAACTGGGAAGCTCAGTGCCGTGATCTGGGCGCGGTTCTTGCCTGCGATTCTGTCACCTGCGCCAACCAGCCGGAGGAAGATACGCTGGGCGCCTGCATGAATCTGGGCGCCGCGCTGGCGTGATGCCGGTCTTTTCTTGTTCTATTGACAAAAACAAGTTTTTGTGTTACAGTACCAACTTAATAAGGGAGTAGTCAGCACGTATATCGTGCGGGATATCAACAGACTGGAGCAATCCTGGTATCACCTTAATTGGCGAGACTTATCTGCAGCGAGTGGATAAGGATCGCCTTTTTTATTCACCGCTGAATAAACCATCAGGGGAGATAAAAATTATGACGTTTTTAGAGTTGCTGCTTCTGGCAGTAGGATTAAGCATGGACGCCTTTGCCGTTTCGATTTGTAAGGGGCTGGCTATGCGAAGGGCGACATTCAGGGCGGGAATGACCTGCGGCATCTGGTTCGGCGGTTTTCAGGCTCTGATGCCGCTGATCGGATTCTACCTGGGCATGTTATTCGCGGATACCATTCGCGCCATCGATCATTGGATCGCCTTTGTTCTGCTGGGGCTGATCGGAGCCAATATGCTGAAGGAAGGGTTTGCGCAGAAAGAGGCAGGCGAAGTGGATGGAAAAGGCGCGGACATGTCCATGAAAACAATGTTTTTGCTGGCGGTGGCTACTTCCATTGACGCCCTTGCGGTCGGTATCTCCCTGGCTATGGCGGGCAATGTGGATATTTGGACAGCCATTGCCCTGATCGGTATCTTTACCTGTTTCTTCTGTGCGGCCGGGGTAAAAATCGGCAATGTGTTCGGCAACCGGTTTGAAGATTCGGCGCAGATTGTCGGCGGTGTCATTTTGATTCTGCTGGGTACTAAGATTTTGCTGGAGCACCTTGGTTACCTTGCGTAATCGGGGATGCCTGAAATGTGACGGACTGCTTTGTGCAAACAGATGCGGTTTGCGGCTGCAGGAGTTTGTCTGCAGATTAAGTTTAAAATAGTAATGGACGACAATGACGATGGGAACTCTTATGGTGATGTTGAGCGCTGCGATGTGGGGGCTCAGCGGGGTATGCGGACAGTTTCTGTTTGAGAATTATCATCCGTATCCGGTCTGGCTGATTGCAGTGCGGCAGGTGGCAGCGGGGATATTATTTCTGCTGGTTATGCGTATTAAAGGAGAACCGCTTTTAGCCTTGTGGCGGAGCGGTCGCAAAAATATTACAGAAATGCTTTGGTTCACTCTGGGACTTTTGGGCGCGCAGTTTATGTACTATTACACAATCAGCGTTTCTAATGCGCCCACTTCGACCATCCTGCAGTATCAGGCGCCGATATTTATTATCCTGTGGCAGGCTTTTGTCCAAAGGCGCATGCCGGAAGGGAGGGAACTGCTGGGCGTTGTGCTGGCCATGACCGGCGTGTTTCTCATCAGCACCCATGGCGATCCGTCGCATCTGGTCATTTCACCTGTGGCGCTGGTGTCAGGCGAGCTTTCGGCCATTGCGCTTTGCATTTATATGATTGCGCCGGAAAACATCCTGAAACAGTTTCCAACCATGCTGATCATGGGCTGGGGCCAATTAATCTCCTCGTTATTCCTGTTGCCTTTCTGTAATCTCGCTGATTCCGGCGTAAGTCTCTGGACACCGGCGGCTGCGGGCGCGGTAACATTTATTATTCTGGGGGGAACGATTATTCCTTTTACCCTGTTTCTGGCAGGGGTGAAAATTATCGGGCCGACGAAAGCGTCGCTTATCAGCTGTTTTGAACCCCTCGCCACAATCCTCTTCACCGTTTTCTTTTTGGGGACCGTGTTGCTTCCCGTCGATTACGCAGGGATGGCGTTCATTATGATTACGGTATTTTTGTTAAGCGTGAAGAAAAATACGTGAAGGTTGTAAACGCAAGGAAGGGATAAATGAGCGTGGATTACGTTCATCATTTTTTGTGCCCGGGGGATTTTTGCTATAATGAATAAAAGAGTCGCTGAGTATTTGGGGGAGAAACCTGACTTGAAGTAATGGAACAATATGTTATAATAAATATAATAGTATAATTAAAAAGTAATTCCAAAACGTGAGCATTATAAAAGATAAAGACGAAAGAAGTACAAAGCGAAAGAGCGCGCTCGCGGGTGTTAAAGAGAATGTAAAAAATACAAAAATAGTTCCGTAAAAGGGGTTGACAGGAAATGTCAGGTCGGACTACGCTTTTCAGAGTAGAGCAGAGCAGAGCAGTAGCTAACTGCGCCCTTTTGCAATTACATATAAAACAGGTTAACCGTTTGATGTAACATGATGCATGTTGCATTAAGCGGTTATTTTGTTTTCCAGGGTAATTTGCTTACGTGTCAACCGGTAAAGACGGAGGGAATGTCCATTGAGCGGATGTATTTTAGTTGGTTTAGCGATTGCGTGCTGTGTGGCAGGTTTTGTTCTGAACAGCAGGTATTCAAATAAATACGGCGAAGCGGCGGTACAGTGGAGACCTTTCGTTTTACAATTTGTATTTCTTTGCGGTGTGTTATCGCAGCTCCCCGGCGATGGGATATCCTGCTGGTTCTTATTCTGGGCAATCGGTGTAGTAATTTCTTGTGCAGCAGGCTTGTGGATGTGCCGACAACATGCAAAGCGTCAACAGGCCGGAGCTGATGACACGGTTGCCGCCATGGCAGCGCAGGTGATTTTGCCCATTGGTATAGCAATTGTGGTTCTGTTGGTTGCCGGTATGATAGCGTTTGGCTTTCTTTGGGATCATTAATTCATGATGAGATACATAGATTTTATGGGGAGGTGAAAATTCGGTATGAGAAAAAGCGTGCGATTCGGCTTGGCTGTAATGTGTGCAGCATTAACTCTGCTTTCTGTTACAGATACGGCAAACGCGGCTCCTGCAACGGGGAAGAATGCGGAACGTTCTGTAGCGAACTGGTATTGGAGCGATGAGGGCGAAATATGGCCGCCTGCTGCCGGACGGTATGAACGGAAAAATGACAACGGTGTGACAAATGCGTATATCAATGTAACGGTGCTGCCGGATCAATGGCCGGTGATCACACTGCGCGCCTGTGATTACAATGGAACCGATGATGAAAAAGGCTGGGAAGCGTTATCCCAGGCTCCGGCTGTCGCACTGGGCGGGCAGATTATCGGTCTGGCAATCACGGATTCCCCTCCGGACAAGAAATATATCAAAGCAGGAATGAAACCTGTCCAACTCCGTCTGGGCGCCCAGTTCGCCACTGGCGCCGAAGTCCGGGGTATCCATAGAGGAAACGGGACTGGGTCCATGCTGGATGATGCACAGATCCAGCTGATGCATGCAGGCGTCACTTCGGAAAAAGACGGACTGGTTCTGGACTATTTCGGGCATAACGGACTGCGTTTACCAGACGTCCGCGGTGAATATGTATTGAATAAAAACCGTACGCCGCGGGCTGACGAGTTCGCCGCCTGTGCACTGGTTGCCGCGCTGCCTGTTCGCGAAACCGACACCGACTTTACGGATAAGACGTTGCAAATCATACCGGAGGCTGTAACGGGCAGCATGATGCCGAAATACAAATACATCATTAAGAATTATGGCTTTGCCGTTAAAGTATTCCAAAATGGTAAACTGCTCCGCACCTTCATGGTGCCGAAAGATTTAAGCGCTGTGTACCGCTTCGACAGCGATGGCGGCGATGTGATGATTTACAATATCGACGGATCGAAAGGGTGATGAACAGATCCTCCGCATGGAATGGAAATGAGGGAGGATGTATTATTCAGGTTGTTTAATATTTATACACATTTAAGGAGGTTTGTTATTATGGATCGGGCACGAAAAATTATAGCCCTAAGCCTTGTGGCGGTATTTCTTGTTACCGTGACAGTGTTTGCTGCCGTAAAAGGGTTTTCGTCAAAAGTAACTTTTAACGGTACAAAAGGCTTTGCGTGGATGTCTTGGGCAGGACATACTTCGCAAAGGGGAGCTTATATCCTGGACAGTAAAAATAAGAGAATCGCGAATTTTAAAGTCATGAAGCCCCAAAAAGTGTATAAAAAGAATAACACAACTTACGGGTATTACTCATACCGGCTTAACATGTCCCGGTTTAAAGCCGGAAAATACAAACTGGTCACGTATAAGCCGTATTACAATTGGGGTGAAGAATATATTACGATTCCTTTTACATACCCCGGTGCTTCTTTTCTGCAATATCATTCTACAAAGGTTATCCGGAACGATAACGGCGACCTGATGCAGCGGTTATATTTCAAACGGAATAATGCCAGAGGAAAAGGTTTGCATTTCCAGATATTCAATAATAAAAATCAACTGGTGCGTAGTTTCAACTTCAAGTCGAGTAATTCTAACCAGTGGTTCTGTTTCGACTGGAACGGCTGGGCCGCAAAGAATTCGGGCAGACGTTCTCCCCGAGGTGTATATACGATTAAGTACTGGGTTGACGGCAGATCGCCCCGTACGGCAAAATTCAGGCTGGCACTGTAAGGAGGCGTAAGGACATGAAACGAAATATTAAGATAACAAAGCTTGCGGTTTTTATGCTGACGCTGATTGTAATGCTGGCCGTTTCCGCTGTGGGCATGGCTAAAGGCGGCGAGGAATGGAAAAAGGCGGAAGGCAATTATACCTGGAAAGAAAGCTCCCAGTACAACAACGGGCACCTCATTATTAAACCCATGGAAGAAGGTCTCTTCCTGTTTGAATTTGACGTAATGCGGGGCAGTGAAGCGGAAGACAGTTCATATGATTTCAGTACGGCCGGCATTTTACTGGTCAATGATAACGGCGTGGGCGAAGCTGAATTTGATGTAGATAAAAAACCGGTGAAACTGACATTTACCCTGAAAGACAAAACGATTACCGTGAAACAGGAAGGCTCCATGCCGGCTGATGTGAGCGGCGCTTATGAATTTATGGAAAAGGGATTTGACGTTTCGGAAGCGGCGGCGATGGCGGTCCTGGAAGGAATTTCCCCGGTAAAGACCAGCCTGAACAGTGCTAACAGACCGTACCGGCTGATATATGCTCATGAAGCCGTTGGAGGTTGGTTCTATGATATACGGGCCATTCATCAGCCGGATAACAAACTGTTTGCCCGGTTCCTGGTGGCAGCAGACCTGACTGCGGTCTACCGCAACGATGATGTTAAGAACCCGAAGCTGATTTACGGCTCGCCTGCTACCATGCTCACGACAAAGAAAGCGCCCCTGTTACCGGAAGAAGAGGAAGAAGAGGTTCCCGTGCCGGAAGGGGCTACTGAGGAAAAGACAGATGGGAAAGATGCAGACGCTAAGGACAACCTGTTTACTATCAGTGCCGTGGTGAATGTGGAACCGGCAGACCCTGCCATTAAAGTAGGAGAAAGCAGCAAACTGAGAGTTACCATTCCCGGTAATCTGAAATATAAATTGTCCGATTTAAAATCCAGCGCCGATGACAAAGTCAGCGTGGCCGGTGACGGTACACTGGCCGCCAAAGCTGACGGCACTGCGACAATCAGCGGAAAATTAACCGTAGATAATGCCTCCCGTGATTTTAAGGTGGAGGTGACTGCTTATGTCCCAAAGCTGGAATGCAATGCACTGCCTGCACACGTTGACGTTAACGAAAAGTTGGAGTTGTCAACTTACATCACCGGACAGGAAGGGGAGGTAAAGCCCCAGTGGAGCGTCAGCGACAGCAAGATTGCAGAAATTAAAGACGGCGTGCTTGTGGGTAAGGCTGACGGCGTTGCAGATGTGACTGCAAAAAACGGTGATATGACCCGCACCTGGAAGGTTGCGGTAGGAAAGGCAGAGCTGCCAAAACCCAAAGCAGGAGAAGCGGACGACAGCGACTTTGATATTTTTGACCTGCTGATCCTTGGCCTGCCGGTGATTCTGATCGGCGGCGGCATCTGGATGTTCATGAAACGCAGAAAGAAATAACAGAATATCCTTATCTGACAAAAAGCCGTAGAGGATGAAGCAAAAGAAGAAAAAAGTAATGAAAAATCGTCCAGTACAACTGGACGATTTTTATCTTTTCTAATATACTGACCAGTAGGAAGTTCAAGCCGTCGGAAACAAAATATATTTAAAACACATATAAGCATGATGCAAATCCGATAAATTCGGTTTTCTGTGTGCAAGCCTGCGCCTCAGTTTGGGAGTCGCAGGTCTTTTTTTGCATTTTACGCGATACGTATCCGGTACGTTCCGCTTCGCAAGGGCGCGCTTCTGAAAATCCTGCAGCAACGTGCGCATCCGTTGATCCGGGATCCACACATAAACGGGCTGGGTTGAATCCTGCACGCGTACGTTGGAGCGCCAGATGAACTGTACGAGTTCGGACAGCGCGTAATTGTCGTCATTGAATTTCAGCTCCGGATTCTTTTCCACTTCTGCCCGGTCCGCAAGAAAATGCGTGCAGGTTACGTCAAAGAACCGGTTGCACAGATAGGCCACGCCGGTGCAGTTGCTGTATTTGTTGGTGGCTTTCGTATTGCAGGGCAGGAACCGGCGAAGGGACGGGTAATGCCTTCCGTTACTGCGCAGCAGCTCTTTGTAGGCGTTAAACGTGGTAAACATAAAGGAATCGCTGCGCACGCCCCGGGCTTTCATGAATTCATAGGCATTGCGGAACTTCTGTTTCAGTTCTTTCAGTCCTGCCTGGCTTTTATCTTTGGCGGCGCGGCTGTACCAGCGTTTGGAGAGGCTACTGTCCATATTAAACGGCTTCCCGTCCAGAACGACCAGTTTCTCAATTCCGTCCGGATAGGTTTCCATGAACCGGCCGCCGGGATTCCGCATGATGCGCCTGTCGACGATCTGATAATATTCCATATCAATACGGTTTAACGCGCAATACTTGTGCAGCATGCTGTCCTGCGTCAGGTAGGAAAAGAACCAGCATTCTTTAAAGCAGGAAAACAGTTCCCGTCTCGCGAACGCGATGATGGAAGTGAACCGTCCATCTTTATTTCCGTAGGGATACAAGGTGCAGCTGTAACTCAGTTTTTTTACAGCGTCGAATATTTTGTAATCGGAATCGGTTTTTGCGTAATCGCATTTGGGATTGAATTCGATTGCGCCATTGAGGACTCTGACCATGCCGGTCTGCTGCATCAGTTTAACATCGGCAGGACCGAAACGTATGCTTCCCGGCGGTTCATCCAGCTTGTTGCCCACGCCGACCACATCCTGGAAGAGCGGGGGTACTTCGTCGAAAAGCGCTATATAGTGAAACCCGCAACGGTGAAACGCTTCAAGTGTCTCATCGTTGAACGTGCTCCAGAGCGCATGGGTCGTGACAATGTTTTCGCCGTTACGGATTAAATCCAGGATACTTTTATTATAAGGTTTCGTTTCCGGGCATTTCAGATTCACCACCGGTGCATACCGGCAGTCCCGTTCCCGGATGGTGGGAACGAACACGATGAAACGCGTAGGTTCCTTGTCATCCCAGCTGTTGTGAAAGCGGATCCGGTCGATGAGGGTTTCGCTTTTCCCTATGCCCATGGGCGAATCAACGATATTGAATTTCAGCGACTGCTGTTTATGGATCGGTTTACTGTAATGCAAAGAAATGCCTCCTGTTTTTTTGGATTACGGAGTGGAAGCTGTTGCCAAAGACCGGCAGCAGGGTTTATTTCCTTTTTCCGTACAGGAATGTATTATACGCTTATCAATCCGGGAATGCAAGCAGGACTGGAATGCTGCAGGTAAACTGCCGGGAGCAGCCGTAATTGAAAAAAAGGAAGTAAACCGTTTTTGGCGGGTCGGCGTACTGGCAGCTCTCGCGAACAAAGCAATAGAATGAACGAAATGTATGCCATCTGGAGACAGATAAACAGACTGCCTATATTAATAACAGAGAGCAGGCTGAAAAACCGCACGGCCACTGGAGTTGCGAAAAAAATCCGGTCACTTAAGTGACCGGGGACGGGTAAGGGATCCGGCGTTCAGACCTTTAACATATCCCGGTCTGATGGTATAATGTTACTGCAAGAGGATAAGACGAAGAACGAAGGCTTTTGTTACTTCATGGTATTTGAAAAGAAAAAAACGGCCTGGGCCGGTTGCAAATCAAAACAGTAGTTTCTTTAGTGACAAAGAAAATAACTATTACGCACAGGAGGGAGAAACATGAAATCTAAAAAATTATTCGCACTTACGCTCGCCCTGGCGGCGGCGCTCACACTTACGGGCTGCGGCGGCAGCGGCAGTGGAGGCGGAAATGAAAAGAAACCCGCGTCCCCGAAAAAAACCGTAGCGCCGATTGTAGAAATGGTGCAAAAAGATGGCGCCGAACTCAAAAATCAAAATGTCAGCATCAGAGTCCTCAAACTGGAGAGCGATGTTAAAGGGCTGTCCAATGGCGCCTATATGCCCCCAATGCGGTATCTGGACGGTGCGTTCTACGCGGTTTCCGGTAAAAAGGATCTGGTGAAGCTCGTTCTCAAAGATAAAAAACTCGTGGTGGATCAGCCGTCGCTGGCGCAGAACGTCAGCTTCCTCACCGGTGTAGCAGGAGACCGTCTGTTCTTCCGTCAGCAGGTGCAGGGCAAGCACCGCACGCACGGACTGGAAAAAGACAAAGACATCGGAGAAGTTTACGCCAACCTGGGTTATTTGACGCCTACCACTGATAAGAACAACGCGCTTGCCTGGACAAACAGCGGAGCGTTTCTAAAGACGCAGGCCAAGGCGGACGGAACTTTCCCGGTTCCTAATGCTAAACAGGCAGGCGGCTACCTGCCCCAGAACGATCCTTATATCACCTGCGGCTGGTTCAGCGTACATGGAGACCGGGCTCTGGTCCGGGGGCGCGTTAAGAGCGAAGCCCCCAACAATCACTATGTCCGTGAGCACGACCTGGATATGCGTCTGGTCAGGTCGTATGGTCCCAGCAAAGATTTTAATTTCGGCAGCTTTTATCTGACGGATGCTTATATGGTACATGCGCGCTCGAACAGTAAAGGGCTGGACATTTATTCCCGCAAGGATGCGAAGCTCGTGGCTAATTTCACGCCTAAGGAATTAGGTATTAACGCGACCTATGGCTGCCAGATTGACGGAAACACAATCGCGCTGCTGGATCACTGGACGGGCAATCCCAAACTCGTGCTGATTGCTTTCAAATGACGCGCCGGCTGCGTGGTATACGCTTATTCATCAGGAACCGCAAGATTACAACTTTGCGCTTTGTCTGCAACCGCGGTTGTATCGCGTAACGCCTGCAGGGTAAGCAGTGCATTGGCGCGCAATAACCGGATTAGTTGACGTTGTGGGATCTTTATTGGTGAATGCGATGCAAGCGGATGATTTTGTCCCAGGGAGACGATGGAAAAAGGTGCCAGCGTGCTTAAGATGGCAGTATATAACCGGGGATCCTCTTCCGGAAGATTCAGATATTCGCTGAAGATACTGACGACCACGGAAAATTTCGGCAGAATTTTTTTGGGGACTACCAGCTGCAGGAACGGAGAGGGTTCCATAAGTTCCCGGGTCCAAAGCTGCACGGGCCAGTTGTTTTTTTTGAAAACGGATGAAATAAAAAAGTCTAAGAATGTTTCTATTTTTTCCCGGGAAGAAATCGGAGAATTTTTGATGCGGCTCAGGGAATTCAGTTCCGTAATACGGTTTTGTATTTCTTCCAGTACCGCCAGATACAGTCCGTCCCGGCTACCAAAATGATAATTGACTGCGGCCAGATTCACATCTGCCATAGTGCAGATGCTTTTGCTCGTTGTTTTATCATATCCGTCCCTGGCAAACAGCTTACCGGCGCATTCGATGATCCGGTTGCGCGTTTCCTGTCCGTCCGACCGTATTACGGTGGGCGGATTTTCTTTTTTCAGTTTCAGGTTGAAAACCTGTGACGAATTATTCTTGGTGTGTTTCATGTTTAACCTCCGGGTCAATGCTTTCTACAGTTTATGGCGGAACATCCAGCCTGCGGTGGGCAGCGTAACAGAGGCTACGGCAAGCATGGGAATGAAATTTGGCGCAATCGTTGCCAGTGTGGCCCCTTCCAGATAAATCCGGCGGACGGCGTCGATGGCAAAACGAAGCGGGTTAATATAGGTGAACCACTGCAGGGCTTCCGGCATATTCCGTACCGGTGTAGCCATACCGGACAGCAGCATGATTGGCAACATGACTACGAAGCTGTAGACCATGACCTGCTGCATGCTGCCGGAAACAGCGGAAATGGACAGGCCGATCCCCACACAGCTTATTAAGAAGATAAAGATAGTCAAAAACAGCGTGGCCAGCGATCCCATAAATTTAACTTTAAACCAGAAAACCGCGACGAAGAGAATGATAATGCTCTGAAGCATTCCTATCAGAATCGGCGGAACCGCTTTCCCAATCAGGATATCGGTCGGGCCTAAGGGGGTGACCAGCAGTTGGTCGAAGGTGCCGTCTTCCCGTTCCCGGGCGACGGATAGTCCGGACAGCAGCATGACCTGTGAGAGGCTCATCATGGGAAGAAGGGATGCCAGGAAACTCCAGCGGGTGATCTGGTTTGGATTGTACCAGGTCACCGTCTTCACGTTGATCAGCTGTTTTCCGTTTTGTAACTCACTGTTGTAACTGGCGATTACAGAAGCCGCATAACCGGAAGCGAGCCCGCTGGTCATGGTGTTGCGCCCGTCGGTAATAATCTGGACCGGGGCAGTCTGTCCGGAATTAATCTGTTTGGCAAATTCTGAACCGATGGTGATGACCATAACGGCATCGCCGGAATCGATACAGTCTGCAATCTGGCTCGTGCTGTCCAGGGTGCGGATCCGTTTAAAGATGCCGCTGCCGTCCATTTTCGCCAGCAGTTCCGCAGAATATTTGCTGTGGCTCTGGTCCAGCACGGCGTAGGGCGCCTCATCCAGATTATACGTGGCTACATAACCGAACAGCAGGCTCTGCACAATGGCAGGCAAAACCAGTATAGCCCTGCTTTTCGGATCTTTCAGTGTGGCAAGCATCTCTTTGCGGATCATAAACAGGATGCGCCGCAGTGTTACAGAAAAAATTTCCTTCATTATTCCAGCCTCTTTTTCGTAACTTTAAAGGACAATGCAAGGAATGCAATGGCATACACTGTCAAAACGGAACAGTTCTTAATGATCAGCGGCCAGTTGTTACCTGAAAGGAACAGGGATTTTAACAGTTCCATAAAATATGTGGCCGGCAATATATGCCCAATGGCGCTTACTACAGCAGGTACGCTGCGCAGATCGAAAAGAAAACCGCTCAGCATCATGGTGGGCAGCATGGATACGATAACGGCCAGCTGTGAAGCGAGATACTGATTCCGGATGACGGATGAAATGGTAAGCCCCATTCCCAAAGAAGCCATCAGGTAAATGACGGAACTGAACAGAATAACCAGAAAAGAACCGTGGATGGGAACTTTATACAGATAGCGGGCAGAGAACATGCAGAGCCAGAAACCGGTCATAGCTACGCAAAAGTAGGGGATAATTTTCGAAAGAAGGATTTCCAGAATCCGGACGGGAGTAATGAACAGCGCTTCCAGTGTTCCGTGTTCCCATTCTTTTGCCATGACCATGGTAGTCAGCAGAACGCCCACCAGTGTAATGATCAGTACTACCAGTCCGGGCACAAAGACCCAGGTGCTGGTGTTGGCGTCGTTGAACCACTGGCGCGCGACGACCGTGATTGCGCCTTTTCCGGTAGACGCTGTAAGATATTGTTGCATGTGTAAGGCCTGCCATTGGGCAATACCGGCTTCGATGTAGCTTCCTGCTGTGCGGGCTGTTGTCGCGTCAACGCCCCAAAGGATAATCTGGATATCCGCGTTACCGCGTTTCAGCTGTTCCGTAAAATTACCGGGGATGCGTACGATGGCATCAGCTTTCCGGTTATCCATCAAATCTTCGGCCAGATGCATGCTGGTCACATAAGTCGGGTCGAAATAATCGGAACCGTTCAGGAAACTCACCACATCCTGGGACGTAGGGGAAGCGTCTTCCAATACTACGGCTACCGGCACGTTCTTTACATCTAACGAAAGACCGTAGCCGATGAGCAAAATCAGCATGATGGGGATGACAATGCCAATGATAAGGCTGCTACAATCCCGGATCAGCTGGTAATATTCTTTTTGTATCAGTGCCTTTAAGCGGCGGAGAAAATCATTCATACTGAATCACCGTTTGCATTTATATTGCGGTTCTGGTTCACAATAGAAATGAACGCTTCGTTCATGGTGCTGCTGTTACCACCTTTGCGCCTCACTTCTTCCGGCGTTCCCAGCACCAGCATTTTGCCCTGGTCCTGGATCATGATGCGGTCACAGTATTCCGCTTCTTCCATAAAATGTGTCGTAATGATGATCGTAGTTCCTGCGGCTGCAAAGGCGGTGATCTGCCGCCAGAAGGTACGCCGGGCTACCGGATCAATGCCGCTGGTTGGCTCGTCCAGAAACAGGATATGCGGCTGGTGGATCAGGCCTACAGCCATGGAAAGCCGTTGCTTATATCCGCCCGGTAATTCGCCAGCCGGTTTATCCATTACAGCTGTCAGGTCAAACTGACGGAGCATGGCATCCATCTGTGCTTTCAGGCGGCTGCGGTCAAGTCCGTAAACGCCGCCGAAGAATTCCAGGTTCTCTTTTACGGTCAGCGTTTTGTATAAGGAAAACTTCTGGGCCACATATCCTACGTTGGCCCGGGCCTGCCGCCTCGCATCCCGCAGGTTGACCCCGGCTACGGAAAGAAAGCCGCTGGTGGCGGGGAGCAGGCCGCACAACATTTTGAAGGTAGTCGATTTGCCTGCTCCGTTAGGGCCTAACAGGCCAAAAATTTCACCTTTATGAACCTGAAAGGAAGTATTGTTGACAGCGATGAAATCGCCGAACTTACGTACCAGATCCCTGACTTCGATCACGACATCCTGTGACGGAGGACGGACTGTGCTGTAGTCTAACGCAAATTCAGGATTTTTTTCTGCAGACTTTTCCGCATTGTGCAACAGGATCATGAAACTGTCTTCCAGACAGACCGGTACGGGAAGCGGTTTTAATCCGGGGAAAGGCTGCAGGGCTGCCAGTCGGCTGATACAGTCTGGCTTATAAACGGAAAAACGCACTTTTCCACTCTCGGGAACGGCGTCAATGACATTTTCTTTGTCGTCCAGCAGAGCGGCCTGCAGGTTCCGGGCCGGGATACCGGGTGGCGGTGACGCGACATAACAATGGTCGCGGGCGATTTCCCTCAGGGTTTCCGGGGAACCTTCCGCTAAAATATCTCCCCGGTTCAACATAAATATCTGCTGGCACAGTTCCGCTTCGTCCATGTATGCTGTGCTCACCAGTACGGAAATATGCTCTTCCGCTACCAGCTCCTGTAAAATAGCCCACAATTCCCGGCGGGACAGGGGATCGACACCGACCGTCGGTTCATCCAGCAGCAGGAGTTGGGGAGACCGGACCAACGTACAGGCCAGGCCCAGTTTCTGTTTCATGCCCCCGGACAACTGGCCGGCCAGCCGTCCGGTGAAAGGCTCCAGCCCCGTCATGTGCAGCAGTTTTTGGAACCGTGCCTGACGGATATCCCGGGGAATGCCGTGGAGATCTGCGTACAGATCCAGATTTTCCTGACAGGTCAGGTCTTCGTAGAGGCCGAACTTCTGGGGCATGTAGCTCAGTTGATCCTGCACTGCCTGGGGGTTCTGCGTAATATCATGTCCTAAGACGGTCAGCTTTCCGTTGGTGGGGAACAATAAACCGCAGACCATGCGCAGGAAGGTTGTCTTGCCTGCACCGTCCGGGCCGATCAGGGCTGTGATTTTCCCTTTTTCGATTTTCAGGTTAATGTTTTGCAGGGCGGTAATGGGTTTGCCTGTCGTTTTATCTTTGAACGTTTTATACAGGCCGTCTGATTCTGCAATGTATGTATGACTCACGGTTCTTCTCCGGTGTTTTTAAAATGTTACGGTAGCCGGCATGCCCATGCGCAGCACATTGTTATCATCGTTTACGTAAATGCGGATTTCATACAGCAGCGAGCTGCGCAGCTCTTCCGTTTGTACGGATTTCGGCGTAAACTCCGCCGTGTTGGAAATGTAACCAACCTGTCCTTTGATGGGCTGGTTGGGAAAACTGTCTATGGTAACAGTGGCTTCCATGCCTTCCTTTACTTCGCCTAAACGTTTTTCCGAAATATAAGCCCGGACCCATTTTGTGTTTTCCAGTCCGATCATATAAACAGCTTTGGAAGGGGAGGCCATATCGCCGGGCTCTGCCAGACGGGAACGGATGACTCCGTCCTGCGGTGCGGTCAGGGTAGCCTGGCTCAGATTATATTCCTGGGTCTGCAATGCAACTTTTAACGCTTCCAGCTGGGCTTCCGCAGCAGCGATATCTTCCTGCCGGGGACCAATGTTGCTTAACTGGAGAGCGGCCCTTGCATTTTCCAGATTGGCAGCGGCGGCTTTCCAGCGGGCTTCTGCATCATCCCGGCTCTGGCGGCTGACAGCGTTTTTGTCATATAGTGACTGCATGCGCTGATAATAGGTGCGGGCGTTCTCTTCTTCCGCAGCCATGGTGTTGAAAGAAGCCTGCGCCTGAAGGATTTCTTCCGGGCGGGAGCCGTTGTGCAGCTTGGCGACCGCGGCCTGCTGACTGGCAATCTGGGCTTTCGTCTGGGCAATGGCCAGCTTCAGGGTCTGTGTGTTCAACGTGGCCAGCACATCGCCCTTTTTGACACGGTCGCCTTCCTCTGCGTTCATCTTGTCGATCCGTTCGCTGGCATTAAACGCCAGTGAAATCTGTCGGATATCAACATTTCCATATAAGACCAGTGCTTTTTCTTCCGTTTTGCTCCGGTAAAAATAAAAACCGGCAGCCAGCAGCACAAGCAAAATTACCAACAGAATTGTTTTCTTATTGTTCTTTAACGTATCCATACTAAGATTCCTCACTTTAAACGTTAAACAGTGTCTCATTAATTCAAATTCGAATTTGAAATCGGGACTAAAAATAAACTGCGCCGGATACGCAGTTTTTTATCATTATATCAAATTCAAATTTGAATTTCAAGTTTGGGCGATATCGTAAAAAAAAGTCCCGGTAAGCGTACAGACGAATTGATCAGTGGTTCCTTAAGATATTTCGGGGTAAACCTAAATCCCTCTGCCAATTGACAGAAAACTTGGCAGGGAAATTTTTTAATTGAAATACTTTTTATTATAAATGCCCTCGCCCTGATTAGTTTCAGAGTGAGGGCATAAATTATGTTATCGATTTTATGATATATAAAAAAAAGATAATGTCATATATAATTTTCACTTTAACAATACACTGATTTATTATAAAATACCGGTAGGAATAAATCATTTAACACACCGGAGGCAGTTTATGAGAAGAAGCGTTCATTCTTACACAGGAGAATTATGTGTGATAGCTTCCGCCGTTCTGTTCGGCCTGATGCCGTTGTTGGTAAAGATCGTTGCGGCTCATGGCGGAAATGCGTACATGATAGCGCTGGGACGTTTTTTCTTTGGCAGCCTGATCCTTTTGGCTGTAATTACAGTACGCAGGGATGTATCGCTGCATATCACCCTGCGTCAGTTTCGGGAGATTATGCTGCTTTCCGTGTTTTATGCACTGACGCCGGTGCTTCTGTTTTCTTCCTATGGGCATATGGATTCAGGTATGGCAACGACGCTGCATTTTACCTTTCCGGTGCTGGTAATTGTTTTTTCAGTCATACTGTTCCGAGAGCGTCCGGACTGCCGCCAAATTTTCTGTACGTTACTCTGTACCATTGGCATCAGCCAGCTTTCCGGCGGGGAAACAGCAAGGACGGCCGGCGTTTTGTTGGCCGTTGCTTCCGGCGTGACGTATGCGCTGTACATTGTGTTTCTGGGAAAAAGTTCGTTGCAGTCCATATCGGCACTGCCTACTGTTTTCTGGCTCACGTTGTTATCCTCTGCTGAAATTGCGTTGTTTGCCGCAGTAACTGGCAATTGGGCTGTTCCTTCCGATGCAGCCGCCTGGGCCGGGACTGTTTTGCTGGCGTTTTTATCAACTGCGCTGGCATTAGTGCTGTTTCAGTTGGGCCTGTTCCGCTGTGGGCCGGTCCGCGCTTCGCTGCTCAGCACGTTTGAACCGTTGACGAGCGTCCTGGTCGGTTCCCTTGTATTTTACGAAATGCTGACAGTACAGAATCTGATTGGCATTCTCTGCGTGTTAGGTTCAGGGATTATGCTGGTAATGCCGGCTTCAGTGTTTACTTCTGTAAAACAGTTTTTGTTTGCGGTTCACGGTAAATGAATATTTTGCGCAACGGCGCATAATAAATTTTATTTTATACAAGGGGGATTAGTTATGCCGTATGTTAACATCCGTATTACAAAAGAAAAGAACGTTACGCCGGAAAAGAAACGCCAGCTGATTGAAGGAACGACGAATCTCCTGTGCGATATTTTAGGAAAACATCCAAAATCGGTGCACGTTACCATTGACGAAGTAGAAACGGATAACTGGGGTGTAGGCGGCGTTTCGGTGACAGAACTGTTAGAGCGTCAGCAGAGCAAACGGCCGGTTCAGGAAACCACAGAAGATTGAAAGGGGTAAACATGGATTTACAGGCCTTACGGTATTTTCGAATCGTAGCGAAAGAGGGCAGTTTTTCCCAAGCTGCGCAGAAACTGAATTACGCCCAGTCCAACCTTTCCACGAAAATACGGCAGTTAGAACAGGAACTGAATACGCCGCTGTTTTACCGCCATGCTTACGGCGTGAGGCTGACAGAAAAGGGCGAAACGCTGTTAGCCTATACGGATCAGCTGTTCCGGTTGGTGTCAGAAGTGGAAAATGTGATGAAAGACGATGGGGCGGCGCGGGGCAGCCTGCATATCGGTACGATGGAATCGGCTGCGGTCACCTTTATGCCGGAACTGTTGGCCGAATATCACCGCCGGTGCCCTGATGTAGCGCTGACCGTACAGACCGGTGTGTCGGCGGAATCCGTTCGGCAGGTTCTGGATTACAATCTGGACGGGGCGTTTGTGGCAGGTTCCGTTAACCATGCGGAACTGGCCAGCTGCTTTGTGCGAAAGGAAACGCTTGCGTTGTATTCTACAGCGGAATTTGACGTAGGGACGCCGGTTGCGGAGTTATTATCCCAACCGTTGCTGGTGTTGCCTCAGGGGTGTTCCTACCGATGGATGCTGGAAAAGTGGCTGCATGAGGAGCAGATTATTCCAATGCAGACGGTAGAATTTGATTCGCTGGGCGCGATCCTTGCCAGCGTCAGCGCCGGTTTGGGGGTAACGCTGTTTCCGGAAAGCCTGGCGGCTTTTTATAAAACAAAACAGATTGTAGTCAGCCATGCAGTGCCTGCAGCCTTCGCACAGGCGGAGGTGTCCTTTGTGTGGCGGAAGGACCGGGTGATGGACAGTACGTTGCAAAGTTTTATCCGACTGGTAAGAAAAAAGAAGGCATGAGGGGAGGCCGAGAATGAGTAAAACAACATTTGAAGTAAAAAACGGCGTTGCCATCATTTTACTGAATGATCCGGACCATCTGAATCCTTTAGACCAGGCGACAGATATTGAACTGCTAAACCACTTAACGTATTGCGAACAATCGCCGGAAGTGAAAGTGGTTGTGCTTGGCGGGGCCGGGCGTTCTTTCTCAGCCGGCGGCGATATGCGTTTTTTCAAAAAACAGTTAGACGACCAAAATTATGCGGGCCTGGATGAACTGGCAACGCATGTGAACCGCGTGATGTTGCAGATCCGGAAGATGAAAAAACTGGTGATTGCCGCAGTCCAGGGTTACGCTGTCGGCGGCGGCGCCAATCTGGCGCTGGCTTCCGGTTTTCATGCATACAAGAAAACAGGACGGTTTCCATCGTTGCGATGGAATCACGTCCTGTTTGTATTATAAGAATGCTCTTTACTTTTTACAGATACTTACGGAAGAAGCCTTCAATTTTATCAAAGGGGATGATGTCCATCTGGTCGTACAAGTCGGTGTGGGATGCGCCGGGGATGATCATCAGCTCTTTGTTGTTGCCTTTCAGTTTTTTGAAAGCGTCTTCGCCGAAGTAACGGGAGTGGGCTTTCTCCCCGTGGATAACCAAAACGGCGTTACGGATTTCGCCTGCGTAACTTAGCTGGGGCATGTTCATGAAGGACAGCGCGCTGGTCACGTTCCAGCCGCCGTTGGAATTCAGGGAGCGTTTGTGGTAACCGCGGGGCGTTTTGTAATAATCCCAGTAATCGCTGAAGAATTTCGGTTCCGCAGGCCGTTCGTCCGGAAGTCCTCCTGCCAGTTTGTAGCTGCCGTTCCTGTAATCTTCCGTACGCTGGGCGTTCATGGTTTCCCTTGCTTTATAACGGGCGTCTTCGTCCATGGCGTCAAAATATCCGTTGGCAGTGACGCGGCTCATGTCGTACATGGTGGAGATGACGGAAGCTTTGATGCGGGTGTCCATGGCCGCGGCGTTCAGCGCCAGGCCGCCCCAGCCGCAGATGCCGATGATGCCGATGTGATTGGGATCCACATTATCCAACGTGGAAAGATAATCCACCGCGGCGGAAAAATCTTCCGTATTGATGTCCGGGGATGCTACATAACGGGGGCTGCCGCCGCTTTCGCCGGTGAAGGAGGGGTCGAACGCGATGGTGAGGAACCCGCGTTCCGCCATGGTCTGGGCATATAATCCGCTGGACTGCTCCTTTACGGCGCCGAAGGGGCCTGCTACTGCCAGCGCAGGCAGTTTTTTGCCGCTGCTGTTTTTCGGGATATACATATCAGCCGCCAGTGTGACGCCATAACGATTATGGAATGTAATTTTCTTATGTTCTACTTTGTCGCTTTGAGGGAAAACCTTGTCCCATTTTTGTTCCAGTTGCAACGTCTGTTCTGTCTGCATAGCGGCTCCTTTCGTAACTAACGTGTTTTGAGCGGGGGTTTTTCCGGCGGCGAAAGCGCTGCCGGTTATGGCCAGCGTGCCGATTAATACGGCGGCCAATAATGTCCTGTTCAGTTTCATAAGTTTCTCCTTCCTGCGTAACGCGCCGGTTCCAAATCTGAAACGCGGTTGGGTTATCAGCCCTAACTTAAAAAACCGGGGCCTTTGAAAAATACGGGGAAAACATTTGGATTTGTTTTATCGCATTTTCATTATAAGGAAAAGAGAAAAAGAAGTCCAATACTTAAAACTAATTGCCAGATATGCTTTTTTTCTATACAGCAAACTCCGGATGGGTGATATAACAGTTCCGCAATATCCGGATAAAATCAGACACAATTTCACGTCTGTCGCTGGCGTGAGTGCAGAGGACGCAGGAAATCGTTTCTTTGCAGTCAAATGGCGTCCAGGCAAATTCCCCGTTGTGGTCGTTGAGAAAACCGGGCGCCAGGCAGATACCTTTATGGGACGCCACATGGGTGAGCGTAGTATCGTAATCATTGCTGTTAAAGTGGGCAAGATGAAGTTTCTGCAGTACCCGCTGCTGTACGGCGCGCAGTTCCGGTTGGGAACCGCCGCCTACCATCAGCGTGCGTCCTGCCAAATCTTCAATCACGATTTTGTCTTTTTGCGCCAGCGGATCTGTCGTTTCGCTGATGAGATATATTTTACTCCTGAACAGCGGATGGATTTTTATGTCGGGGACGCGTTTCATGTCTTCTTCTCTGGCGAAAACCATGTCCTGCTCGCCCCGCAGAAAACGGTCCGTGCTGTGGAGAGGAATAAATTCCGGCGTAACGGAAACCCCTTTGTGGGTGCGTTCAAACTCTTCAATCGCCTGAGGCAGAAAATAAACGGCGGAACGCATGGGCAGGCCGACGGTCAGGTTGGAGTGATACCGGCGGCTGTTGTTCTGTCCCTGTTCAATCGCGCGTTTTAATTCCTCCCTGAGATTTCGCAGAACAAGGCAGAACTGCTGACCCGCCGGGGTAAGGGCAGCGCCTTTTCCGGAACGGTGGAACAGTGGGAAGCCAATTTCTTCCTCCGCAGTTTTGATGTGGTAGGTCAGCGTCGGCTGCGTGATGTACAGGTTTTCGGCAGCCCGGTTGAAATTCAACGTCTGCGCCAGCATAAGGATGCAGTCGATTTGTTTGCTGTTCATGGTATTTTCCCTCCGTTAGTGTGTTGTACCTTGTCCCATATTTCGAAAAAAAGATGAGTAAGCCGGTTATGGCCGGAACTATCCGGGCCTGCAGGTTTTTCTTTTATTATAATCTGATAGAAAAATTCTATCAATAATAAAATAATACAATTGGACTTTTTACACATTCTTTTTTTATAATTAGTAGAGAAACGAAGACAGCTATATAACAGCTACATATTATAATCTTAAAAATTGAAACGGAGGACGCTATGATGAGCAAAGACGTAATGATTGTGACCGGCGCGGGACAAATCAGCATGGCAATTGCCCGCAGGGTTGGCTTGCCAAATGCCCGGCAGGCCGGCCCGGTACAGCAGATGAAGTGGCAAACGTGGCGGCGCTTTTAATGAGCGAAGCTGGCGCGTTTATCACCGGCTCCACCTTCCTCATTGACGGCGGGGCGACGGCAAGCTATTATTATGGGCCGTTGCAGCCCGGACTCGAAACCGGAATGCCGGAAAACAAAAAATAGCATTCCGCAGAAAACGGCGGAATGCTTCGTTGCTTCAGTACTATGCTTTTTTGTTATAGCATTGCTGCAAAACAGGCATTGTACATTCTGACGGAAATAGGTTATAACTGTATTATGAAGGTTTATATGTTTTTTTAAAACACGCCACGAAGGCAGGTTGCGGGACGCAGGAGCGTCCGGCGTAAGAAAGGAGACCATCATGAAAGAATTCAAACAGGCACCGGTTGTTGGAAGCAGGCGGGTGGACGCAGAAGCGCCCGGGACAAAAGCAAAAGTTTATTTTACCCGTACGATTGATGCGGAGCATCTGATCAAACTGTATAATCTGATCAATGAGAACATTTACGGCAAGGTTGCCATCAAGCTGCACACCGGGGAAAAGCACGGCCCCAACATCCTGCCCCGGGATATGGTGCAGGCATTCCAGGCAAGCGTTCCCGACAGCGCCATCGTGGAAACAAACACGTTGTATGCCGGCGACCGTTACACCACCAAAGACCATCGGGAAACGCTGAAAGTCAATGGCTGGACTTTTTGCCCGGTAGATATTCTGGATGAAGATGGCGATGTGGCCCTGCCGGTTCGCAACGGTTTACGGCTGAAGGAAGTTCATATGGGCGGTCATCTCACCGACTATGATTCCCTGATCGTACTGACGCATTTTAAAGGACATGCCATGGGCGGCTTCGGTGGTTCTATGAAAAATATAGCGATCGGCTGCGCTTCCGGACAGGTTGGCAAACGGGAAGTGCATCTGGTGGTGGATGATATGCCGGCTAATTTTGAAGAATGGCCTATGAAAGAACAGTTTATGGAAAGCATGGCGGATTCTGCCAAGGCTACCTGCGATTATTTCGGCAAACACATCGTGTTCCTCAATGTAATGCGCCGCATGTCCGTGGACTGCGATTGCGCGGGCGTGGCGGCGGAAGAGCCTACCATTGCGGATCTCGGCATCTGTGCTTCCACGGATATTCTGGCCATTGACCAGGCCTGCTGCGACATGGTTTTCACCAAACCGGAAGGAGACCAGAAAGATTTAGTGGAACGCATCACCAGCCGTCACGGTCTGCACCAGCTTACGGCTATGCAGAAACAGAAGATGGGGAATCCCCGGTACGAACTGATCGAAGTGGAATGAAATGCTTTTCAGCGGTCTGCGTGAAGTGTCTTACGTAAAGCTTGCGATGGACAGGCTGTAAAACAGTTTTGCATTACATGTTTTAAAGCAGGGGGAAACTAAATGAAACGGTTTATATTTTTCCTGAGCGCAATATTTCTGTTAGCTGCCTTTACAGGCGGCTGCGGCGGCGGTGAAAAGAAAGCGGAAAAGTCGGCGGACAAACCGGCAGCGATAGAAACGAAGAAGGCTGAAGCTGCTCCGGCTCCTTCGGCAGGGGGCAGGAAAATTTTAGTTGCATACTTCTCCCGCACGGGCGAAGAGTACGGCGTGGGCGTAATCACTAAAGGCAACACGGCGGTGGTTGCGGATGCCATTGCGGAAATCACCGGTGCGGACAAATTTGAGATTAAAACGGTGAAAGCGTATCCCCAGGCCTATCGGGAAACCACGGACGTGGCAAAAAAAGAGCAACAGGACAACGCCCGTCCGGAAATAGTGGGCAAGCCGGAAAACCTGAAAGACTATGACACGGTATTTTTAGGATATCCCATTTGGTGGAGCGACCTGCCTATGGCCGTGTATACTTTTTTGGAAAACAATGACTTTAGCGGCAAGACCATCGTTCCCTTCTGCACCAGCGCAGGCAGCTATATGACAGGCAAGGAAAGCCGCATTGCCGATCACGCCAAAGGCGCGACGGTCCTGAACAAAGGGCTGGGCCTGCCGGGCCGTATGTCCCAGGACGATCCGAAAGCGGTGAAGTCCGAAGTGGAAAAATGGCTGAAGGAAATTGGCTACGCAAAATAGAATATCATATTGTTACAGCCGCAGATTTGCGGCTGTTTTCGTTACTTACACTGTCGGTCCCAGAAGGCGGCAGCGCGATGGATCCAGCCTTCGGCAACAGTGCCTTCCCCCAGTCCGAAACCGTGGGGCAGGCCGGGGAAGATTTCGATTTCCGCATCAGTGCCATTGGCGCGGATGGCCTGTATGCGACGCTGCATGGTGTGGGAAGAAGCAATCCAGTCGCCGGCGCCGACGCAGCTATAGGTCGGGGGTTCGTTGCCGTAGACTTCAGACAGACCGGTGTATTGCATAATCACCGCTGCCGGACGGGGATACCGCTTTTCGCCAAAAGCTTCCGTGCCCAGAGAACCCAGCCAGGCAGCCATGCGGGCGCCGGCGGAACCGCCCCAGAGGGAATAGTTGGACGGATCGACCTGCAATTCGTCGGAGTGGGTATGGATAAAGGCGATGGCCCGGGCCAGATCTTCACAGGCCTTTTGCGCATCGGGACGGTAAATCAGCGCAAACGCGTTGTAACCTTTCTTGGATAATTCCAACGCATGGGGAAAACTGTCGTGCATAGCGCCTACGTATGAAAAACCGCCGCCTGCATTTAACAGAGCGACCCGGTTGCCCGGCCTGCCCCGGAAGAAGAAGAGACCCGTATTGCGTTTGCGCGGGTCTCTTTGTTTTTCTTCATCAGAGTAGATGTTGTAAAAAATCTGCTGGCCCTTTTGCGCCTGCGTTTTCATATAGTTTACGATTTCCACAGTGCGTTCCGGTCGGACATTATTATACCAGACCAAAATATCGCCGATGTCTTTTAAAGCAAGGTCACGGCTGATGTGCCGGTCTGCCGGAAAGATCAGCCGGCCGTGGCCGCGAAACGCAGGATCGTTTATTACATCAACAACCTTTGTTTCCAAATGGAACAGTGTTTCTGCTTGCATGGTGGATTCCTTTTTTGCGCTGCTTTCACCGCAACCGGTGCAGATGGCCAGCATCAGGGACAGGGCGAGGGTCTGAAAAATTGATTTTTTCATTTTTATCGTTTGCATTTATTTATCCAGCTTCTGTTCACGCAGCCACTTGTCAAACAAATCTGCCAGCTGCCCGTTGTTCAGATCGCTCATGAGAAAATGGGTGTTGCCTTTGATACCCAGCTTTGGCAGTTCCACCAGTGTGGCGTTGCCGCCGTGCCGGTTAATGGCTTCCGTAAATTTCCGGGCCATCTGCAGACGGACGCGCCAGTTTTCGCCGCCCAGTTTGTCGGTTACTTCTTCCGGAATATAATCGCCAAAATACATGACGATAGGAATCTCTGTCAGCCGCCGGAACTGTTCCACGGGAACGGGAACGCCGGAGGCTGTGCCCGTTAAACTGGGCATGGGGTCCGGTACTTCGCCTTCCGGGAACACGTAACCGCCCGGTTCGTAGGAAGCCACTGCTTTCACGTTTTTATTGCTGATAGCGGAAAGCCAGCCGGGGAAGCCGCCTGCGGAATGGGTGACCAGGACGACGCCGTTTGCGTTTTTGGACGCAGAACCGTTCTTCGCTGTCATGGCAACGGTCTTATCAATGGCGGCGCTGATGGATGCTACATCCGTTTTCATATTATGAGCGCTTACGTCCGGCGTCATTTCCCGGAAAAACTGATCCAGTGTTTCCGCGTCTTTGGGGAACTGCACATTGCTGTGATAATTCGGGTATTCGCCTAACCGCCAGATATCAAACCACAACATCTCGTCTGCTTTGGGAGTCAGAGTCGTTGTGGCAGAGGTTTTACCGGCGCGTCCCCGTCCGGGCAAATCCATGACAAAAGCGGGATAGCGCCTGCGCAGCATTAAGGTGGAGAAACCTTCCCGTCCGTCCGGCGTCATTTCCCAACAGAGACCGGACCCGCCGTAACCGTGGATGAAAAGCAACGGCGCGTTTTTGGCTTTGGCGGGAATCTGGTAGCTGACAATAGCATGGTCGGCGCGATAGCTTTGTCCCTGTTCGATGGGACTGGCCCAGCCGCCAAACTTTTTGTTGTCATAGGTTCCTTCGCGCTGGATGGTGATTCCTCCTGCGGCAAAATGTCCCTGGGTCTCCAGCGTCAGTTTTTCATTTGCAAGAGCGCCGGTAGAAAACAGTGTCAAAACGGTGAGCAGTATGGCAGTTTTTTTCATGATAAAATCCTTTCCTGTTATCAATTACCAAATTTATAGTTTCTGTTTAAATTGCAATAGCATTTTTATCTTTGTTTATTCGTTTACTTTTTTACCGGCGATCCGCCGAAGACAGCGGACATTTTCATGTGATTCAGCTTTGTATCTATAGCCGCCACTTCGTCTGCGGTTAAAATCACATCCGCCGCGCCGAGGTTTTCTTTTATGCGCGAAAGTTTACGGGAGCCGGGTATTGGTACAATATACGGCTTTTTACAGAGCATCCACGCCAGCGAGATCTGGGCGGGGGATGCGCTTTTTTCTTTTGCCAGCATATGAATCAGCGCCAGCAGTTCCCGGTTCTGCGCAAAGGCTTCGTCGGCATATTGGGGCATAACGCTGCGATAGTCTTCCTTGCTGAACGTTTCGCCCGCCTTGAAGGCGCCGGAAAGAATACCGTTGGCCAGCGGTGAAAAGGCGACATAACCTATCGTTAATTCTTCCAATACGGGGAACAGACTTTCATGCCAGCGGGCCATCATGGAGTAACGGTTCTGGATACAGGTGACGGGACAAACGGCGTGGGCTGCACGCAGATAGGTTTCGTCTGCTTCGGAAATACCCCAATGCAGTATTTTTCCTTCTTTTATTAAATCGGCTATCACTCCCGCCACTTCTTCCGCCGGAGTTTTGGGATCGATGCGGTGCTGGTAATACAGGTCGATTACATCCACGCCCAGTCGTTTCAAACTCCCGTCAATGGATTTGCGGATCGTTGCCGGGCGGGAATCCATGACGAGCTGGCGGTTTTCGTGGCGCACGCCGAACTTGGTGGCTATTTTTACCTTATTGCGGATGGGCGCCAGCGCTTTTCCCACCAGCTCTTCGTTATAACTGGTGCTGCCGTCGGCGTATTCTCCCACATAACACTCTGCAGTATCAAAGAACGTGCAGCCTTCTTCCGCCGCCGCGCGGATCGCTGCAATTGCGTCGGCCTCATCGGTGGGCGCGCCATAGGCATGCGAAAAACCCATGCAGCCCAGGCCTACGGCGGAGACGGTTAAATCATTGCCCAATGTGCGATAGTTCATAGTCATTTTCCTCGTCTTTCTTGCGGTCTGCGTGATGCATTATACTAATTATGTACCCCGCTTTTTCTGCGTTGTCTTTATTGTAAATTGCCTTTTCCCATTTGTACAATATCAGAAACGAATAACAGTATAAATGAAACGGATAGTGAAATGCGGTTTGATTTCGCTATGCGTTTTTGTTATAGCGCATTGCAGAATCGGCATTGTACTTTTTCAACGGAAGCCAATACAATAAAATCAGTAAAGCGGAAACAAAATCGGATTTCTCTATAAGCTGTATACTGCGCAGTTCCGTTTCCGCACTGCGCGGCAGCCGCCGGGACCGTTTTGACCGTTGGACATAAAAAAAGGAAGGATGAAAAACATGATGTTTAAGAAAAAAATGATGGCAGCTTCTCTGATGGCGCTCGTATTAGGCTTCTCTACCATGGCTTTTGCAGCGGAAGCACCGGCTGAAAACCCCTTTGGTCTTGTGTACCGCGGCGCTATTACACAAAACGAAAAAGGCAAGGTGAATATCCGTCCTGTGGAGTACAAGGTGGAAGGCATCAAGGTCGCGGCGAATCTCTACCTGCCGGCAGATTATGACGAGAAAAGCATCAAGAGTTATCCTGCCGTGACTGTCGCCCATCCCAACGGAGGCAGCAAGGAGCAGGTGGCCGGTCTTTATGCCCAGCGGTTGGCGGAGCTTGGCTATATCGCCATTGCCTGTGATGCCCGCTATCAGGGAGAGAGCGGCGGAGAGCCGAGACTGAGGGATTATCCCTCGAACCGCATAGAGGACATCAGCGGCATGGTGGATTATCTCTCTACGCTCCCGAAAGTGGATAAGTCTCGTATCGGCTCCCTCGGTATCTGCGGAGGCGGCGGCTACACATTGGCGGCGGCGCAGACCGACAAACGCATCAAGGCGGTGGCCACCCTCTCCATGTTTAACTCCGGCAGAGTGCGTCGGAACGGCTTCCTGGACGCGGATATCAAGGGCGCTCAAGCAAGAATGCAAAAGGCGGCGGACGCGAGAGATAAAGAACTGGCGGGGGAAATCGTCTATGAGGGCTTCCTGCCCCCCAATTCCACTGATGAACAACTGCGGGCGAAAATGGCAGAGCTTCCCGAAAACACCCTCTACCGTGACGGCATTGAATACTATGGCTTGACGCACCGCCATCCGAACGCCACGGGGAGCTACACCACGGAATCCTTCATGAAGCTCATGGCCTTTGATGTGGAAGACAGAATGGATCTCATCAACCAGCCTCTCCTGATGATTGCGGGAGAAAAGGCAGATACGCTCTATATGACGAAGGATGCTTTTGCCAAGGCAAGCGGCGCGGAGAACAAGGAACTTTTCATGATTGAAGGCGCCAGCCATATCCGCACCTATTGGGTGCCCGAGTATGTGGAAAAGGCAGTCAATAAGCTGAAAGAATTCTACGGAAAACATCTGTAATAATAAATGGTTGGGTAGTAACCGGCATGGTGGAAAGGTGATTTTTATGAACAAAAAAATGATTGCGGCGTTGGGATTGTGTCTGTGCAGCATCGCGTCCTTTGCGTTTGCCGACACAGGAAACTGGAAATATCCGCCGGGCAAGGATGTGTCCAGCCGGTTTGCCGGCACGGTGTATCGCAACGATCTGATTGATCTGGATCCTACATACAATGTTCCCCAGACAAATTGTATTTCTTTTGAGCCGGGCAGCCGCAGCGCCTGGCATGTACACGGCGGCATGGTGGTCGTGGGACTGGATGGCGTCGGTCTGCTGCAGATTGACGGGCAGCCTGCTATGATCATCCGCAAAGGCGATGTGGTACAGATTCCCGCCGGTGTCAGCCACTGGCACGGGGCGACAAAAGATTCCCGTTTCCAGCAGCTGGTGATTTACGATAAAAACTGGAAAGTGCCCGCCGGCCTGAAGGCCCGCACCGGCATGATTTCCGACGAGGAATACGCAAATCTGGAACTGGCAGAAGCGCCCCGTAAAGCAATTCCTGCCAAAGAGTTCACCTTTGCCGCAGAAAAATTCAATTCGCCGAACTTTAACAAACCGGTGTATCTGGGTCGGACCGTGACAACACCGAATGCAGCGGATGCGCCAGTATTTTCCTACGTATTCTTCCCCAAAGGCGTTTACAATAAATGGCATATGCACGGGGAAGGACAAATCCTGATCGCGACCGACGGTATCGGCCTGCACCAGATGCGAAACGGCGAGATTCAGGTGATGCGTCCCGGCGACGTGGCCTACTGCCCGCCGGGGGAAACCCACTGGCACGGCGCCGCGCCTGACAGCAGCTTTGCCCATCTGGCCGTGAGCCCGGCAGGAAAGCATACGGTGGAGTGGTACGACTTCCTGGATAAAAAGGAATACAAAAAGGCAGCGGTGAAATAAATACTGTTCTGTATAAGTTGTCTTCTTCAAAACGATTTGTAAATGCAACTTAAATTGAAAAACGCTCTGCGTGATGTGAAACAAACAGAAACGGGTTTCACAAACATACAGAGCGTTATTTTTACTTCTTATTTTTTTGCAAAATGGCAGAGATGTTTTAAAGATTTCAACAGCAGTACAGAAACGAATACATCGTCTTGTTAATACGCCGAAGCGAAAATTTCCCGGATGTCTTCCCGGGTCAGCCTGCGGTAGCTGCCGGGGGAGAGGAAGCAGGTGTCGGCAATTTCTTCCGCCTGTTGTTTGTCTGTTACGCCCAGTTCCCACAGGGTGGTGGGCAGGCCGATTTCCTTAATAAAATCTGCCAGGGCGTCAATCCCCGCCAAAGCCAGCTCTTCATCGGTTTTTCCTGTTGGATCGATGCCCCATACGTTTGTGGCGAAGCGTACGAATTTGGGCAGGCCGTCCTTATAAATGTGACGGTAGTAGGGCGGATGCAGTACGGCCAGGCCGCAACCGTGGTTGCAGTCTGTGTACGCGCCGAGCTGATGCTCCATCAGGTGGCACTCGAAGTCGGTCTTTTTGCCTAATTTCAGAATGCGGTTTTCTGCCATGGTAGAGGCCCATACCAGATTGCTGCGGGCTGTGTAGTCATCCGGATCGGCGATCGCTTTGCGCAGATCGCGGATGACGCCCCGCATCAGGGCTTCATTGATATCGTCGGATACGTTGTCCTCATTAGGAAAGCTGAAATAGATTTCCATCATGTGGGACAGCGAATCGAAGCTGCCGGAAACCATCTGTTTCTTCGGCACGCTGTAGGTGTACAGCGGATCAAGCAGTGCAAACTGTGCGTTCAGCGCCGGATAGTCGCGACCGGTTTTAATCTTCATGATTTCGTTGGTAATGACGGCGCCGCCGTTCATTTCGCTGCCGGTACCGGTCACGGTCATGACGATGCCCAGTGGGACAGGAGAGACAGAAACGGTTCCGGCTTTCATCCAGAAATCATCCCAGACGTCCCCATCGTATACGGCGGCCAGTGAGATTGCTTTGCAGCAGTCCATGACGGAGCCGCCGCCCACGGCCAGGATCAGGTCGATCTGTTTTTCTTTTGCAAGCTTTGCGCCTTCCAGCACTTTGGTGTAAACCGGGTTGGACATAATGCCGGAAAACTCCGTCACGGTTTTTCCCGCCGCTTTTAAAATTTCCTTAATTTCTTCATAAATTCCGTTGCGTTTAATGGAGCCTCCGCCGTAAGCAAGCATCACGTTTTCGCCGTACTGTTTCAGAATGTCCGGCAGGTACTGGCTGACACAGCCTTTGCCGAAGTATGCCTTTGTCGAATTCTCAAAAATAAAATTTTCCATGTTAGTTCCTCCCTTGACGTTGCACAGATGCAAAGCCTTCTGGCCTTTGTTTACAGTTCTATTGTAGAGTTTGCGGAGAAAAAAGTACAATACCAATCCTGCAATGTGTTATAATAAAATTGCATAGTGAGAGACGGGAACCCAGGATTGTTTCAGGAGGGAATTCATCATGATTGAATTGGCGCAGCTCCGGCATCTGGCAGCGTTCCATCAGTCTGGCACGCTGTCTCAGGCAGCAGAGGAGCTTCATATTTCCCAGCCGGCATTAAGCCGTTCTATGCAGAAGCTGGAAGAAGAACTGCAGGTGCCGTTGTTTGAACGGCAGAAAAATAAAATACGCTTGAACGCAAACGGTCAGATGGCGGTAGAACATGCTCAGCGTATTTTAGAAGATGTGAAGGAAATGGCGGAACAGGTACGGGCTTTGGACCGCCGCAGCCGTACCATCGCGTTGGGCAATTGCGCTCCCGCCCCCGGCTGGTCAGCTGTGCCGGTGCTTTCCAATTTATATCCTGGGATGACCATTTCTTCGGAAGTACAGGAGATTCCGCAACTGATTGACGGTTTGCGGGACGGAACTTATCAGATCATCACGCTTCCGTATGCGCTGGCGGACGAAGCCTTTTATTGCCAGGCTGCACAAAAGGAAACGCTGTTCCTTTGCCTGCCGCCAAAGCACCCCTGTGCACAAAAAGTCGAAACCGGGATGAACCTGGAAGAAATTGACGGAGAGACGGTGCTCCTGTTTTCCACGCTGGGCTTCTGGCATTCCGTTCATGTTAAGTTGATGCCCCATTCCCGTTTTTTAATTCAGCACGACCGGGATACATTCAGCGAGCTGGTGAATACCACCATGCTGCCATCTTTTATGACGAATCTTTCGGTAAAATATTTCGGGAAAAACAATGACCGGGTGCTGGTTCCCCTGTTGAACCCGGAGGCCAGCGTTACTTTCCATTTCCTTTGCCTTAAAGAGAATTACAAAAAGCTGAAACCGTTTTTCCGGCAGTTGCCAAAGGGTGAATAACAGATGTCGTGAACAGTTTCACAATGTCTTTGCAATAGAAATTACAGTTTTTTAAATAGAAAGCAGGAATACCACATGAAACACAGAAAAGTTTGGCAGTTGCTGCTCACAATATTGTTGATGGGAGTGATGTTTGCAGGCTGCGCGTCCGCAGGCACAAAAACGGTGAACAATATTGGAAGCGCGTCTGTGCCGCAAAAAGCGGAAGATACATCCGGTGCGGTGAAAAAGGAAGCTGCGGAAAAGAAAGATAATGGAGAAAAAGTAACTGCTATGCCTGACACAAACCTGAAAATTAAAGTGGTTGCAAATGGTAAAGAAATTGTATTTGCGCTGAACGATACTTCCGTGTCCCGGTCATTCTATGCGCAGCTGCCGTTAACTGTTGCTGTGGAGAATTACAGCAACAACGAAAAAATCTTCCAGCCTCCCAAAAAGCTGGACTGTAGCAAGGTGCAGGAAGGGGCGTGTCCTGTGGGGACGATTGCCTATTTCTCGCCCTGGAACAACGTGTGCCTGTATTACGGCGATGCGCCACGCTACTCCGGCTTATATGTGATGGGCAAAGCGGTAAGCGGAACGGAACAGATTCGGAACATAAAGGGAAAAGTGAAAATAGAAGCAGTCGGGCAGTAACGGCATACCTCTTGACTTAGAGAAGGCTTTAACGAATATAATCAGAACATATCACGCATAGAATCAGAGCACAGAGATGAAAACAAACGGAGGAATCACTATGGCGAAAAAAGTATTGGTTATCAGCACAAGCATAAGAGGTAACAGCAACTCGGAAAAGCTGGCGGAAGCGTTTGCGGACGGTGCGAAAGCGGCGGGCAATGAAGTGGAACTGGTTTCCCTGAAAGATAAAACGATTGCCTTTTGCAAAGGCTGCCTTGCCTGCCAGCAGACCAGTCATTGCGTAATCAAAGACGATGCGAATGCCATTACGGACAAAATGCTGGAGGCGGACGTGGTGGTTTGGGCGACGCCCATTTACTACTACGAGATGAGCGGACAGATGAAGACCATGATTGATCGCGCCAACTCCCTGTTCCCGAAAGATTACAAATTCCGGGACGTGTATCTTCTGACCGCAGCGGCTGAAGACGAACCGGATGTGGATGAAGGCGCTGTCCACGGATTAAAAGGCTGGATCGCCTGTTTTGAAAAAGCGCGTTTTGCGGGCAAAGTCTGCGCGTGCGGCGTAGGCGCTCCCGGAGAGATCAAAGAGAATGCAAAGCTGGCGGAAGCCTATGAAATGGGCAAAGGGATTGTGTGAGTATAATTGCTGGCCTGTAAACACAAGGAACCAGAGTTTTATTTAACGCAACGGATGAGAAATCAGGAGGACACGTGAACAGGGCAGAAAGCAATACAGCAATCATGAAACAGTTTGAAATTATGATTAACACGGCGGATGAAGCGTTATCCCGGAAACTGATATCCGAAAAAGCTTCGTTTTTTACACCGGCAAGCCCGGTTCCGTTATATGGCGGCAAGGGCTATTTGTCCGTTGTGCATTGGATGCGCCGGGGTTTTTCTGATGTACAGTGGAAATTAGAGGAAATGGTCGCTGCCGATGATAAAGTTGCGGTTCGCTGGACTATGACGGGAACACATGACGGCGACTTTTTAGGCATAAAAGCTACCGGTAAAAAGATTTCTGTCTGTGTCATGAACTTTTATTATTTTGATGAAGACGGGAAAATCAGTAACGATATTGCGGCGGAAGGTATGATTGGAATCCTGCGCGGCATAGGGGCTTTAACACTATGAAAGTTAAAGCAAAAGTTAAATCCTTGACTTAGAGTGAACATTAACGCATAAAAGACGCCGCCGTGTTACTGTATACGACCCGGAGTTATCCGGCGCCGATCAGTATTCTCGCGGCCTGGGACATTATTGATAAAAACAACGATAAACGTTTTGCGATTTTTATCTCGAAACGCAGGCAGTGTTGTCGAAATTTCCATCCGATAAAAGCAGGAACACGAACGTTATTCAGTCGAATTTTGCAAAATAATCTTGCTTATTCGGTTGAAAAATGTTATTATATCTGCGGAGGGAACTGCACATGGAAAGAACAGCATCTGAGCAGTTTAAGGCATGGAAAAACAAAATAAACAGGAAACCCCTGCTGGTTACCGGTGTACGCCAATGCGGAAAAACCTATCTGATAAAGAAATTCGGGCAGAGTGAATTTGAAGATATGGCTTACTTCAACTTTGAAGGGAACACAGGGCTTCAGTCAGTTTTTGCCTATGATTTTGATACAGACAGGATTCTGGACGAGCTTGGCAGCATTATCCTGGGGAAAAAGATTATACCGGGTTCGACACTTGTGGTTTTTGATGAAATACAGGATTGCCCGAGAGCCATACAGGCGCTTAAGTATTTCTGTGAGAATTTGCCGGAACTTCATATCATAGCGGCCGGATCTCTTTTGGGCGTGGCGTTGCGGGAAGAAGGAATTTCTTTTCCCGTTGGAAAAGTTGAACGGATCCATATGTATCCCATGAGTTTTGAAGAGTTTGTCCGGGCCGACGGCGGCGGGAAATATATTGACGGAGTCAGGAGAGTTGCTTTTGAACGGGAATTGACGGAGCTCTACACGATTCCTCTTGCGAAATATCTGAAGAACTATTATATCGTCGGCGGAATGCCGGAAGCGGTGCGAACGTGGACCGATACGCATGACTACAAAGCCGTGGAAGAGGTACAGGACCGGATCTTAAAAGATTATGCGGATGACTTTGGCAAACATACCATGCCCGATACGGCGATAAAGATTAAAATGATATGGGATGCCATCCCTTCGCAGATAGCGAGGGATAATAATAAATTTATCTTTTCCCATGTAAAGCAGGGAGCAAGGGCAAAAGATCTGGAAGACGCGCTGGCGTGGCTGGTGAATGCCGGTATCGCACGCAAGCTCAATCTGGTGAAAACGCCGGAGAATCCGTTATCCGGGATGGCGGATCATACATATTTTAAAGTTTATATGTCTGATGTGGGGCTTCTGAGAAAAAAATCCAATATAAACTACAGAACCATTTTGGAAGGCGATGCTGCATACATTCACTATAAAGGAGCGCTGACGGAAAACTATGTTTATACACAACTGGAATGTATGGGCATAGACTGTTATTTCTGGAGAACAAAAGCCGATGCGGAGCTGGATTTTATCACCGATTATGAAGGCGTGCTTTTGCCGGTTGAGGTAAAGTCGGCAGATAATACAAAAGCCAAGAGCCTGCATTTGTTTTGCAGCAGATATAAACCAAAGATGGCGATCAAGACCTCCCTGAAAAACGTAGGGGACAATATGGACGGAGATACACATGTATGGTCTGTCCCGTTATATGTTTTGTTCCGGTTTAAGGACTACGTATGTAACGAGATGGGATGGTAGCGGTTAATCAGCGTTTCCTTAATTCGGGAAATACCCAAGGGGGTTCTGTTATGGAAATCCGGGTACCGCGTTATTTTCTGGAAACCGCGCGGGAAGGGAACATTACCCGCGCTGTCGAACGACTGCACGTTACCCAGCCCACCATGTCGAGGCAGTTAAAGGATCTGGAAGAGGAGCTGGGGAAAAAACTGTTTGTCCGTACCAATTATGCCTTGCGGTTAACAGAAGCGGGGTTGCTTCTGCGCAAGCGGGCGGAGGATATTCTGGACCTGGTGGACAAGACGGAAACGGAATTTAAGATGCTGGACGATACCATGGGCGGCGAGGTTTTTATCGGCTGCCCCGAATCCGATTCCCTGAAGTATTTTGCCAGGGCGCTGAAACGGGTGCAGGAGCTGCATCCCGGAATTCGCTGCAACATCACCAGCGGAAACAGTGAAGACATCACGGAAAAATTGGATAAAGGCATTTTGGATTTTGCGCTGGTCATGGAGTATGTGAATCCTCTGAAATATAATCATCTGGAGATTCCGGCAGAGGATACCTGGGGCGTCTTCATGCGAAAAGACTCACTGCTGGCAAAGAAAAAAGCATTGCACCTTGCGGATTTATACGACCTGCCTTTAATCTGTTCAAGGCAAAACATGGAACAGAATTTTCCAGCCTGTTTCGGGGAAAAACTGGACCGTCTGAATATTGTAGCTACCTACAATCTGTTTTATAATGCTTCCATTTTTGTAAAGGAAGGGTTAGGGTATGCCATTGCCTATGATAAACTGGCGCATACCGGGAAAGGCAGCGATATGACGTTTGTGCCGCTGACGGATGTACCTGCTTCGGAAATGAAAATCATCTGGAAAAAGTACCAGGTGTTTAGTCCTGTGGCATCGCTGCTTCTGGCGGAACTGCAAAAAGAATACGGGGGAAAAAGCAGATATAGATGAAGAGCATAACTAAAAATGATTAGTAAGTATTAGACATTTCTGTGAGGCTCCTTTAGAATGAATCTGAAAGAAGCAAACAGCTTCCGATGAAATCAAAATAAGTGATGATGCTGGCTGTTTTAAGAAGACAGCAGGCATGTTGTGCAAAGCTGACAGACAAGAAGCGCAGTGTGAAACTGCAGCAGAACGGTCAGCGAAAAATTCAGATTTATGAAAAAGGAGAAACGCAAATGAAAAAACTTCCCGTTCTCGCAAACTGATGAAATCCGTTGTCCTCAGCCTGGCGCTGGCCGCTGTAGGTTTTGCAGGCGCCGCTTTTGCCGCTCCGGCCGATGCAAACGCTGCGGCTGTTATGGCAAGCCAGATGAAGAACTCTTCCATTACCGAACTGACCAACGATACCCGTGTGTTCAAAGTTGATAAAAAAATCCAGACGAAGAAGGTCCGTTTCCAAAACCGGTACGGCATTGAAGTAGCCGGTCACCTGTACCTGCCGGAAAACTTTGACGCGAACAAAAAATACAGCGCCATCGTATTCAGCGGTCCTTTTGGCGCAGTGAAAGAACAGTCTTCCGGTCTGTATGCCCAGGAGATGGCACGGCGTGGATTTGTAACCGTAGCCTTTGACTGTTCCTTCACCGGAGAAAGCGGCGGCAACGTACACGACGTGGCGTCCCCCGATATTTTTACGGAAGACTTCCATGCAGCGGTTGACTTTGTGGGCCTGCTGCCCTTTGTTGACAAAGAACGCGTCGGCGCCATGAGCATCTGCGGGTTAGGCGGCATGGCTGTTACCGCGGCGATCAACGACGTGCGTATTAAAGCGGTGGCAACCTCTGCCCTGTACAATATGAACGACAGCATCCGGAACCACTATAAGGGAGATTACTATACGCCGGCCCAGCGGGAAACCGTAAAAAAATATCTGGCCGGTATGCGCTGGCAGGAAGCGGAACTGGGCAAAACGCTGCCCGGTTATCATGAAGTTGCCATCGGGGCTGACGGAAAAGCCGTTCACGCTACTGGCGAAGGCGTAACGTTGCTTCCCAACAAACTGCCGGAAGGGGCAGACCCTGTGACCACCGATTTCTTCAACTACTATAAAGGCCGGGCGTTCCATCCCCGTGCCATCAACTCCAACGGGATCTGGTCTTCTACCACGCCGTACGGATTCTTTGACTTCGACCTGATGGCCCATGTGGAAGAATTGAGCCCCCGTCCGCTGCTGCTGATCACCGGCGACAAGGCCCATTCCCGTTACCATTCCGAAAACGTTTACGAACGCGCGCAGGAACCGAAGGAACTGATCGTAATGCCGGGCGCGACCCATTGCGACCTGTACGATATCTATGAAAAGATTCCCTTCGAAAGACTGGACGGGTTCTTTACCAAACACCTGGGAAAATAAGTAAAAACTAAACTGGGAAACAGCGTGAATCGTTCAACCTGAAGCTGATTAGGCAGCCGTGGATTTATTATCTGCGGCTGTTTTGTTATAATTATAGATAACCTTTGCGCATGTAGAAAGAAGCTAAGAGATACTACAGTAGGCCGGCGGCTGTATCCGAAAAAGGATAAGTTCTACGATCCGGCTCCTTTGTTCGGCATTATTGCGGTAAAGTAAAAGAATCATTCAGGTACGATTATATTCATGTTTAAGGAAACGATGATTCATTCATTTGCACGCTGGCCGGTGCTTTTTGTGACTGACTGCGTCAATGTCCCTCGACGCAGCTACGGCTGCGCCTTCGGGCCATTTCCTTGTCAGTCGCAAAAAGCCCGCGGTCATCGCACAAACTCATGTAATCATCGTCTCCTTGAGAAGATAGATGTTTATAAAAACCGAAATTCGTAAACATTGTTTATAAATTTCGGTTTTTGTTATTTTTCGTAATTAATATTATTTGATATAATAAAAACACAGTATTAGACAAAACATGCAAAATTAGATAACTGTTTATCTGAAAGGAGGAATCATCATGATCATCAAAGCAGTGAAATTCAGAGAAAAAGGTTTTATGACGCAGCCCTTTGCCTTAGGGGGCGAAGACGGCGTTGACAAGTTTGATCCGAATGTAAAATACCGTTCCTGTCTTCAAAATTATCTGATTGATACGGGTGATGAAGTGATCCTTGTGGATACCGGTGTACCGGCAGAGTTTCCGGACATGGTGGTGGACGAAACCACGCAGATTTATATCGGATCCAAGATTACCGATTATGTTTCTGCCCTTAAGGCGCTGGGCTACAAACCGGAACAGGTAACGAAAATACTGGTGACCCACAAGCACGAAGACCATACCGGCGAACTGCGCTCTTTCCCCAACGCCAAAATCTACATGTCGCCGGAAGAAGCAGACGCGCTGGGTTTACAAGGGGAAAATATTGTGCGGGTGAAATACAAGGACGGCCCGTACCATACCTTTGACGCTTCGGAAAAAATCGCGGAAGGTGTGTACCTGTTGCCTGCTAAAGGCCATACAAAAGGCAACAGTATCATCATTGCGGAAAGCGACGGCCTGTTCTATATGATGCACGGCGATGTGACCTATACGGATGAAGCATTGTATGAAAACAAGCTTTCTGTTGTTTACGAAGATAAAGAAGCGGCGCGGGATACCCTGAACCGAGTGCGTGAGTTTATCCGGAAAAACCCGACAGTCTATTGCTCCACCCATACGCCTCTGGGCTATGAGAATCTGGAAGCCAAACGGGTGACCGACCTGGATAACCCGCCGGAAATGCCGCCCATTGATTACGAAATTGCTTCAAAAGAAGCGACCGGCAAATGGATCTGCAGCATCTGCGGTTACGTTTACGACCCGGCGGAGCATGACGGCGTAGCCTTTGAAGACCTGCCCGCTGACTGGAAATGCCCGCGCTGCCGTCAGGGGAAAGACAAATATAATAAGGCATAACAAAATTATCAGATGTGAAATCCCTGACGGATCTGTCAGGGATTTTTTAAAAGATACGTTTACGTAAAGGACTCTAATAATCAAATGGACGATAATAACACAGTGTTGGAACAAATGGAAGGCAGTCGTGACAAAGTTATAATCCGAACCAGTATTATCGGTATTGTCACCAATATTTTCCTGGCCGGATTTAAGGCGGCCATCGGGCTTGCGTCCAATTCCATCGCGGTCATTCTGGACGCAGTGAACAATCTGTCCGACGCGCTTTCTTCTGTAATTACCATTATCGGGACGAAGCTGGCGGCCAGGCTGCCGGATAAAAAGCATCCCCTTGGCTATGGACGGATCGAATATCTCAGCGCAATGATTGTTTCCGGCATCGTGCTTTACGCCGGCATTACCTCAGCGGTGGAATCAGTAAAGAAGATTATTGAACCGGAAACGCCGGATTACAGTCTCACTTCCCTGGTGATCATCGCTGTAGCCATTGTAGTAAAACTGGTTTTGGGAAAATACGTAAAGACAAAGGGAGAGAAGGTTAACTCCGGCTCATTGATCGCGTCCGGCTCCGACGCGACCTTTGACGCTGTGCTGTCTTTTTCTGTCCTGGTTTCGGCCATTATTTTCCTGAAGAGCGGTATTTCGCTGGAAGCGTATGTAGGCGTTGTCATTTCTATTGTCATTATAAAATCCGGCATCGAAATGATTACGGAGACGCTGGATGACATACTGGGAATCCGAGCGGATAAAGAGACGGCGCAGAAGGTGAAGGCGCTGTTAAACGAAGAGCCGGAAGTGCAGGGTGCGTATGACCTGATCCTGTTCAATCACGGGCCGGAAAAAGATTACGCGGCAGTCCATTTGGAACTGCCCGACACTATGACAGTGGATGAAGTGGATAAACTGACCCGCCGGGTAGAGAGAAAAGTGTATAACGAGACAGGCATCGCCCTGGTGGGTGTGGGCGTGTACGGCTACAATACCGGAAACGACGAAGCGACAAAAATCCGGGATTACGTCCGTGAGATTGTAATGGCCCATGAATGGGTGCTGCAGTTGCATGGTTTCCATATTGATATTCCCCAAAAGAAAATGCGCTTTGACGCGGTCATGAGTTTTGATATCAATCCGAAGGAAGGACTGCAGATTCTACGGGACGAAGTGCAAAAGGCTTATCCGGATTACGAGCTTTTCATCTTGCCGGACGTGGATGTTTCCGATTAAGATATGGCCTGCCATAATGATGTTTCGGATTAACTGGAAAAACGAAAGCAGATTGTATAGAGTTCTGTGCGCTTCCGCAACGAACATGTAAGCCTGAAAGACATCATTGACGCAAATGGATAAAGATTAATTCAGTTTTGAGAAAGGGAATCATCATGAGTGCAACAGGAATCAAAAGTGTTCATCTTGTATATTTCAGCCCCAGCGGTTCAACGGAAAAAATAGTCCGCAAGATTGCTTCGGGCATTCAGGGGCCGGAGGTAAAAACGTATAACCTTCTTCCTTCCGCGGCACGGAAGAAACAATATGTTTTTGGAAAGGACGACCTGGTGATTTACGGTTCCCTTTCCGCCGGTATGCTTTTTACGAAAGCAGAGGACCTGTTTGGCTGTCTGCAGGGAAACGAGACCCCGTTTATCGGCGTGGTGTCCTTTGGTAACGCCTATTACGGCGTGGCACTTACGGAAATGAAAGAACGGGCGGAAGGCAGGGGCTTCCAGGTTTGCGCCCTGGGCGCTTTTATTGCCCAGCATACCATGGCGCCGGAACTTGGCGCCGGCCGTCCGGACGCAAAGGATGAAGCAATCATGGTGGATTTTGGGCGCAAGGCTTATGAAAAAATCCTGGCTGGAGACTATACCCTTCACAAGCAGCCGGTTACCCACTGGTCGTCATCTGAACAGTATAATCAGATTATCGCTTTCCGGGAGAAGAATAAAGAACCCTACAATTTTCCACTGGAGTTCAGGGCAAAGAAAATATCGGATGCCTGCATAAAATGTAAAACCTGCGTCCGGAACTGCCCGACGGATGCCATTGACATTGAAACTAAAACCTTTAACCTGGAAGCCTGCATTGGCTGCTACGGCTGCATCAACCGCTGCCCGATGCACGCCATCTCTGTCGCCAGTCCGGAGGTGACGGAGTTTATGAAAGGATTTATTGATATTTTTAAACAAGAGCGGCTGGAACCTGATGTTTTCCTGTGAGGCAGGGTAAATGAATGAAGAAACTGGAATTTGTTACGGCTTTGCAGGAAGTAAAAAGAAATTTTAGAAAGACAGGAAATAATAAACCAACGGGAATAAAGACGTAAGGAGGAAACTAAAATGACAGATCAGGAAATCATCAATGCGTTCCATTTAATGTGGGGGGATTTTCCCGAACCGGTAACGATCACCCAGAAAAGCCGGGAGATTATCGCGGTAAACAAAAAAGCGGAAGCCATGGGATTAAAGCCCGGCATCAAGTGTTCTGCCGTGGGCAGACCGGAAGACCATCGGGGCTGCCGCCTGAATGAAGCAGTAGATAAGGGCGAACCGATTTACATTACGTATGACGGCGCCTTTGGCGTTGCCTTTGGGTACTGGATCCCGATTTCCGTAAAACCGGAATGGGTGATCCATTTCGGTGTAGGCGGCAACTTTAAATATGAAAAGCTGGAAAGAAAATAACGAGCCAAGGTTTCATACAAAAATCAAAATTTGACAGTGACAACTATGCTACAATAAATGTAGGATTAAATGGCAGGGAGGGATTCCATGGCGACGGAAAACTGGAAACGGTGACTTTATAACAGAAAGCAGGCTCAGAAACCGCATCACGACTGGAGTTGCGAAAAATAGTTGGTCATTCCGGTAACCAGGATCCGGACAATGGCATAACACAGCGCAAAAATCAAAAGGAACAGGCATAAGCAAAACATAGTAATCGTTGCGTGGCCTGTTCCTTTATTTTTACGTAAAAGTCGTGGTGTTTTCACGGCTGTTTTTGTTCTAATTTAGAATATTTTAATATTTATAGACAGTATTGTTTTTCTGTTTTATAATGAAATTAATTTTAGAACATGTTCTAAAATACAGCAGGCCTGCCTTTTGTGAATGCGAAAACTATCGGTTTGGTAGCCTGCCTTTTTTAGAGCAGTTGACCGGTGTTTCCTTTGATAACCTATTTCAAAGAGGAGGCTGAAGCTATGCAGAGACCAGCCATGGTGCGCCGTATGAGAGAAACGCGGGAAACAATCCTAAAAGTGGCCGGGGCCTTGTTTGCCCGGCAGGGCTACCGGAAAACGACGATCCGGCAGATTATTAACGAGTCCGGAATCTCGTCCGGCAGTATTTACAATCTTTTTACGAACAAGGATGAAATTTTCCAGGCTTTGGTAGACGAAATCATGGACCGTTGCGTGGTTCTGCTGGATAAAAGGTTTCCCGATGAATCGCCTGCGTTCCGTTTTGCGGCGGTGGGCGCGGTTGAAATGAACACGATCATCATCAATCCGCTGATCCGGGATATTTATTATGAGGCTTACACCTCTAACTACATGTTTGAACATCTGGTAGAACGTAATATCAAGCTGCAGCATCAATTGCAAACAGAGCAGCCTGCGGAAAACAACTATATCGAAACCTTGCTGATGAAAGGCAACTTCCGGAGCTTTGTAGTCTCGCTGTACTTTGCCCGCAAAACCGATCCCGTGCAATGCATGGAAACGCTGTTGCGCAATATATTGCTTTTTCTGCATTGCGATGAACCGGAGCGGCAGCGGATTATGGAAAAAATCCGGGTGAACCAGGCTGCATGGGTTGAGATTGGGCGCAATTTGCTGATTGAAAATGACCGGCAGCGGGGATGAAACAATGCTAGGCCAAAAGGGTGTTGGCCTGGAACGGAAAATGTTTTACCATAAAACGTGGCAAAGAAAAGCAGGTGCAGATATGAAAACAACAGCAGTGCGGAATAACGCACGGCATTGTCTGCTGGTTTTGGCAGCGTTATTTGTTCTGGCGTTTGGCGCAGGCTGCGGCGGCAAACAAGAACTGGCCGCCGACCAGATGTGGGGCCGGGCCGACGCAACGGAGATTGATGTGAATTCCAAAATCGCCGGGCGCGTGGTGGAGCTTTTGGTAAAAGAAGGCGATGCCGTTAAAAAAGGACAGGTGCTGGCCCGCATCGACAAACGGGATTTGGAAACGCAAAGGGCCCAGCAGGAAGCGAATATCCTGGCATTGATCGCACAGAAGGACCAGGCTGTCGCCGTAACGGCGATGCAGGACGGTACCACAGCTTCTGCCCTGGAACAGGCGCGCACGAACCTGGCACTGCGGGAAGCGGATTACCGCCGTTATGAAAAGCTGTTGCAGGAACAGGCCATTTCCCGCCAGGCATTCGACAGTGCCAGAACCAGCTACGAGGCGGCGCAGGCGTCTTACAACGCAGCCTTTGCCGGTTTAAAGCAAAACGAGGTGAACCGGGCCAATGAAAATGTGCTGGCCAAAAAGGTGGAGCAAGCGAAAGCGGCTTTGGCCCAAATCCTGGTCTCTCTTGACGAAACGGAGATCCGCGCTCCCTTTGATGGCATCGTGACAGAAAAATATGTGGAAGAAGGGTCCATGATTTCCCAGGGGACACCGCTGGTAGCTGTACAGGATCCCTCGGATAATTGGGTGGATATCAAAGTGCCGGAAACAAAGCTGAACCGTTACCGCTTGCAGCAGGAGGTTACGCTGGTGGGGCGGGATGGGATCACCAAGGTAAACGGAACGATCGTGGACATCAGCCGCAAGGCCGAGTTTGCCACTCACCGGGCTACCAGTGAGCGGGGGACGGATACGGATATCATTACTTTTAACATGAAGATACAGGTTAATTCTCCCAAGCTGCGGCCCGGTATGCGTTTCCGCCTGGAAGGTGAAGGGACATGAAAAGCGGAGCCTTCAGGCAAATCGTACAGGAAGAATGGGAGTATCTGCGGCGGCGCAACGGTTCCGTTTTGGTATTGCTGCTCCTGCTGCCGGTATGTTATTCTATCCTGTTCGGCCTGGTGTACCGGCAAAATGTCATCCGCCAACTTCCGACTGCGGTGTACGACCAGGACCAGAGCAGTACGTCCCGGAAGTATATCCGTCTCTTTGAAGATTCGGAAAAATTCAATGTGACGGCCTATGTGGATTCCCAGGAGGAAATGGAACGGTTGCTGCGTGAAGAATCGGTGCTGGCAGCTATCGCGGTTCCCCCGGATTTTGCCAAACATATTAAGCAGGGCAGGGGAACAGAAACCGTTCTGATCGTGAATTCCGCCAACAATACCCTGAGCAATTCTGCGATTACCTTTGCCTGGGAAATCAACCGGAGCTTTTCCGCCGCCACGGGGCAGCAGTTGTTCGAGGGACTGAACCGTATGCCCGGAGAAGCGATGAACCTGGCTTACCCGGTCCATGTAAGCGTCCGGTTGCTGCATAATCCGCTGTCCGGGTTTTCTCCGTTCATGCTGGCGGGCCTTTCCGTGCAAGGCGTGCAGATCGCGCTGTTGCTGGCGGCGGGGCCGATGCTGGTGAGGGAAGTGGAAGAACGCCGTTTTGCCCAGGTCGCGTCGTCGGCGTTGCTTATGCTGGGCAAGATGGTTCCGTACTGGCTCGCGTCTCTTGCCGCAAGTTTTATCGCCCTGCTGGTACAGGTTCAATTTTTTGCTATGCCCATGCGGGGCAGCTGGCTGGAAATTTTTGTACTGGTCAATGCTTTTATTTTTGCTGTCCTGTGTGTGTTGCAGCTGTTTTCCGCCCTCAGTCCTAACCAGCTGACGGCAGTACAGATCCCTATGATCTATATTATGCCGGGCACGCTGTACAGCGGCCTGTCCTGGCCCGTATTTGCCATGAACCGCGCGGCGGAACTGTATGCCGCCGTCATGCCTGTGCGCTATACGGCAGAGAATGTGCGGGACATTATGCTGGCGGGGTATGCCCCAACGCTCTGGGCGGACTGCCGCGCGTTGCTTTGCGGCGCACTGGCCGCGTTCCTGGCCGCCAGGTTTGTCTTTGACAGGAAAAGGAGGCGCACAGCATGACGCTCTGGCAGGTCATCCGACGGGAAAAAAGGCAGTGCGCCTGCGATCCCCGCCGCTTTTTGTTTATCTTTGGCGCCGCTATCGTTTACCTTATGATTTTTTCCGTTTTGTTTGCCCCGGATATTATCCGCGCCGTTCCCACCGTGCTTTGCGACGAGGACCAGTCGCCCCTGAGCCGGGATCTTCTGCAACGTTTTGAACATAACGAGCGCATGCATGTGACTTCCTGGGTTTCTTCCCAGGAAGAGATGCAGGTTATGTTACGGGAAAAAAAGGCGCTGCTTGCTTTATGCATCCCGCGTGATTTTTCCCGGTCTATTAACAACGGTGGGTACTCCACAATATTGTGTATCGCCAACGCCTCCAACATTATGCCCGTAAGCGCAGTGACGGCAGATGCGGAAACTATTGCGGAGAATTTCAACAATGAGATTGCCGTGAAACGGGCCGAACTGGTTACGGGGCAAGTCGGGTCGCGCGTACTCAGCCGCGTGCGTCCTGTCCGCACAGAACTCCGTGTGATGCATAACCCGTTGCAAAGCTTTACGCTGTTTTACCTGATTGGGTTGCTGGCAGCCGCGCTGCAGCAGGGGGTCTTTTTTGCCACCGGGGCTTCCGTGTTCCAGGAAGAGGAAAGGCGGGACGGGGAGCGTGGGGAGAAACAGGCCGAAGCTGTCCCCACTGCAGCGTTACAGGGAGAACGCGTATCGGGACAAATACCATTTTGGAAACTGACCGCCGGGAAAGTAATCTGGTATTCAGCTCTGGGGCTGCTTTCGTATTTGGTCATTATCGCCCTGCTCGTCTGGGTTTTGGGCATGCGGTTAAAGGCAGGAATTGCTGCCACAGTGCTGGCAGGCGGAGTCTATATGGTTTCCGTGGCATCCCTGGGATTGTGCTTTGCTTCCTTTTTTCGTACAGAGCTGCGTTTCGTCCAATTTTCCATTGCGTATCCTTTGGCCGGGTTCATCCTTTCCGGCTTCACCTGGCCGTTGTCCGCAATGCCGCCGTTCGTCCGTGCGCTGGCGAACCTGCTGCCCCAGACATGGTTCGCCAACCTGCTGCGGGAACTGTTCCTTGCAGGCTACTCGCCTTTGTACGGAAAAGCGCTGGTGGCCATGGCTTGTATTGGCGCTGCGTGTTTCGGGCTCTGCCTTATTGTTTACAATTTTCAGCATAAAACGCGCAACCCGTTTTGCGATTTTCTGCCGTAAACGGAATTTGCGTTTTGCAACAATTTCCATGAAACGCAAAACTAAATTCTAAAATGTCCTGTTTACCGTAACATTGTTTACAAATTAAATTTTTGAAAATTGAACTTTTTCTTATTTAACATAGAATAGAATATAGCGTGCTACGCTTTTCCGTGGCGGCGTAGCCAAGTGTTTAAGGCAATAGTACGCAAGACTATCATTACCCTGTGTTTAAATCCAGGCGCCGCCTCCAGTTTCGTAATTCTGACCAACGCAATTGTTTTGTGTTGGTCTTTTTTTAAAGCTGATAGTTATTTTGGATTGGTTGGTTATCCCGAGGGAAATGCTTATGAAACTAAAGCTGACTGTTTTTGTATCCGTTATAATTTTACTGATTGCAGCTGTTTTTTCTTTGTTGCCAAACTGTTGTGCTATGGCAAAGAATGCAGAGATCCAGGTGGAATATTTGAGGCATCATAGATTTTCTGACCGTTACATTAATGATTATACGATTCATGTTTTCCAAAAGGCACATGAACACGCAGGACTCACGTTCCACAGGGGAATTACCCTAATCCGTCCTGATGGTTATACGACCGATGATAGTATTTATCGTGACAGTAATGCGGTGGGGTTGGGTCCTGCCTGCATGATTCGCTGGGAACGTCCTGTTAGCGGTAAACTGTACGGGGCTCTGGAGGTTTCCGGCTCTTTCCTGATTTATAGCAAAGCATTTCCGGCGCAGGGACGTCCCTGGGGATTCATGTGGCGCGCCGGTCCCCGTCTTGTTTGGAAATATACGAAGAATAATTCTTTCAGTCTGGGATATATGTTCAGCCACAGCTCAAACGGCATGAAAACGAATAATCCGGGACACAATGCATTTGGTTTTTCTATAGGGTTCAATCATAATTTTTAGTGATGGCAAATCCATGATAATTATTAGCTTAAAGGAGGATGTAAAAATGACAAATCAGGAAATCATCAATGCGTTTCAGTTAATGTGGGGGATTTTCCCGAACCGGTAATGATTACCCAGAAGAGCCGGGAGATTATCGCGGTAAACAAAAAAGCGGAAGCCATGGGATTAAAGCCCGGCATCAAGTGTTCTGCCGTGGGCAGGCCGGAAGACCACCGGGGCTGCCGCCTGAATGAAGCAGTAGATAAGGGTAAACCGGTTTATATTACGTACGACGGCGCCTTTGGCGTTGCCTTTGGGTACTGGATCCCGATTTCCGTAAAACCGGAATGGGTGATCCACTTCGGCGTAGGCGGCAACTTTAAATATGAGAAGCTGGAAAGAAAATAGCGAGCCAAGGTTTCATACAAAAATCAAAATTTGACAGTGACAACTATGTTACAATAAATGTAAGAATAAAAGGCAGGGAGGGATTCCATGGCGAAAGAAATTAAAAAGAAGGATATTATTATTATCGGAGCGGGTATGGCAGGCCTGACGGCCGCTTTATATGCCGGGCGCATGAATCTCTCTGTGCTGGTATTGGAAAACGCGCTGGTGGGCGGACAGATCGCCAATGCCACAGGGATTGAGAATTATCCCGGTCATAAGGTGATTGCCGGCGGGGACCTCATTGCGACGGTGCAGCAGCAGGCGGAATCTTTCGGCGCCGAGGTGGATGAATTTGATCCGATTGAACGCGTAGATTTGACCAAATCACCGAAGATTGTGGAAACGGAAGGGTGCATCTACGAAGCGGATGTGGTGATCATCGCTTCCGGTATGGATCGCCGCAAGCTCCCCCTGCCGGAAGAGGCGAAATATGCCGGGCGGGGTGTGCATTACTGCGAACTCTGCGACGGGCATATGTATCAGGACAAGGTGATTGCGGTGATGGGCGGCGGCAACGCGGCCGTGGACGCGGCCAATTTCCTCACCAAATATGCATCAAAGCTGCTGCTGATCCACCGGTCCCAGTTAAAAGCGGATACTGTTTCCCAGGAACGGCTGAAAAAGAATGAAAAAGCCACCATCTGCCTGAACACGGAAATTGAATCACTGCATGGGGATGGAAAGCTGGAAACGGTGACAGTGATTGACAAAACCACCGGCAAAGAACAGGAAGTGGCGGTGGACGGTATCTTCGTAAACATTGGCGTGATCCCCAACACGGAACTGTTTAAAGGCCAGGTGGAGATGGACGAAAACGGGCGGATCATCGCGGGCGAAGACTGCAGGACGAACCTGCCGGGCGTATTTGCGGCGGGGGACGTGCGGGTGAAAGAGATCCGTCAGCTGACAACGGCTGCGGCAGACGGGACTACGGCGGCGCTCTTGGCGGAACAGTACCTGAGCAAGATGCGACAGGGATGAACCGGATCAAAGTGATGCAGAAGTGTTTCAGTGAGTAAAACAGAAAGCGAAAAAGCAAATCTTTTTCAGTTTCAAAGAATTGGAAACGATAGTATTGAATCAGGAGGAAACCAAAAATGGTAAAAGTGTATTCGATTACGACCTGTCCCTGGTGCGAGAAGGTAAAAAAATATCTGAAATCCAAAAATGTGGAATTTGAAGAACACAACATCGAACTGAGCGAAGAAGACCGGGACGAATGCTACAAGATTTCCGGCGATCTGATTGTGCCCGTTACCACCGTGGACGGGAACGATGATTTTGTTGTGAGCTTTGACAAGGCGAAGCTGGATGCGCTGCTGGGATTATAAAAACAGTGAAAAGGATTGCGCTATATTAAGGAAACAGACGAGAACAGAAATATGAAAAGACAAGACACATAAAGGAGGGAATGATTATGGGCGTATATGATTTTACGGTAAAGACCAGCCAGGGTAAGGAAAAGTCGCTGGCGGATTATAAAGGGAAAGTACTGGTTATCGTCAACACGGCCAGCAAATGCGGTTTTACTCCCCAGTTCAAGGGACTGCAGGATCTGTATATGAAATACAAAGGGCAGGGGCTGGAAATTTTGGGGTTCCCCTGCAACCAGTTCGCGGAACAGGATCCGGAAGGAAACGCAGCGATTGAACAGTTCTGCCGCTTCAATTACGGGGTCACCTTCCAGATTTTTGAAAAAGGCGACGTGAGGGGCGAAACAGCGCAGCCGTTGTTTAAGTTTTTAACAAAAGAAAAAGGCTTTGAAGGTTTTGACATGAACCATCCTATTGCCGGCAAACTGGAAGAAGCGCTGAAGGCAAACTTCCCGGAGTATCTGGAAGGGGACGGCATCAAGTGGAACTTTACAAAATTCCTGATCGACAGGGAAGGCAATGTGGTAAAGCGCTTTGAACCCACTGCTGCGCCGGAAGATATGGAGAAAGATATCGAGGCGCTGCTGAAATAAACCGGCCTGTGCATCAAATGCATCTGTGGTTATGTGGAGCTGGCAACCCAGGGCGAAGCCAGCCTTAAGGAACGATACGAGGTTATAAAAGTACAGCGGGGTACGGAGTTTTCCTGTTCAATATGATTTACACTTGCATTTACTGAAAAAACGTGTATAATAAAGACTGTCGTACAACTGAACAAAGGTGGATGAATCTTGTGGGAGAACGGCGCAAGCCTGCCGAAGGAGCTAAACTCTCAGGCGCTGTAAAAAGCGGAACCATAAGGGGACACGACTCTGGAGAGTCCCGGCACGGGAACGCGGTTCAGTCGTTTCCGGTACGGGCGCCGAAGGTGCACGGAAGCTTACGCGGCTTTCTTATCTCTCAGGCAAAAGGACAGAGAAAGATTTCAGGATGTTTCCTGTTATTTTGATTTGCGAACTTATCTCCGGAGCAGTTGGAGGTAAGTTTTTTTATTTTGTACCCTTGGAGGAGAAACCATGAATCTGGAGTTGTTGAACGAAATTGACAGTTTTGTCTGGGGACCGCCGCTGCTTGTGCTGCTGGTGGGGACCGGTGTTTTTCTGAGTCTGCGTCTGGGATTCTTGCAGGTTGCGAGACTGCCCAAAGCGTTAGGGCTTATTTTTAAAGCAAAGAGCCAGGGCGAAGGGGACACCTCGTCGTTCCGTGCGTTGTGCACGGCCCTTGCCGCCACCATCGGAACCGGTAACATTGTCGGCGTGGCTACGGCTGTGAAAGCCGGCGGCCCCGGCGCGCTGTTCTGGATGTGGGTGGCTGCGTTCTTCGGCATGGCGACCAAATACGCGGAGGGGTTGCTGGCTGTGAAATACCGTGGCGTGGACGAACACGGCGAAATTGCCGGCGGCCCCATGTTTTATATTGAAAACGGCATGGGCAGGCAGTGGAAACCGCTGGCTGTGTTTTTCGCGGCAGCGGGCGTGCTGGTTGCCTATTTCGGCATCGGTACCTTTGCCCAGGTGAATTCCATTGTGGATATTACAAAGCTTTCTATCGGGCTCGACCCCATGTATACGGCCGTGATTCTCACGCTGGCGGTTGCCGCGGTAACCATCGGCGGCCTTCAGTCCATTGCCTCCGTTGCCAGCAAAATCGTTCCGGCAATGGCTGTGATTTATTTTGTTGCGACGGTCGGTTTCCTGCTCATGTTCATTGACAAAGTGCCCGCCGCAGTGATGGAAGTGCTACGCTGCGCGTTTACGCCGACGGCGGCGGCCGGAGGCTTTGCCGGGGCGAGCGTTATGCTGGCCATGCGGTCCGGTGTTGCCCGTGGCGTATTCTCCAATGAGTCCGGCCTGGGCTCTGCACCCATTGTGGCCGCTGCGGCTAAGACAAAATGGCCGGCGGAGCAGGGGCTGGTTTCCATGACAGGCACCTTTATCGACACGATCATCATCTGTACCCTTACCGGTCTCACCCTTGTGGTATCCGGGCTGTGGAAGGGCGACCTGAACGGGGCGGCGCTGACCCAGGCGGCTTTCATGCAGGGTTATCCGGAAGCCGGGAAAATCGTGCTGATGGTGGGTCTGGTGCTGTTTGCTTTCACCACTATTTTGGGCTGGAATTATTACGGGGAACGCTGCATCGTTTATCTGGCCGGCGTGAAGGCCATTCTTCCATACCGTATCATTTTTATTGTGCTGGTAGCCTTAGGCGCTTTCCTGAAGTTGGAGGCAATCTGGGTGCTGGCGGATATTGTCAACGGCCTCATGGCGATTCCCAACCTGATCGCCCTGCTGGCGTTAAGCGGCGTGGTGGTAGCCGAGACGAAACGGTATTTCAAACATGTTGCAATGGGGGATGTTGACGAAGTGAACGGACTTCTGCCGGACGGACCGGAAGAAGTGATTGAACAGAAACTGGAAGGCAGATGAGAGTGCCATAGGCAAAATTATAAAGCCCGCATGGTCAGGATGCGGGCTTTTTTCTTTCCCTTATATAAAAACCCTGATTTTAACGCGTCGCCTCAGTGGCAGCTTTCCCCGACAAAGCAATAAAATTAACGAAAGATATACTATCTGGAGACAGATAAATAAGACTGTCTATATATATTAACAGAAAGCAGGCTGGAAAACCGCGCCACGACTGGAGTTGCGAAAAAAATCCGGTCACTGAAGTGACCGGATAGAGGTTTTGGATTATACTTTTTTACTTGATTGATTTTCCAAGATTATATGCTTTTTCCAGCTCCGGTTTCCCTTTCGTGTCCCCGGGCTGCGCTACATGGCCGCATAATACTTTTCCGATGCTTTTCCAGCCAATGTGGCGTTCCAGATGGTCGTACCAGAATTCGCTTTCCTGGAATTCGTCGCCTTCCGCCGCCATGATCAGCGCGGTTAATTTTTTGGGGTTCTCATAGTTCGGATTGGCTTCTGCAATGGCAAACAGCCGGTCAAACGTGTTTTTCAAAAACCCGGAAATGAACCAGTAATAAAGAGGGGAAGCAAGCACGACAATGTCCGCTTCTTTGTAAAGCGGATAGATTTTTTCCATATCGTCGCGCTGTACACAGGGATGCGCCGCGTCTTTTCCGCCTTTCCAGCAGCCGAGGCATCCGTTGATTTTCATATGCGCCGGGAAAAATTCCGTCACGGTATGGCCAGCTTCTTCCGCGCCCCGTTTAAACGCGGCGGTCAGCGAAGCGGTATTGCCGTTTTTCCGGGGACTGCCATTTAAGATTACGATTTTTTTTGCCATTTCATTCAGCTCCTTTGCATATTGCTTTTTCCTGTTCGGTATGATACCATGAAACGGGAAATGTAACAAGTACCAACATTTAAGTTAGGTACTTACCCGGAGGTAAGAAATGGAAAGAAAGAGGATTGAAGAGGCAAATTTTAACGAAACCGGATACAGCTACACCCTTTCCCTGATTTCAGGGAAGTATAAACCGGTCATCCTGTACTGCCTGATGGAGTATGAACCGGTCCGGTTTAATGAAATGCAGCGGTATCTGCAAAAGGTGGCGGATAAGACCCTCAGTCAGAACCTGAAAGAACTGGAAGCCGATGACCTGATCATGCGTAAGGTGTATCCGCAGATTCCTCCCAAGGTTGAGTATTCGCTGACCGAGCGGGGGCATTCTCTTGTCAAAGTACTGGATAAGCTTTGCGATTGGGGAAATGAAAACCGGAAATGAAAATCATTGTTTTTTATTTTTGATAAAACCGGTCTGATGTGAAATGTAAAGAGGATGTGAGCGTATGATTATTTATTTTTCCGGCACCGGTAATTCGTACAGTGTGGCAGAAAAACTGGCGGCAGTTCTGAATGACAGGGCGGTACCGCTGATCCGGCTGCAGGAAGAACCGGATGCGTTTGATCTGACACGGGAAGCAAAAATCGGTATAGTGTTTCCTGTGTACTTTGGGGATATTCCCCAACCGTTGGAGGAATATCTGCAAACCGCGCAACTTCGTCCTGACACCTATTTTTACGGCGTGGCGACATGTGGCGGTTCTTTTGGTGTTTCCCTTTATCATCTGCGGGAAATTCTGAAAGTGCGTGGCTGTAAGTTAAGTTACGGGCGTGTCTCCTATATGATTGCCAACAGTACGGCAACCTGGAAAAATGAAGTGACGTATGATTACCATAAGCTGGACGGCGAGGCGAAGGTGGTAAAAGAAACGGCGCAGGCAGTCGCAGACCGAAAGGTTGACACCTCGCTGATGAAGCCGTCGTTTGTGGGAAAGATTATGGCAAGCGGTTTCGTTAAAAAGTTGGGGATGAAACGTTTTGCCGTTTCCGTTGATCCGGATCATTGTGTCGGCTGCGGTATTTGCGTCCGCATCTGCCCGGCGCATAACATAACGTTGAAGAATCAAAAAGCGGTAACAGGCTCCGATTGCGCACATTGTATGGCCTGTGTGCATGCGTGTCCCCATGGCGGCATGCTGGTAAACGGGCACAAGATTAAAAAGGAAAACCAGTACAGGCATCCGGAAGTGGAAATGAAAGACATGTTTTTAAGATAAATCGGTTACTGAATAAAACGTTTCCTGTTTTCATAATCAGAGTGGAGTACGGTGCGGAGAAGCCTTTGGTTCTGGTTATCGAGCAGGAAGAAAAAGTGGAAGAACTGATTAACATGGTTATCAAAGCAAATCCGGACATTACGCTGGAATACTATTTGAGTCCTCATACCGGACTGAAACCGGAAAAGATTTCACCGCCTTTATACTGAGCAGAGTATAATTATTTGTTTTTCTTACCAATACAAAATCCCTGTCTGTCGCTGTAGTTTTGATCAGCGGCAGGCAGGGATTGCATTTTTCTCAACACAAACTTTTTTCAATACATACTCTTATAGATTCATCACATAAGGAATTACGTGTCCGTAAAATTACAGGAAGGCACCGTTGCAGACCTGGATGACCTGTCCTTTTACATGTTTGCCCATGTCGGAAGCGAGGAAGAGGCAGGCATTGGCCTGGTCCATGGGGTCGCATTCCGGTCCGGGGAAATACACGAAGTGTTTGCTGAACTCCAGCATCTTTGCGCCGCCGGGCTGTTCGCCTGCTTTGTTTGCCAGATGGGCGGGCGTTACGGTAGCGCCCGGAGCCACGGCATTAATGCGGATGTTGGTGTTAATCAGACGCATGGCTACGTTTTTGGTCAGCGTATTGATTGCGCCTTTAGAGGAAGTATAGGACGCCCCGCAGAAAGGACGGTCGCCGTTGACGGAAGAAATGTTGATGATGCAGCCTTCGTTTTTGGGCAGGAAGACTTTCAATGCTTCCCGGATAAAACGGAACGGGCCGAAGACATTGGTCTGATAAACATGCTCCAGCCATTCGTCATCCGTTTCGTCGATCATTTTCTGTTCGCCGATGGCCGCATTGTTGATGACAATATCAAGATCGCCGTAAACCCTCAGAGCAGTTTGAATTACATTTTTAACATCTTCCAGGTTTTTATTGTCCGCTACCACGCTGGTAACTTCCAGTCCCTGTTCTTTCAACCGGTTGACCGCAGCGTCCAGTTTTTCTTTGCCCCGGGCGGTCATAACAACTTTTGCGCCTTCTTTTGCAAAAAGTTCGGCCATGGTTTCGCCCATGCCATAACTTGCGCCGGATACGATGGCTACTTTTCCTTCCAACATTTTCTCTTTCATACTGTTTTTCCTCCCTGTCGATTCCATTTTAGATTTTGAATACGATTCCTGCTTTGTATTATAAAAACAGCGCTTGGACATGTCTAATACTTATTGTTTATTTCCAGATATGCTTTTCATCTATTTTTGTGCATGAAAATTCCGTCACAGTAGCAAAGTCAGATATGCTTATAGCCTATAGTTGTGCTATACTTATACAGGAAAGAGTTTCTTTTGTTATGAAAACAGTATAAAGGGCTTACAAAAGCACAGGAAAGAGCAAATAAGGAGGCGCTATCATGGAAATCCGGGTACTGCGTTATTTTCTGGAAACCGCGCGGGAAGGGAACATAACCCGTGCCGCCGAACGGTTGCATGTGACCCAGCCCACCATGTCCCGCCAGCTAAAAGATCTGGAAGAGGAACTGGGGAAAAAGCTGTTTATCCGTACCAATTATGCCCTGCGGTTAACGGAAGCCGGTTTGTTGCTGCGCAAACGGGCAGAAGATATTCTGAATCTGGTAGATAAGACCGAATCTGAATTCAAGATGCTGGACGATACCATGGGCGGCGAGATTTTTATCGGCTGTCCGGAATCAGATTCCCTGAAGTATTTTGCCCGGGCGCTGAAACGGGTGCAGGAGCTGCATCCCGGCATCCGCTGCAACATTACCAGTGGCAACAGTGAGGACATAACGGAAAAACTGGATAAGGGCATTCTGGATTTCGCGCTGGTCATGGAGTACATGAATCCGCTGAAATATAATCATCTGGACATTCCCGCACAAGATGCGTGGGGCGTCTTCATGCGGAAGGATGATCCGCTGGCGGAGAAAAAGTCGCTGTGCCTTGCGGATTTATATGACCTGCCTCTGATTTGTTCCAGGCAGAATGTAGAACAGAATTTTCCTGCATGGTTCGGGGAAAAGCTGGACCGCCTGAACATTGTGGCAACCTACAATCTGTTCTTTAACGCATCGATTTTTGTCAGGGAGGGTCTAGGCTACGCGATTGCCTATGATAAGCTGGCCTATACCGGTAAAGGAAGCGATGTAGTTTTTGTGCCGCTGACAGACGTGCCTGCTTCGGAAATGAAAATCATCTGGAAAAAATATCAGGTGTTTACCCCCGTGGCGTCGCTGTTGCTGGCCGAACTGCAAAAAGAATACGGAGAAGGAAAGGAATAGACAAAAGGCATACCGGATTATAATTGTTAAGCATTAGACATTTCCTGGCGATTCCCATACAATAACCTGTAAGAAGCAAACTGCTTCCAAAATATGAAACAGGAAATGAGAATATGGATAATGTAAACAGACAGATTGAAATCCGTACACTGGAGCGGGAGCGCCGACAGGCTCTTGATGAATATCATAAGGCGGCAGAAAAATTAGATTACATTGATTACCAGCTGTTCCAGTTGCGAAAGCAGACTGCGGAGAAAGTGAAAGAATGAATTGCAGACTGCACTCATGCTTTCCTTTACAGGGAGGCAATGCGTTAGGATCTTTGCCTATTAGTGTAATGGGGGGATTGTTATGTTGAAAAAACTGGCGATGATATTGACAGCGGCTACACTTACGCTGGCGTTTACCGGCTGCAGCGCCGAAAAGAAAACCGCAGAGGTGAAAGACGTGAAACCTGCTGCCGCAAAAGCTGTTGTGAATTACATTAAACCGGTAGTCAACAACCGGCCGCTGCGTTTTTTGACGGATGACAAAAATGCGCCCGTTGTCTATTTTACAAAAGATATTTCGGCTAATGGCCTGATGAAAGTGTATAAGGCGCTGGGGCAGGAAAAGAAGGGGAAAGTCGCCATCAAGGTATCCTTTGGCGCCGAAGGGGAACAGTACCTGGATCCGGCCCTGATGACAGAGCTTGTAAAGGAAACGCAGGGTACGTTTGTGGACACAAACGGTTTCACGGCGCCGCGTAATACAGCAAAAGGGAATTACGCCATGGCGGAAAAGCACGGCTTTACAAAAGTCGGGCCGGTAGATGTGCTGGATGCGGACGGGGATATTGACATGCCGGTGCAGAACGGCAATCACCTGAAATTTACCCGTACCGGATCCCATATCCAAAACTACGATACCTTTGTGGCAGTGCATCGCTTTAAAACGCATTATATTCCCCAACTGGGCGGTAATATCAAAAATATTTCCCTGTCCCTCGGTTCTCTTTCCGGAAAAGCGCTGATCCACAGCGCGGGCAAAAACGACAAAACGTACCAGTGGGCCGACGATGATACTACGGCCCGGTGTTTTGCGGACGCGGCCAAAGCGGCCATGGATTATAAGAAAGGGCGCTGGGCGTTTATCAACGTGCTGGACGCTTTTAAAGCGGAAGACAAATGCGTGAATGTACAGAACCGTAAAAGCGTAGGCATCCTTGCTTCCCTGGATCCGGTAGCGGTAGATCAGGCCTGTGTGGATTTTGAATTTGGCGCGGCAAAGGATGAAGCGACCCGTATGGCCTGGGAAAAACACCACAGCGTCAACGTGCTGGAGTTTGCTGAAAAACTAAATGTTGGGAAACGCCATTACCGTATGGTTTCCGTGGATTAAAAGAAAGTAGCATAGTATAGCAGGTAATGTTTATGAAACTTGTTCTGAAAATTGTATTGGTATTAGTGTTGGCTCTTGCCATCGGCGTATATTTTTACAGCCGGCGGCCGGAGTTTGGCCGGACTCCCACCGGGAAACGGTTGGAGAGGATACAGCAGTCGCCTCATTATTATAAGGGGCGGTTCTGGTCCATCACGCCGGTGGAAAAAGCGGTGGAGACAAGCCAGTTCGAAGCAACTATGCGTTTTCTGTTCGGCGGCACGTCGGAACGGCTGGTGCCCACGGAACCCATGGTTTCCAAGAAAACGGATTTGCACAAACTGGATCCGAAGCAGGACGCTGTGGTCTGGATGGGACATTCCACGTTTTATCTGCAGCTGGGCGGGAACCGGATCCTGATTGATCCCGTCTTCAGCAACTGGGCTTCTCCGCTGCCTTTCATTAACAAAGCGTTTGCGGGAAGCAACGTCTATACGGCGGAGGACATTCCGGAAATCGATTTGCTGGTCATTTCCCACGATCACTGGGACCATTTGGATTATCCAACCCTGATGGCGCTGCAGGCGAAAATCAAAAAAATCGTAGTGCCTTTGGGCATCGGGGAACACTTTGAATACTGGGGCTTCGACATGGACAGGGTGACGGAGGAAGACTGGTACACACCAGTCAGGCTGTCGGAACAGTTGACCGTGCACATCCTTCCGGCCCAGCATTTTACCGGGCGGTTCCTGAACCAGAACCAGTCGGAAGCCTGTTCGTATGCGTTTATTACCCCGGGCCGCAAGGTGTTTTACAGCGGCGACGGAGGATACACCAAAGAGTTTAAAGAATTCGGGCAGACCTTTGGCGGCTTCGACCTTGCCATTTTGGAAAACGGACAGTACAACAAGGACTGGCCGAAGATTCATATGCATCCGGATCAAACTGCCCAGGCGGGAGAAGATTTAAGGGCAAAAGCAGTGCTTCCCTGTCACGGGGGCAAGTTTGCACTGGCCCGCCACCCCTGGGACGAACCGTACATCCGGCTGGCAGAAGAGAGTAAAACAAAATCTTACCAACTGCTGACGCCCCGTATCGGGGAAGCGGCGGTCATCGGGGAGAACACGGAAACGTTTGGCCCCTGGTGGAAAGAAATGAAATAATTTCTTCTGCTTTATTACGCAGGCTAACGTTGTGATATAATAAATTGAAAGTATTTAGGAAACAGTGAATTCGTTTCTTTAGGAAAGCGTAGAGTTTAGTGTTACAGGAGGGATAACAGTATGAATAAAACATTGGTAGCGTATTTCAGCGCAAGCGGAACTACAGCAAACGTTGCGAAGACTATGTCAGAAGCTATTGGAGCAGACTTATTCGAGATTAAACCGGAAACGCCTTATACGAGCGCGGATCTGAACTGGCAGAACAAGAACAGTCGCAGTTCCGTGGAGATGAACGATCGCAGTTCCCGTCCGGCCATTGGCGTTAAAGTGGCGGATATGTCTCAGTACAACGTAGTGTTTGTAGGCTTCCCTGTATGGTGGTACCGGGAACCTTCTATCATTGACACGTTCATGGAGAGCTACGATTTTACAGGCAAAACTGTAATTCCTTTTGCCACGTCCGGCGGCAGCGGTCTGGGGGATGCCCCGGCGAATATGCAGAAACTGGCTAAAGGCGCTAAGGTTTTGAATGGCAAACGCTTCAGCAGCAGTGCTTCTGCAAGCGAACTGAAAACCTGGGCCGGTCAGTGGGCGTAAGGAAAAGCGGCTCATTATGCTTACGCGTCGTCTGACACAGTTGTGCTCGGCCATTTTGTACAACTGTAATCTTATCAGCGATATTCCGGCAAAATATATTAACAGTGAATTTTGCGTGCCGGGACTGAATTGCCGGTACTGTCCCGCGTCAGTGGCAGGCTGTCCGTTGAATTTTATGCAGCAGCTATTTGCAGACGGACTGCGTAACCTGCCCATCCGCATATTGTGCTGGCTGCTTTTACTGGCACTGGCCTTCGGGCGGTTCATCTGCGGCTGGCTTTGTCCCTTCGGGCTGTTGCAGGATTTGCTGGATAAAATTCCTGTGCCAAAAATCAAAAAGAGCGAATGGACCCAACGTCTCAGTTATTTAAAATATGTTGTATTGGCACTGTGTGTGATTGTCATCCCCTTGGGCTTTTCCATGGGAGGACGGCGTATCATGGTTTTTTGTCAGTATGTGTGTCCCAATATGCCATTTTCCAATTTCCTAATGACGCTTTCCATGGGAGGAAGCATCCGTTCCTACATGATTTTTAATTACCGCTTTGCCATTCTGGCGATAGTGCTTGTGTTTGCAGTGATTATGTTCCGGCCTTTCTGCCGTTTTATTTGTCCGCTGGGAGCGATTTACGGCTTTTTCAATAAAATTGCGTTGCTGTCTGTTAAGGTGGATGCAACCAAATGCGTGCACTGTAATGCCTGTATGCGCGTCTGCAAGATGGACACGAAAACCGTAGGCGACCATGAATGTATTTCCTGCGGCGATTGCAAGGCAGTCTGCAAATTTGACGCAATTCATTTTGGTTGGGAGAAAAGGAACTGATGGATTATGGAAATCCGTGTGCTGAAAATGAGGAGGAGAGTGTAATTATGCTGAAACGAATTATGTTTACCCTGATGGCGCTGTGTCTGTGCGTTTCCTTTGCGGGATGCGGCGGGGATAAAAAAGCGGAGGCGCCCAAAAGCGACGCGAAACCGGCGGCAGTAACCAAAAAGGCCGAAGCGGCTCCGGCGCCGGCAAACGGAAAAGTGCTGGTAGCGTATTTTTCCTGGGGCGGCGCTACCCGCAAGGTGGCGCAGACCATACAGCAAAAGACCGGCGGCGATTTGTTTGAAATCAAAACGGCAACGCCGTATCCTGCCGATTATCATGCTACCGTCGATATCGGCAAAAAAGAAAAAGCAGACAATGTCCGTCCTAAGCTGGCGGGACCGCTGCCTGACATGAAACAGTACGATGTAATCCTGCTGGGTTACCCTATCTGGTGGTACATTGAGCCCATGGCTGTAAAAACCTTTGTAGAAGCGCAGGATTTATCCGGCAAAACGATCCTTCCTTTTGCTACCAGCGGCGGCAGCGGTGTGGAAGGAAGCGTAGACGATTTGCGGAAAACCCTGCCCAAAGCCCAGGTGAAAGACGGTATCCTGCTTAACTCGACCAGCGGCCTCGACGGCTGGCTGAAGGATAACGGACTGGGAAAATAAGGATTGTTTTAGCTTGCGCAACAGAAAAGTATCCGTTAAAGGAAACAGCTCAAAGAAACGCTGACAGTATGTCGGCGTTTTTTTACTTTTCTCATCATGCCTGAGAAGCATGGCTTTTAATGATAAACCGGTATTAGACTTTCACAAAACAGTTTCTTACAATAAGGACAGATAGAACGACCTGTAAGGGTGTGTAAAAGGGAGGGATTGCATGACGATTACGGAAGTGAGTGAAAAATATAAGATCCCGTTTGCCGTGCTGCAGTGTTACGCAGCGGAAAAAACGGGTGCAGAGGGCAGGAATGAAAAACACGGGCAAGTGGATTCGTACCGGTTTACGGACCGCGATATTGAAGAGCTGAGTGTGTGGATGACGTTGCAGGATATCGGGTTTGCGGAAGAGGAGATTGCGGCTTACCTGCGCATGAGGCAGGACGGTGAGAATTCAGCGGAAGCCTGTCTGAAGATGTTGAACAAAGTACGCAGCAGGACGCTGGACACGATTCACGGCAAAGAGAAAGCGCTGGAACGGATTGATTACCTGCGCTACGAACTTCAGACAAAGAAAAAGGGGAGTTAAGCATGGACAGAAGAGAATTTCTGAAAGTAACCGGCGCAGGGGCGCTGACCCTGTTCCTTAGCGGCTGCGGCATCAATGCGGTCAGCGGGGATAAGAAAGCCGGTGCAGCGCCGTCGGCAGGCAGTGTGGAAGCAAAACCCGGCGGCGTGTCCAATGGAAATATTGATTGCGCTGGTGTTATTCGGCGGCAGCCGGGTGGCCGGTTTAGGCAAGGCCTTGGGCACCAGCCTGCGGGAATTTCGTGCGGAACTGAATAAGAACGCGGAGAAAGAAAATGAACCCACCGGAACTGCAGTTGCGGAAAAATAATACGGATATGGACGTTTGGGAACATGTAGGAGAACTGCGTCGCCGTCTGATCCGGTGTGTCGCGGCGGTTGCGGTTGTGTTTGCTTTCCTCCTGTATATCGGGCCCGAACGGGTGATGGATGTCGTGGCGGCCCCGGTGCTGCTGTGGCAGATATGGGCCTTTGTGCGGCCGGCGCTGTACCCTGAGGAAAGGAAACTGGCCCTTGGCTGGGTGGTATTCTCACTCCTGTTGTTTGCAACCGGCGTTGCTTTTGGCTACGGTGTCGTCTTTTTATCTGCCCTGAGTTTTTTTGTATATGCGGGCGCGGGAACGGCCATGCCGTTGTTTGCCATTGACCGCTATGTAAATTTCCTTCTGGGCTTTGTGATACCCTTCGGCCTGATTTTTGAAATGCCCTTAGCCTGTACCATTGCGGCGAAAGCGGGAGTGCTGCATGCGGACACGCTGCGCCGCGGCCGGCGCTTTGCTGTGTTGCTGAGTTTTATCGTCAGCGCCCTTTTAACGCCGCCGGATGTACTGAGCCAGATCATGATGGCGGTTCCGACGATCCTTCTGTTTGAATGCAGTATTTACTGTGCGGGATGGGCAGAACGGAGCCTTGCAGAAAAAAAACTTGTTTCTGTACATTTTTGAAGGGGATAAATGGTATAATATTTATAATAATCAAGGAATCGGATAAAAGAGATACCGGATTTTTCAGGAGCTACAACGGATTACAGGTACTTTCTATGCATCACATGAACCATCACCCGCATACACTGGTTGCGGATTTTACAACCGGAAACGTGAACCGGCAGCTCATTACGTTTGCGATGCCCATGTTCTTGTCCCACCTGCTGCAGATTGTCTACAACATGGCGGATATGATCATCGTAGGGCAGACGCTGGGCAAGGTGGGCCTTTCCGCGATTTCTGTCGGCGGGGATATCATGAACTGCATGACGTTTATCGCCATGGGTTTTTCCAGCGCAGGACAGGTGTTGATCGCCCAGTACATCGGCGCGAGGCAGCACGATAAGCTGAGCCGTTTTGTGGCTACCATGGGTACTGCGCTTCTTGGTTTTGCCTGTTGTGTCACCGGGCTGGGGCTTCTGTTCCGCCGGGAGATTATGGAACTCATGCATACGCCTCCGGAAGCGTTCGCAGAGGCCTTGTCCTATGCCGGCATTTCCATGGCCGGTATTGTTTTTGTTTACGGATATAATGCAGTGAGCGCAATTTTGCGTGGCATGGGCGACGCGAAGCACCCCTTTTATTTCATCAGCCTGGCGGCGCTGCTGAACATTGCGCTGGACCTTGTTTTTGTCTTGAAGCTGGGCATGGGCACCCGGGGCGCGGCGCTGGCGACCATTATCAGCCAGGGGGTCAGCTTCCTGCTGTGCGCCGCGTTTATCTGCAAAAATCGGAAGCGGTATCATTTATCGCTGACCATTGGACAGTTTGTCCATCCGGAAAAAGAGATGCTGCTCTCCCTGCTGAAGCTGGGCGTTCCTATGGCGATTAAAAACGCTGCGGTCCAGTTTTCCAAAATGTTCGTCAATTCCTGGATCAATTCTTTCGGTGTAGCGGTTTCCGCGTTTGCTGGCATTGCAAACAAAATCAATATGTCCGTCAACATGATGTCAAATTCGATTAACACCGCAGGATCGTCTATGGTGGGGCAGAATATCGGCGCGGGAAAGTATGACCGGGTGCGACAGATTATGTTTGCAGTGTACCGGATTATGGCGGTGGTGGCTGTGGCCGCTTCGCTGGTCATTTATTTTTTCCCGGAACAGGTTTACGGGATTTTTACGGATGATCCCTCGGTTATCCGGATTGGCTATGAGTATATTCCCATTGCGATTTTAGCTTTTTTCAGCTGTGCGGGACGAAGCGGCAGTAATGCGCTCATCAACGGCAGCGGCAATTCCCGCGTGAATTTTGTCACGGCCATATTTGATGGCATTGTGCTGCGGCTGGGGCTTTCGGTTTTGTTTGGGATTGTGCTGGACATGAAATATATGGGCTTCTGGCTGGGAGATGCGCTGGCCAATTTTACGCCGCTGTGGGTTGGGATGCTGTTTTATCATTCCGGCGCATGGAAGAAAAGGGTTGTGTGATTTTTGCAGTTGCTGATGTATGATTTAACCGAAAATGTTTTTACAAATAGCAACCGTCATATGGAGGAACCGGACTTGTATGCGTAATGAAATGAATGATGTTACAAAAAAATCCGATTCGGAATTGCTGTTCAGCAAACAGGATCTGATCCGCCTGTTGTGGCCCCTGGTGGTGGAACAGCTGCTGACCGTGCTGGTAGGCATGGTCGATGTACTGATGGTGGCGTATGTAGGCGAAACGACCGTTTCCGGCGTGTCCCTCGTTGACTCTGTTAATTATCTGGTGATACAAGTCCTGTTCGCCCTGACTGCCGGCGGCACTGTCGTGTGCGCTCAGTTTATTGGCAGAGGCAATTTTGCATCGGCAAGCAAAAGCGGAGGGCAATTGCTACTGCTTACGACGTCACTGATGATGATTCTGTCTGCAGTATTTTTATTAAAAGGAGATTATCTGCTGGCGCTGATCTTCGGACAGGTGGAAAGCAGGGTTATGGAAGACGCGGTGAAATATATGCTGTTTACCGCGGCTTCGTTCCCGTTTCTTGCCATTTACTATTCTTCGGCAGCCGTCTTCCGGGCGGCGGGCAATACAAAACTGGCCATGCTGGCTTCTTTAGGAATGAACATCCTTAATATCGTCGGGAATGCAATCTGTATTTTCGGGCTTCATATGGGTGTTGTGGGCGTTGCCCTGCCAACGTTGGTTGCCAGAGCTGTTGCAGCTTTGTTCATGGTATATTGTCTTCAGCATTTCGGAAACAACATCCGTTTACAGGATGTTTCCCAGTTGCAACCGGACAGAAGCATCATCCGGAAAATATTGTCCATAGGTATTCCCAACAGTGTGGAGAGCGGGCTGTTCAATTTAGGGAAAATCTTGCTGCAAAGCCTGGTATCCACTTTGGGCACCGCATCTATCGCCGCCTATGCGGTGGCCTCAAACCTGGCAACGTATCTGTACCTGCCGGGCAATGCCCTGGGCGCGGGGATGATCACCATTGTGGGACAATGCTACGGGGCAAGAAAACCGGAACAGGCTCATTATTATGCAAAAATCCTGTTGTATCTGAATTACGCGTTTTTGGCAGTGATTTGTGCCGTTATGATTTTTGGCAGAAGTTTCTGGGTAAGCTGTTACAATTTGTCGCCGCATTCTGCGACCCTTGCGGAAGGACTGATTTTTTCCCATTCCGCAGCTATGGTCATCTGGCCGGTGGCGTTTCTGCTGCCTTATTATTACCGCGCGGTAGGAAAAGCGGCTTTTACCATGAAAGTGGCAGTTTTCGCCATGGCGGTATTCCGGGTGGGACTGGCGTACATGTTTGTGGAGGTATGGCATAAAAATGTGCTGTGGGTGTGGTACGCCATGTTTGTTGACTGGCTGTTCCGTGTCGTTGTATACGGCTATTCCTTCCGAAAGGGAGACACTTTTAACGACTGACTGCATCCATGTCCCTTAACAAAAAAACAGGACGAGCCTGTATCCCAAACCGGATGAAAGCTGTCCTGTATTTTTTTATGTAATTTTTATGTAATTATATTTTGCTGTTTGCTGCAGCCCGGTTTATTTTACCAGACCGTTTTCTTTCAGCCAGCTGTCGATGCCGCCGGTCATGTTAGCCAGAAGCCCATCCTTTACCTGTGACTTCGGCAGTGTTTTCCGCAAATCTTCCACGCTGGCCGTAATATCGCTTCCGCCGCTGGTGGCAAAGGGAAGGATGGTTTTGCCCGACAGATCCTGCGCTTCTACAAAAGTCTTTACCGGCATGGGCTCGATGTACCACCAGATGGGGTAGCCCAACACAATCACATCATACTGTTTCAAATCGGGCAACGGGCCTTCCAGCTTCGGGCGGGCATCCTGTTCCCGTTCCTGTTTGCCAATATCCGTGGTAGGTTTATATTCTTTCGGGTAGGGCGTTTCCTTTTTGATTTCAAACAAATCGCCACCGGTTTTATCGTGGATCCGCTTTGCCACTTCCCGGGTGTTGCCGCCCCAGCTGAAATAGGCAACCAGTACCTTTTTGCCGGTAACGCCGGTGGCTTTGCCGGTCACATTGGGAAGGCTTCCATCGTTGGCCGAAGCCGAACGGGACATTTTCGCCAGCCCGATCAGAGAATCCGGCCCTTTAATTACCACAGCAGCCAATAATACGATAACAATCAGTAATGCAATCCGTTTCATAATAAAAATCCTTTACTTTCATTTAAATTAGTATCTAACTTAATGAGACGATGATTCTATGTTGTTCCTTGTAAAAAATACGACTTTATGTTACCATGCTTATAACCAAAAATCAAGACGGAGGTCCATTTCCATGAGCAAAAAAATAATCATTTTAAACGGCAGCCCCAGACCGAATGGGAACACCTCTTCCCTTACCGCAGCGTTCCGAAAAGGCGCAGAAGAAGCAGGGAGGATGGAAAAGCATCGGGAAAGTATTATGCGGAAACGTGGCGCAGCCGGGGGACACTGAGGGAAGGGAAGAACTGACCAAAGCCTATGAATTAGGAAAATCAATACAGTAATTCACATTTTCTTTAACAGCCGTGGTATTACGGCTGTTTTTTATTAAAAAGGTATAGATTCCCGTTTTTCATACAGCCATAGATTTTTCTGCGGTTGTTTTGGTATAATTGTGGACAAGAAACAGTTTAAGCTGGAATGGAACCGGCGTGAGTAAACTTATACGAGTACATTCGGACGAATTTTCAAGAAATGGGGCGTGAGCTTATGCATGTTTCAGCGATTGATCATTTTGTAATCACAACAAAGAATCTGGAAGCCTGCCTGCATTTTTATACAGAAATACTGGGCATGAAGCAAAAAGAAACAGCCGGGCGTTTTTCTTTATGGTTTGGTTCGCAGAAGATTAATATACACAAACGTCCTGCAGAGTTTTTGCCTGCTGCCGCCCATCCGTTACCAGGCAGCCTTGACTTGTGTTTTGAAACGGAAGACGATATTGAAGCGGTGCTGGCAGAGCTGAAAAGAAAAAACGCGCCGCTGGTTACTGGCATTGTGGAACGCAACGGTGCAAAAGGGAAAATGCAAAGCATTTATCTGCGTGATCCGGACGGTAATTTGATTGAACTTGCTTCATATGGGTAAGCTGCATTTTCAGACACAGAATATCGCTATGAAAGAAATTGTACGGAGGTAGTAAGAACATGAAAATCAAATAGATTCGTGACGCAAATACGATAAATCTTACTGTTTTGTCATAATAGTAATAGAAATCGGGAATACTCTCAGGGGAGGAATGGATCATGGAATTTCAGAAGTTTGGAGATACGTATGTAGTTCGTCTGGATAAAGGGGAAGAAATCGTTGCATCGCTGAAGGCGTTGTGCGAAAAGCAACAGATTGCGCTGGCCAGCGTGGAAGGAATCGGCGCAGCAGATCGCGCGGTCATCGGTTTATATGACGTAGGGCGTCGGGAGTATCATAAGACGGAACTGGACGGCCCTATGGAGATTACATCGCTCATGGGCAATATCACTCAGAAAGACGGAGCGGTGTACATACATTTGCACATTAACCTTTGTAATAAAGAAATGCAGATTTTGGGCGGACATTTAAATGAGTGCAGTATTGGCGCCACAGGAGAAGTATTCGTTCGCGTTTTGCCCGGCAATGTAGGAAGGAGACTGGACGAAGAAGTTACCGGATTAAATTTGTTTCACTTTGTATAAAGACCGGCATGCCCGAATGCAAAATCATGATAGATGTTATAGACAGGATAAAGCGCAATTTTACGGAGTCTAATAGTATGAAAGCACAATTTGTCTGCTCAAAATGCGGAAGGACAGAAGCCGTTACAACTCATTTATTCAGTGTTTCCTTAGTTCAACAGCCATGGAACTTCCGTGGCTGTTTTATTTACTTGCCTGTTGACAGCTTTACTAGATTCTGTTATTATATCAACGGTTAGCAATTGCTAACTGGTTTTTAGCTCGCGCTATTATCGTAGGGTAACTGTGGTGGCTGACAATGTGCGAAGAAGATATAATCCGTTACTGCGCTCTAATCTGCGGGGCTTTTTGGAGAAAATGAAATCATGGGACTTTTTTTGAAATGCATCAACCAGACAAGAAAACCGGAAGGGACTCTGGGAAAATTAATGCTAAAAGGCATGAATTTCGGTCATGCGAAAACGGCGGACTGGGGCATGGGCCAGTTGGAAGCGGCCGCGCCGGAACGCATCGCGGAAATCGGCTGTGGCGGCGGGAGAAACGCGGCGGAACTGCTGAAAAAATATCCCGGTTCCCATGTTACGGCCATTGATTATTCCCCTCTTTCCGTGCAGCAGACGGCAGCCTACAACAAAGACGACGTATTGAAAGGACGCTGTGTTGTCCGGCAGGGCGACGTGTCCTCCCTGGACTTTGCGGACGGCAGTTTCGATCTGGCGACGGCGTTTGAAACGGTTTACTTCTGGCCGGGACTCGGGAACTGTTTCGCGGAGGTTTGCAGAATCCTGAAGCCGGGCGGTTGTTTCCTGGTCGTCAATGAATCGGACGGACAGGATGAAGCCGGCAAAAAGTTTGAGAAGATGATCGACGGCATGAAACTGTATACCGCGGAAGAAATCGGAGAGGCCATGAAAAGCGCCGGCTTTACAAAAGTGAAGACGGTACATCATAGGAGTCAGCCGTGGATCGCCGTCCTGGCGGAGAAGTAAGAAGGGGCGGAACGGAGAATAATATTGGAAAACTGCGGAGCAGGGTGATTATGTCATGCCGGGTGATTGTATCATGCCGATTGAAATTGTACAGGGGCTTCTGATCCCGCTGGCGGGGACGAGCCTGGGCGCGGCCTGTGTGTTTTTTATCCGGGGCGGGCTGAACCGGAAACTGGAGCGGGCGTTTACCGGATTTGCCGCCGGGGTGATGGTAGCCGCCTCGGTATGGAGCCTGCTGATTCCCGCCATGGAACAGTCGGCCCGTCTGGGGAAATACGCATTTTTTCCGGCGTTTGCCGGTTTCTGGGCCGGCATCCTGTTCCTGTTACTGCTGGATCACGTCATTCCCCATTTGCACAGGGAAAGCAATGAATCAGAAGGCCCTGAAATCCCATTATCCCGCACGGTAAAAATGGTGCTTGCCGTTACGCTGCACAATATTCCGGAAGGGATGGCCGTGGGGGTGGTTTATGCGGGAATGCTGGCGGCCGGGACAGAGGCTTCTTCTGCCGGGATTACATCGGCGGGAGCGCTGGCCCTGTCATTGGGCATCGCAATCCAGAATTTCCCGGAAGGCGCAATTATCTCCCTGCCTCTCCGGGCGGAGGGGTTAAAGGACAGCAGGGCGTTTCTGTATGGCGTTCTTTCCGGCGTCGTGGAACCGGCCGGCGGTTTCCTGACCATTCTGGCCGTCGGTTATGTAACGCCGTTCCTGCCGTATTTTTTAAGTTTTGCGGCCGGTGCCATGCTATATGTGGTCGTGGAAGAGCTGATCCCCGAAATGGGCCGGGGCGAACATTCCCATATCGGGACGCTGTCTTTCGCGGCCGGTTTTTCCCTGATGATGGTATTGGATGTAGCGTTATAATATTTTTGTTTGATAAAAACGATTTTTTATGTTACATTGTCGAACTAGTAATGGAGTAGTCAGCACGTTTTACGTGCGGGATATCAACAGACTGGAGCAATCCTGGTATCACCTTAATTGGCGAGACTTATCTGCAGCGGGTGGATAAGGATCGTGCTGAAGGAAGGGTTCGCTAAGAAAGAGGAATGCGAAGCGGACGGAAAAGGCGCGGATATGTCCATGAAAACCATGTTTCTTCTGCACGGCAGGCGTAAAAATCGGCAACGTGTTCGGCAACCGGTTTGAAGATTCGGCGCAGATCGCCGGCGGGGTCATTTTGATTCTGCTCGGCGTCAAAATTTTGCTGGAGCATCTCGGTTACCTGGCGTGACTGTCACTGTGTTGTCATCCCTGGCGTAACAGCCACTGCGTTGCCGTCCGTCGGGCTGCCGCGGACGGTTTGGCAAAATTCATATTTTCTTTAACAGCTGTGGAATTTATTTTCCGCGGCTGTTTTGTTATAATGATAATGGTAATACAAATCGAAGTTTTTTTGTGCCTGCATCACTTTACGTACAACAAATTTGAATTAAATGCCCGATTGGCGTCGCCGGACTCAAGTCAGACCACTGAACTTGAAATAAGATTGCCAAAATTACCGCGTTATTTCAATTTTAGTTGAAAACTTGAAATAAAAGAGATATAATAATTCTGTAATTTCAATTAGAATGGAGATATTGTTATGACGAACCGGGCAGGTACATACCGGACAAATCTGACAGGAGAAGCCGGATACAAATCGTTTCTTCCGAATCCGTTGCCGCCAAAGCCGGAATTGGAAATGGATGGAGAGATGGTTTCGCTTCTTGTAAAAGCAAACCGTGCGATTGCAGCCCTTGAGGCTATTTCCGCCAGAATTCCAAACATGGATCTTTTTGTATCCATGTATGTGAGGAAAGAAGCGCTGATGTCTTCGCAGATCGAGGGCACCCAGGCAACACTGGAGGATGTCCTTGACCCGTTGATCGAAAAAAACACGAACCGGAATGTGGCGGATGTTGTCAATTATATCAGGGCTACGGAATATGCGATCAAAAGACTGGACACGCTGCCGTTGTGCAACAGGCTGATCAGGGAAACCCATGGGATTCTGATGGAAAACGTGAGAGGACGGGAGAAACGTCCCGGAGAGTTCAGACATTCCCAAAACTGGATCGGCGGGGAGGGCAGTACCCTGAAAACCGCCAGGTATATTCCGCCTAACCCGGAGGATATGGAAAACGCCATGTCCGATCTGGAAAAATACATGAACGGGGACGATACGCTGGATTATCTTGTAAGGATTGCGCTAATACATTACCAGTTTGAGACGATCCATCCGTTCCTTGACGGGAATGGCAGGATCGGGCGTCTTTTGATCACCTTATTCATGATGGAAAAGAAGGTGCTGACGACGCCGGCGCTCTATGTTTCCTATTTCCTGAAAAAGAACCGTGTGGAATATTACGACAGAATGACGGGAGTCAGAAATAAAGGCAACTATGAACAGTGGATCTGTTTCTTCCTTTCCGCGATTCATGAATCAGCCCTGGACGCCATCACTACCATTGATGATCTTGTGGAACTGCAAAGGCGCAGCCGGGAAACCGTAAGCAGGATGGGACGCGCTTCCGGGAATACGCAGATTTTGCTTACGTATCTGGAATCCCATCCGATTATTGATATCGGCAAGACAGCGGAAGCCCTTGGCGTATCCTATAATACGGTATCTGCAGCGGTAAAGAGACTGGTGGGCGCGGGGATACTTAAGCAGACGGAGAATGCAAGCAGGAACCGGACTTTTGCATACAGAGACTATTTGGACATTTTGCGTAAGGGAACCTGAAACAAAACGGCAGGGGCTGAAAGAGTCGCCCCTGATTACTGTGTGCGGCGCCTTTTCCTGCTGCATTACTTACAAACAAATTCATATTTTATTCAACAGCTGCGGAATTTATTTTCTGCGGCTGTTTTGATATAATAATAGTAATAATGAAAGAGTAGGGGAAAGAGTAGGGGAAAAAGTACGCTGATTAAATAAAAAGACAAGATATTTTCAGTCAATCCAGACGGTGAAAACGGGTCGTTGCGTTTTTATGAGCTCTAAAAGAGGAGGAGACAAAATGACATTCAGAAATAAGTACATCGGTTTAGCTTTAGCGGCTTCCATGGTATTTGGCGCGACTTGCAGCGCGGCCTCCGCAGACAGGGAAACCGTCCGGCAGGTGGCGTTGCTGCAATCGCTGGCGCAGGGTTATCTCGGCGGCACGGTTACGGTGAAGCAGCTCCGCAAGGGCGGGGATACCGGCATCGGCACGTTCAAAGGACTGAACGGGGAAATGATTGTGCTGGACGGTACGGTGTACCAGGCCCTGGGCGATGGACGGGTTGTCGTGGCGGACGACAAGGATACCGTGCCTTTCGCGAACGTGACATTTTTTGACAAAGACATTGCGGTAGACCTTACGGATGTAGCTGACAAAACCGGTCTGGAAGAACGCTTAAACAAAGTTGTGGAAGAGCAGGGGGCCAACAGCTTTTATGTAGTAAAGCTGCACACCGTGTTCCCCAGCATCCTGTTCCGCAGCGAACACGGCAGCCAGGAACCGTACCCCACGCTGGTAGAGGCGCTGAAAGGAAAACAGACGGAGTTTACCCATAAAAACATGGAAGGAACGCTGGTCGGTCTGTATTGCCCCAATTATATGGGCGGCCTGAACACGCCGGGCTGGCATTTCCATTTTATTTCGGATGATAAAAAACACGGCGGCCATATTCTGGAACTGGCTATCGGGAACGGGAAAGCGTATCTGGATAAAACGGACAGCTTTACCATGATGCTGCCCTCGGATGAGAAATTCCAGACGTTCAACCTGGCCAAGGATATGCGGGAAGATATCCGTAAGGCGGAACAGGATAAACAGGCAGACCTGGCAAAGAAGTGATTACCGGACTGCGCGCGGATCTCATGTATGCGGGAATCGTGCTGGCCTGCCACGCTGTGGGCAAGTGAGTGTTACGTTGGCCCGGATACAATGCAGTTAGCGCAGTCTGTTTTTGTTAGCCGCGTTTAAGATTACGAGTTCCCGTAAACTGGATTCGTTGCGGGCAATCAACCACGGCCTTGGCCTTAACCCCTTTGAAAATGCGGTGTCGTTTCTGATTGTGGTTGTGGCAATCCTGCTGGCGGCATATTGCATTTACCGGTTCGACTTATTCATTTTAAAACGCGCCGGGCTGTCGGAAGAACAGGGAAGAAAATCGGCTTTGTGGCTGGCAGTAGTGACAGCTCCGTATCTGTTCCTGCTTCCGTCGGAACTGCTGTTCCGGTGGATGTGAATAAAAAAGCATCTGCCGTATTTCAGGCAGATGCTGCGGAAGTGTTGCGAGTCTATCTTATTTTTTATAAACGAAAAACTACACTCAAAATGACATTTTGATACACAGAGACTATGAAAAAAAGTCTGTAAAAAGCAAAAATAGGTCTTCTATGATAAAATAAAATCATAGGAGGCCTTTTATTATGGCAAGAAGAGAAAAGAAACC